>NZ_JAGINX010000001.1:336822-673645 GCF_017876395.1 Nesterenkonia lacusekhoensis | reverse complement strand
CTGCTGGTCTCCTCGCTCACGCCCCCTACTCCGTGTTGCAGGCGCTGCGGCGGCGACCGCCGCGGCCGACGTCGTCGGCTCCTGCGTCCTTGAGGGCCTTGCGGACCTCCTTGGGCAGGGAGAAGACGATGTCCTCCTCGGCGGTGACGACCTCCTCGACGTCGCCGTAGCCGTACTCCTCCAGCAGGCGCAGCACCTCCTGGACCAGCACCTCCGGAACGGAGGCACCCGAGGTCACGCCGACGGTCTGGGCGTCTTCGAACCACGCCTCGTCCACCTGGTTGGCGTAGTCCACCCGCTCAGCCCGCTTGGCGCCGTACTCCTCGGCGACCTCCTTCAGCCGAACCGAGTTCGAGGAGTTCGCTGAGCCGACCACGATCACCAGGTCGACCTGCGGGGCGACCTTCTTGATCGCAGCCTGTCGGTTGGAGGTGGCGTAGCAGATGTCATCGCTGGGCGGATCCTGCAGATTGGGGAACCGCTCACGCAGCTTGGCCACCGTCTCCATGGCCTCGTCCACCGAGAGCGTGGTCTGGCTCAGCCAGATCAGCCGGTCCGGGTCCGGGACCTCGATCTGGTCCACCTCCCACGGCCCGTTGACGATGGTGGTCGACTCCGGAGCGTGGCCGAAGGTGCCTTCGACCTCCTCATGGCCGTCATGACCGATGAGCAGGATGTGGTACTCGTCTTTGGTGGTGAAGCGCACGGCCTCACGGTGGACCTTGGTCACCAGCGGACAGGTGGCGTCGATGGTCTCCAGGTTCCGCTCGGCCGCGGACTGCTTGACCGCCGGGGAGACGCCGTGCGCTGAGAAGACCAGAAGCTCACCCTCGGGAACCTCCTCGGCCTCTTCGACGAAGATGACGCCCTTCTCCGTCAACGTGTCCACCACGTGACGGTTGTGCACGATCTCCTTGCGCACATAGACCGGAGCGCCGTGAGTCTCCAGAGCCTTCTCCACGGCGATCACGGCACGGTCGACGCCGGCGCAGTAGCCGCGCGGAGCGGCGAGCAGGACCTTTCGGGGCCCCTCGAACGTCGAGGCGGCCGCCACCTCCTCCGGGCTGCGACGCCGGCGCGGAACCATCGGTGTGGGGACCGAGATGTGCTGGCGCGAGGCGTGAGAACGGTCAGGCGCTGCGGTGGTGGTCATAGCTCAAGTCTACCGGCGCTGTACAGGCCGGGCCACCAGCGCACCCAGCACCCCCAGCACCACGACGCCGGCCGCACCGGCCACGAAGAACCACCAGCTAGGCTGCGCCCAGTCGGTGAACTGGGCCTGGACGAAGTCCAGGATCGCGACGTTCTCCTGAGGCAGCTCATCGGGCATGTCGAAGTCCGGGGAGGCCACGTTCAGCGCAACCCAGAGCCCACCCAGGGCGGCGGTGATCCCGCCCAGGGCCAGCGCAGCTCCACGTCCGCGGCCCCGCCCGAGCGCCAGTCCCAGCACCGCCAGCACACCCGCGGCGACGCCGATCCACAGCCAATGCTGGGAGACCATCGCCACTGTGGCCCAGGTGTAGGGGTCGACGTCGTCGTCTGTGGCGGCCGCGGCGATGTCGACCTCCAGCTCCGGAGTGGGGATGTCGAAGCTGTCGGCGTCGACCAGGGGAATTCGGTCCACGATGGAGCTGATGGCGGCACCGGCCAACGGCTGCAGCTCCACGTGGACGTCCAGCTCTGAGGCACTGCCGCTGCTGCCCTGTTCGAAGAGCCGCTCCAGCCGATCGACATAGCCTTCACGGGTGGTCTGCAGCGTCTCGTCCCAGGCCTCGTGCATCCGCTGATCGTCGAGCAGGTCCTGCACCGCGCCGCTGATGAAGCCCTCGACTCCCCCACCGATGAAGCTGCGGGCCTGCTCCGGCAGCTGATCCGAGAGCTCGGAGACCATGATCTGTGTCACGGCCTCCCCGAACTCCTCGTCCTGGGGCAGATCCCCGGCGATCTCCTGCAGCGGCTCCTCGTCGCGGAGCAGCTGGTCGATCTGATGCGCCCCCAATGCTCCGATCGACAGAGCACCGCTGAGGATCAGGCACAGGACGGCGAGAGCATTGCGCATCGGGGCGAGACCTCCAGAGTTGTCCACAGGGCGCAGATCCATGTCACTGACCTGCAATAGGCTGTCACCATGGCAACCCTACCCGGCTCCAGCCACGAGACCTCGGCGGAATCCCCATGGCCCCTGTCTCACTTCTCCGGCAAGCTCAAAGCCCATATCGACCGGGTGGCCCCCACCTGGGTGGAGGGCCAGCTGGTGGAGTTCACCCTGCGCAACGGCAACGCCTGGATGACCCTGCGGGACCTCGAACAGGAGGTCTCCTTCTCCTGCGTGGCATGGCGGCATGTGGCCTCCGGCCTCGACGGCGTGGTCCAGCCCGGCTCCCGCGTGGTGGCCCAGGTCAAACCGAACCTCTATGAGAAGACCGGACGGCTCTCCCTGGTCACCCACCAGATGCGTCCGGTGGGCCTGGGCGATCTGCTCGCCCGGGTGGAACAGCTCAAGCGCGAACTGACCGCCGAAGGGCTCTTCGAACCCTCGCGCAAGCAGCCGCTGCCGCTGCTGCCGACGCGCATCGGGCTGATCACCGGCCGGGATTCGGACGCGAAGAAGGACGTGCTGCGCAACGTCCACGCTCGGTGGGCCGCCGCAGAGTTCGAGATCCGCGAGGTGGCCGTCCAGGGCACTGCCGCCCCCACCGCAGTGGCGGAGGCCCTGGCCGAGCTGGACGCGATGCCCGCAGTGGACGTGATCGTGATCGCCCGCGGCGGCGGCGCGCTCGAAGAGGTGGTGCTTCCCTTCTCCGATGAGCGGCTGATCCGCGCGGTCTCATCCGCCCGGACCCCGGTGGTCTCGGCCATCGGGCACGAGGCGGACCGCCCGCTGCTCGACGAGGTGGCCGATGTGCGGGCCTCCACGCCGACCGGCTCAGCCAAGCTGCTCGTCCCGGAGGAGCTCCAGGAGCGCGAGAACATCACAGCGGCACGCTCACGGATGTCCCAAGGTGTTCAGCGGCTCATCGCCCGGGAGACCGAATGGCTGGAAGCGGTGCGCTCCCGTCCGGTGCTGGCCCGCCCAGAGGATATGATCTCAGCCCGCCGCGAAGATCTGGTGAGCCTCCGGCGTCGAGCCCTGGTCTCCATGGAGGCCGCAGTAGCCCGCGCCCAGGACTGGGTGACCCACACCCGGGCCAGGGTCACAGGGCTGTCCCCGCAGTCCACACTGGACCGCGGCTATGCCGTGGTCCAGTCCCAGCAGCAGATCATCCGCGACGCCGCCGAGCTGACACCGGGCACAGAGGTCCGGGTCATGGTGGCCGCAGGAGAATTCACCGCAGATGTGACCGACGTGACGTCAGGAGAGACACGATGAGTGAGAACACCCCCGAGACCGCGGAGACGTCCTTCGCCGCTGCACGGCTCGACGACGTCGAGCAGCTCTCCTACGAGCAGGCTCGCGAGGAGCTGATCGCCGTGGTGACCAAGCTGGAGACCGGAGGGGCGCCGCTGGAGGAGTCACTGGCTCTCTGGCAGCGCGGCGAGGCGCTTGCCGACCGCTGCGAGCGCTGGCTCGACGGCGCCACCACCCGGCTCGAAGAGGTCAGGAAATCCTTGGAGGGCCCGTCCGAGGAAGATTGACCCGGCGGAAGTGACGAGCCCGGGTCAGTCCGGCGGGTCGCCTCCGACCTGCGGCCAGCCAGCGTCCGGGTGCGGTCAGCGTCCGGGTGCGGTCAGCGCGTGGCGGCGGCGTCGCGGTAGTCGCTGAGGAACTCGGCGATGCCGGCGATGGCGCTCTCCAGCTCTTCCACATTGGGCAGGGTCACCAGCCGGAAGTGGTTGGAGTCGATCCAGTTGAAGGCCCGCCCGTGGGAGACCAGGATCTTCTGCTGACGCAGCAGCTCGATCACGAAGGCCTCATCGTCCTCGATGGGATAGATCTCCGGATCCAGCCGTGGGAAGAGATACAGGGCCCCGTCGGCCTGATGGACGTCCACGCCCTCGATCTCGGAGAGCAAACGGTGAGCGAGGGTGCGCTGCTCGTAGAGCCTCCCACCGGGAGCGATGAGGTCCTCGATGGACTGGTGTCCGCCCAGGGCCGCCTGGATCGCGTACTGGGAGGGGACGTTGGCACACATGCGCATATTCATCAGCAGGGTCAGGCCCTCCAGATAGTTCTGTGCGCGGTGGGTGGCCCCGGAGAGATAGATCCAGCCGGAGCGGAAGCCGGCCACGCGCCAGGTCTTGGAGAGCCCGGAGAAGGTGATGGTGAAGACGTCGTTGCCGGTCTCGCGCACCACGGTGCAGGCGTTGACCATCTCCGCGTCGTCGAAGGTGATGTTCTCGTAGATCTCATCCGAGAGCAGCATCAGGTTGTGCCGGCGGCAGATGTCCACCATGGCCTCGAGGATCTCCCGGGGGTACACGGCGCCTGTGGGGTTGTTCGGATTGATCAGCACCAGCGCCTTGGTCCGGTCGGTGACCTTGGACTCCACCTCTTCGGGATCCGGCCACCAGGAGTTCGACTCATCGCAGATGTAGTGGACGGCCTTGCCGCCGGAGAGAGCGGTGGCACCGGTCCACAGCGGGTAGTCCGGCGAGGGGATGAGCACCTCGTCGCCGGAGGCCAACATGGCTTGAAGCACCATGGAGATCAGCTCGGAGACCCCGTTGCCGAGGTAGACGTCATCCGGGTCCGCCTCGGTCATGCCGCGGGACTGGTAGTACTGGGCGATGGCGATGCGTGCCGAATAGATCCCCCGGGAATCCGAGTAGCCCTGAGCCTGCGCCAGATTGTTGATCATCGTGGCCCGGATCGAGTCCGGAGCCTCGAAGCCGAAGGGAGCAGGGTTGCCGATGTTCAGCCGCGTGATCCTGTTGCCCTCGCGCTCCAGCCGCGCCGCCTCCTGGGCGATCGGGCCACGGACGTCGTATCGGACGTGCTGGAGCTTGGGCGACTGGGTGAACTCCTCGAATTCCTGCATCCCCTCATCTTAGGCTCAGCGGAGCTTGCACTGTGGGACATGCGACACAGGTCCGACACAGGTCGCGGCACCGTCCGCCTCAGACCCCCTCGTCGCCCGACAGCGGCCGGACGAGAGACCTGTCGAGTTCTCCGCGACGCCCCCTATGGTTGAGCAGCCGCCCCGGCCTTCGCCCAGCACGTCAAGGACTGAACAACGATGACTTCTGCAGCAGAATTCACCATCACCCGCATTCTCAACGCGCCGCGGAGCCTGGTGTGGCGCGCCTGGATCGAGGAGGAGGAGCTCGCCCACTGGCTGCACCCCTTCGGCGTGAGCACCGACTCCATCTCCTTCGACGTCCAGGTGGGAGGCCGCCTGGCCTACACGATGACCGACGAGCAGACCGAACTCGTCCTGCACCTGCGTGGGATAGCCGGCGAGCCCGGCGACGGCTTCGTCTATGACGGCTGGGACGAAGCACTGACGAACTTCACCCGCCATGTGGAAGGCCTCAGCCGCGGATGAGGGCGTCCCGGTAGCCGGTCAGGAAGTCGGCGATGCCGGCGATGGCCTCCTCCAGCTCTTCGACCGCGGGCAGCGCGACCAGGCGGAAGTGCTGGTCGTCCACCCAGTTGAAGGCGCGCCCGTGGGAGACCAGGATCTTCTGCTGACGCAGCAGCTCGATCACGAAGGCCTCATCGTTCTCGATGGGATAGATCTCCGGATCCAGCCGCGGGAAGAGATACATCGCCCCGTCCATCTGCTCCACCTGAACACCCTCGATGTCGGAGAGCAGCTTATAGGCCACATTGCGTTGCTCGTAGAGCCGCCCGCCCGGATGGATGAACTCGTCGATGGACTGATAGCCGCCCAGGGCCGTCTGGATGGCGTGCTGGGCGGGCACGTTGGGGCACATGCGCAGGTTCGACATCAGGCTCAGGCCCTCGAGGTAGTTCTTGGCCCGATATTTCGGCCCTGAGATGTACATCCACCCGGAGCGGAAGCCGGCCACGCGCCAGGTCTTGGAGAGCCCGGAGAAGGTGATGGTGAAGACATCGTCGGAGAGCGTGCAGGCGTTGATCATCTCCGCGCCGTCGTAGGTGATCTTCTCGTAGATCTCATCAGCCAACAGCATGATGTCGTGGCGCCGAGCGACGTCGACCATCGCCTCGAGGATCTCTCGGGGGTAGACCGCGCCGGTGGGGTTATTCGGATTGATCAGCACCAGCGCCTTGGTCCGCGCCGTGATCTTTGACTCGATCTCCTCCGGATCCGGCCACCAATGGTTGGACTCATCGCAGATGTAGTGGACCGGAGTGCCCTGGCACAGTGCCGTGATGCCGGTCCACAGCGGGTAGTCAGGGGCCGGGATCAGGATCTCGTCGCCGGGGTTGATCAGCGCCTGCAGCGTCATCGTGATCAGCTCGGAGACGCCGTTGCCGAGGATGACATCCTCGACGTCGGCATCCTTCATGCCCTTGGTCTGGTAATACTGCGCCACCGCAGTCCGGGCGGAATAGATGCCCTTGGAATCGGAGTAGCCCTGGGCGGTGGGCAGATTCTTGATCATGTCGACCAGGATGGAATCCGGCGCCTCGAAGCCGAAGGGCGCCATATTGCCGATGTTCAGCTTGGTGATGCGATGGCCCGCCTGCTCGAGGCGTGCCGCCTCCACTGCGATGGGGCCCCGGACGTCGTAGCGGACGTTGCGGAGCTTCTGCGCCTGCGTGAACTCCTCGAATTCCTCCATAGAGAGATTCTGCCCCAATTGTCAACAATCTGAAAAGAGGACAGCAGGAGAATTCCCCTCCTGAACAGCGCAGGTTCAGCGCGTGCTCATCCCCAGTCTTCGGGCTCGGCGATGTAGTCGTTGTCCACCAGCCAGTATTCGGCGGCCTCTTCCGGCTCCAGACCGTCCTCACCGTCGATGAGCTGACGCAGTGTGGCCAGCGCGTCGTCGTCGAGCGCTCCGGAGATCTCCTCGACGACGTCGGGCACCTCCTCGACGATCTCGGAGTCCACCACAGTCAGGAACTGCTCCTCCGGGAAGGCCCGCTCTGAGTCCTCCAGAGCGATCAGGGCATTCTGGCTGATCTGCGGGTGCGAGGTGGTCAGCACAGCCGCTTCGATCTCAGCGCTGATCAGGCTCTGGATCAGTTCGGACTCAGGGCCCTCCACGATCTGCTCCGGCTCACATCCGTAGAGCTCCTCCAGCAGCGGCCCCGGATTCTGCAGACCCTGACGCACCCCCACTTCGAACTCGTCGCAGGCCTGAGCGAAGGATGGATCCTCCGGACTGTCCGCGCCGGAGGAGATCTCATGCTGCTCAGCAGTGATCGAAGTGATCACCATCGAGTTGTCCAGCACCCCGGCCGCAGGCTCCAGCATCTCCGCGCCGGTCAGACCCGAGGAGATCAGCTCGGTCAGGTCCTCCGCCGAGGCGGCCGGCGCCACAGCCTCCTCCGCCTGGGAGGTGAGCTCCTCGTAGCCGGTCGGATCCAGCGACTCAGCCAGGGACATCGTCCGGGACAGCAGGATCTGCGTCCCCTCGTCCTCCTCGCGCTCCCCCAGGTCCTCCACGAGGTCCGCAGGGCCCTCCTCGCGGCTCTCCACCAGCGTCGGAGTGTCCCGGGAGTTCAGGGCCAACGAATAGACGTAGGCCACCGTGCGGTCCAACGGGTGGTCTCCGACCACCATGGTCCACGCCCGCTCCGCGGCGTCGCCGGTGGGCTCCTGCGCCGGGGGCGGACCTGAGCATCCGGTCACAGTCAGGGCCGCGACACCGAAGGTCACTGTGAGGCGCTGGGCGGCCGCTCCGGCGGAAGAAATCATGACGACAAGTCTAGATGCTCAGACGGAGGCACCTCCCAAACGCGCTACCCTTGGAAAGATGACCGGTGAGCTCATGGAACGTCTGCGCTGCGTCCTCCACCAGCCCTCAGACGGCGAACCCACCGCCGAGACTGCCCGCGGGTGGGTGGACCTCGCCTATGAGGCCGCCTACGGGGAACGCTATACCGCTGCTCTGGAGGCGGCGTCGCGCGGCTTGGAGGCGCCCGGGGCCCAGGACCCGGAGAACCGGCTGATGCTGCTGCGCGTCCTCTCCGGGGTCAACGAGATGCGCGGATCCTCGGACCTCGCCGCCCCCTATCTGGCCCGACGCGTCAGCCTGCTGCGTGAGCTGGGACGCAGCCACCAGGCCGATGTGGAGGAGCAGCTGGGCGGCATACTGCTGCGCGAACCCGACCGCGTCGAGGGCGAGATCCTGCGACGGGTGGCCGATGACCTGCGCACAGACGCACCCGGCTCCCTGATCCTGGCCGATGTCCTCTCCTCCCTGGCCGTCCGCGTCCTGCACGACGAAGGCCCTCAGGCCTGTCTTCCTCTGGTGCGCGAGGCCTGCGAGGTCCTCAGCGCCCAGGACAAGCCCCAGGCGCTGGCCGGCTCCCGCATGTTCCTGGCCCACGCCCTGCTGCTCTCCGGAGAGGTCGAGGAGGCCCTGAGCGTGGCCGAACAGGTCATGACCGCTCCCACCAACCGAGCAGTCCGCGGCGCCATGGCGATGCTGCGCGCCACGGTCAATCACCATCAGGAGCGCCACGAGGAGGCCATGGAGGACGCGATGATCTCCGTGGAGCTCTATGCCGCCTGCGGCGTGCGCAAAGGTGCTGCCTCCGCCGCCGCTCTGCTGGCCGGCATGACCGCTGTCCTGGAAGACGGCGAGATCTCCGTGCTCGCTTGGAAGGTCGCCGTGCAGCAGGCCGAGCTGGGCGAGTTCGACGAGTCACGCATGCTCAGCCTGGCGTTGGGCCAACAGCTCCTCGAGCTGCAGCGCCATGAGGAGGCCGAGAAGGTCCTTGACGGCCTCTCTGTCCGACTGGCCGGAACCGACGAGGACCTCTCCACCCGCGGCCGGGCGCTGATGGGGCTGGGTCATGCCGTCACCCAGCAGCGCCGTCCCGTGGAGGCCATGGCCCACTGGGAGGAGGCCGCCGAACTGTTCGTCTCCTCCGATGAGCTGGAGGAGGCGGTGCGGGCCCATCTGGCGGCCGGCGCGCTGGCGGCCTCCCTGGAGCGCACCGACGCCGCCCGCACCCATTATCAGCAGGGGCTGCGACTGGCCGAGCAGTCCGACGATCAGGACCCCTTGGTGCTGATGCAGGCGCTGCACTCGCTGGGGCACCTGCTCACCCGCACCGAAGATGCCGCGGGCCTGCCCCACCTGGAGAAGGCGCTGCGCATCGCCGAGGAGCACGGGACTCCGTGGCAGATCGCCGATGTCACCGACACCCTGGCCCGTGGCCACCTGGCCCTCGGCCAGGGCACCGAGGCGGTCTCCGCGGCGCTGCGCGCCGCGGACCTCTTCACCGAGGCGGAAGACGACCCGGCCGCCGGAGAGGCCGAGGTCTTCGCCGCCAAGGTCCTGCTGGAGATGGACCGACCCGAAGAGGCCGAGGCGATCTTCCGCATGGCCACCGACCGCCGGGAATCCGACGCCGAGCTCTCCGCCGAGACCCTCGAAGGTCGGATCGACGCCCTGATGCAGCTGGGCCGCACGGACGAGGCCGCAGAGCTGCGCCGCGAACTGACCCGGCTGAAGCGCCGCATCAGGCCGTGAGGACAACACCGATGAGTCGGATTCTGATCGTCGAGGATGAGACGCGCATCGCCTCCTTCATCGCCAAAGGCCTCAGAGCCGCAGGCTTCGAGTCCGAACAGGCCGGCAGCGGCACCCAAGCGATCGTCCAGCTGGCCAACGGCTCCTTCGACCTGGTCATCCTCGACCTGGGACTGCCCCAGATGGACGGCTTCGACGTGCTGGAGAAGATCCGCTCCGGCGGTGACGAGATCCCGGTGATCATCCTGACCGCCCGCACCTCTGTGGAGGACACGGTCCACGGGCTTTCCTCCGGCGCCCAGGACTATATGTCCAAACCCTTCCGCGTCGAAGAGCTCATCGCCCGGGTGAAACTGCGGCTGAAGAGCTCGGACGACGCCGCCGGGGCGGCATCCATCGCCGGTGCCGAACGGGAGCCGTCGGAGCGTCTGGAGCATCTGGGCGTCGTTCTGGAGGTGCCCACGCGTCAGGCCTCAGTCGAGGGAGAGCCGGTGGAGCTCTCTGCCCGTGAGTTCGCCCTGGCCGAGGTGCTGCTGACCCATCCTCGACAGGTCCTCTCCCGGGATCAGCTGCTGGCGATGGTCTGGGACAGCGCTGCCGAGACCAGCTCCAACCTCGTCGACGTCTATATCCGCTACCTGCGCAACAAGCTGGGCAGCCAGCGGATCGTCACAGTGCGTGGGGCTGGATATCGCTTGGCCACCGGGGAAGAGCTGGCGCGGGAGCAGTGAGCCCCAGCAGAGCCTCGGCGCAGGTGAGCCGGTGCTCGGCCTGGATCTCCCATCCGCTGCGGCGGGAGTCTCTCGCCCCGGCCACCAGAGAGAGGCTCACTGCGGCGGCTCGCAGCTGCAGCGCCGCCGGGTCCACTGTCTGAGCGAACACGCGGGCGAAGCGGTCGAAGGCCGCCGGAGCATGCACGTAGCGGGAGTCCACGGCCGGCAGAACGGCCAGGTGCCCCAGGAAGCAGGCCAGGTCATCCACGCGGTGACCGGGGCCCAGTGAGTCCACATCCAGCAGGCATGAGATCGCCGAGCCGTTCATCAGCAGGTTGGCCTCGTAGAAGTCACCGTGGGTGGGCACCGCCGGGCCGCGGTCGGTCTGCGGCAGGCCGTTGAGGATGGTCGCCTCCACGGCACGGATCCGATCGGTGCAGTGCGGCAGGGCAGACGCCGCCGCCGACGCGTAGGCCGGCAGCCGGTCCGTCCAGGCGTCCCGGGCCGGCAGGGTCATGACTTCAGCGGGCATCTGGTCCAGCAGGCCGATGAACTGCTCCGGGGCCAGGTGAACGGCCCCGTCGGCCAGGAAATGCTCGGCCAGTGACACACCGGGTCCTTCGGCCAGAGCCACCACGTCGGAGACCGGCTCACGCGTCGGCTGCGGGGCAGGGATCCCAGCGTCCAGCAGCATCCGGTGCCGTGCGTCCAGATCGGCGGCGCGGCCGGAGCGCAGCACTTTGAGGAACAGGCGGCTGCCGTCGTCGAAATCCGCGGCGATCACGGCCCGACGCAGCGGCCGATAGCTGATGGTCTCCAAGGCGACCAGAGTCCTGCCGAACCCCCAATGCTCAGTGACCGAGGCCGGGTCGGTGGCCAGGCGCAGACCGGGCAGCGCCGGGTCCAGCGGATGCTGCCAGACCGCCAGCGGTCCGTAGGGGCTGTGCGAGAAGACCACGCCCTGGGCATCCTGGGGAACCGGCTCAGTGGTCATCCCCACGTAGAGCTCATCCACATGGTCCGAGGTCTGGGTGTACACCCCGGCGGACCAGGTGCTGGGCATCACCGGACGGGCGGTGGCCACCCGGTAGATCCCGGTGACACCGGCGCCGGGGCGGTGCTGGACCGATTCCAGCTGGATCGACGTCGCATAGACCCCGGAATGCTGAATGGCCACGGCGATCGGTGAATGGGCGTCATAGGACTCCAGGAAGGCAAGCTGCTGCGCCTCCAGCTGGGAGGTGTTCTGCGACGGTGCAGCCCGAGGGGTCTGAAGTCCCATGTCCGGTGGTCTCTCCTGCGGCGATCAGGCGCGTCGGCGCTTGAGCACTTCGTCCAGGTCCATCGACCGGCTCTTCTCGGTCTTCTGCTTCTGGCCGGTCTTCTGCGGCGGGGCGGCCTGCGCACTGGGGCTGAGCCTGACCTCGGTGCTCGGGCGCTTGGCCTCCTCCTGGACCAGCGGCTGCGGCAGCGGCCGCTGGGCCTTCTCCGCCTCCAGATACTTAGGCTTGGGCACCTCACGGGGCTCCCAGGCGCCCTGAGGCTGAACAGCCGCGGCCTGCGCCGCCGCACCCTGAGCCGCTGCCCGACGGGCCTGCTCCACGGCAGCGGCATGCTCATCGGCAGTCTGTCCGAAGGTGCGCTCCACCTCCACCGGCAGACCATCCTCGTCCACCTGCTGCAGGGAGTTCGGTCCGCCGACACCACGGACATCTGAGCTGAGCGCATCGTAGGGGGCACCCACTGGGGCCGGACGCAGGGCCGGGTCCTCGGCGTCGGGATACATCGCCTCCCGCATCACGGATTCGATCCGCCGACGGCGCTGCCGTCTGCGGCGCACCACGGCCATCGAGCGCAGCGTCACCACAGAGAGCACAAAGACTCCCAGAGCCGTGAGCGGCGTGGCGGCCAGCACCGATCCCGCGGCGGCCAGGACTCCGGTCACCACGGCGGTGAGCAGTGCGACCACCCCCACCAGCGCCACCAGGGTGCGCCCCCAGCGGATGGTGAACGTGCTGTCAGTCGTGACGGTCATATTCGCCCTTCGTTCCCGTCTCTCGAGCACCTGTCGGCGCAGACGCTGCACACCCCGGCGTGCAGCCCGCGCCCGACGGGCCGAGAGACCTCGTCTCTTCTGCGGCGCCGGCTGGCGGGCCGACACCCTCTGGGCTCGTACGACCAGTGCGGCCAGGAAGAGCCCGGCGACCAGAACCAGGAGCACCGAAGAGTGGATGGGCAGACTGGGGATCGCGTTGATGATCGCCGCTTCGGTGCGATCAAGGCCCAGCGTCACCGCGATTCCACCTGCCCTTCTTCAGCGCCCCCGCGCTCATTCCGACGGGGGCTTCACTGATCATCAGAGATTCACTCTAGCGGATACGATGGCAGATGTGACTATGGACAAACTTCGCAAGCGCTTCGCTCCTGACCGCATCGCGATCCTCGGAGGCGGGCCCGGCGGCTATGAGGCCGCCATGGTTGCGGCCGACGCCGGTGCCCACGTCACCATCGTCGAGGACAAGGGACTCGGCGGGTCGGCGGTGCTGACCGACGTCGTCCCCTCCAAGACGCTGATCGCCACAGCTGACGCGATGCGGCGTGTCAACGCCTCCACCGCGTTCGGTGTGCGCTTCGGCGAGAGCCATGAGAACGACTACTACGAGACGGAGGCCTGGGCCGACTTCTCCAAGGTCAACGAACGTCTGCTGAAGCTGGCCCACGACCAGTCCTCCGACATCCACACCACTCTGGAGGCCGCCGGAGTCACCGTGGTCAAGGGCAAGGGACGCCTGGTGCCCCCGCACAGCATCGAGGTCACCGACCCTGCGGGGGAGACCGAACTCATCGAGGCCGACGCCGTCATCGTCGCCACCGGCGCCCATCCCCGCGAGCTGCCCACTGCGGTTCCCGACGGCGAGCGCATCCTCAACTGGACCCAGGCCTACAACCTCACCGAAGTTCCTGAGCACATGATCGTGGTGGGCTCCGGGGTCACCGGCGCCGAGTTCGCCTCGGCCTACCGCCGCCTCGGAGCCGACGTCACCCTGGTCTCCTCCCGTGAGCAGGTGCTCCCGGGTGAGGACGCCGACGCCGCCCGCGTGCTGGAGAACTCCTTCGCCCGCGTCGGCGTCAAGGTCGCCTCGAAGTCCCGCGCCGAATCGGTGGAGCGCACCGAACAGGGCGTGCGGGTCACCCTCACAGGCGGCCGAGTCCTGGAGGGGTCCCACTGCCTGATGGCTGTGGGCGGGATCCCCAACACCGAGGGCATCGGCCTGGAGGAATGCGGTGTGGAGGTCGCCGACTCCGGCCACATCCGGGTGGACACCGTCTCGCGCACCACGGCCAACAACATCTACGCGGCCGGCGACTGCACCGGCATGATGCCGCTGGCCTCTGTGGCGGCGATGCAGGGACGCATCGCCGTGGCCCACATGCAGGGCGAGGGTGTGAAGCCGCTGAAGCTGCACCAGGTAGCCTCCAACGTCTTCACCTCCCCGGAGATCGCCACGGTGGGCGTCACCCAGGAGCAGGTGGACTCCGGGAAGTACCAGGCCGATGTGGTCAAGCTGGACCTGGCCACCAACCCGCGGGCCAAGATGACGAACATCCGCGAAGGCTTCGTGAAGATCTTCTCCCGCAAGGGATCCGGCACTGTGATCGGCGCCGTGGTGGTGGCTCCGCGGGCCTCTGAGCTGATCTTCCCGCTGGCCCTGGCGGTGACGCAGAAGATGCACGTCGACGATGTAGCCTCGACCTTCACCGTCTACCCGTCGCTGACCGGTTCCCTCTCCGAGGCCGCCCGCCGCCTGCACCTGCACGTGGCAGAACCCGGCGAGTAGATTGAGAGCATGAGCCCGATGGAGCCGAAGCAGGATCCCAGCACTATGGAGTACACCCGCAGCCGAGCAGAGCAGGTCGCTGGGGAGCTCTCCCAGCATGTCGTGCCTGATCCGGGACTGACCCCCACCAACGACCCCACTGCCCCGGCCAACGCTCTGGCCGAGGAGGCCGCTGGGGTGATCCTGCAGCGCGCCGGGATCGAGCGCTTCGACCTGGCCTGCACCCTGGGCTCAGGCTGGGGCGAGGCCGCCGACCAGCTGGGTGAGACGGTGGCCGTCGTCGACGCCGAGGAGGTGCCCGGATTCCACGTCTCCGGCGTGGCCGGGCATTCGGGCCGCCTCACGGCCATCCGCACCGCCTCAGGCCACCACATCCTGGTGGTCGGAGCGCGCACCCACCACTACGAAGGCCGCGGTGTCGACGCCGTCGCCCACGGTGTGCGGACCGCGGCTGCGGCCGGCGCGGAGATCATGGTGCTGACCAACGGCTGCGGCGGGCTGAACCCGGACTGGGCCCCGGGCAGCCCCGTGCTGATCAGTGACCATCTGAACCTGACCGGAACCTCCTCGCTGCGCGGCGCGCACTTCGTGGACATGACGGATCTGTACTCCCCGCGCATCCGCGAGATCGCCCGGGGCATCGACCCCAGCCTGCCCGAGGGCGTCTACGCCCAGCTGCCCGGGCCGCACTACGAGACCCCCGCGGAGATCCGCTGGCTGCGCACCATCGGTGCGGACCTGGTGGGCATGTCCACCGCCCTGGAGGCCATCGCCGCCCGGGCCGCCGGCATGGAGGTCTTCGGCATCTCGCTGGTGACCAATGCCGCGGCGGGCACCACCGGCGAGGCGCTGAGCCACCAAGAGGTCATCGATGCCGGCCGCGAGGCCGCCCCGCGCATCTCAGCCCTGCTGACCCAGATCATCACCGAAACCCTGACTGCCTGAGCCTTCGAGGAGACTGAGTTGTCCGACGCCGCCCTGGTGAAGACCGTCCGCCGCTGGATCGAACTGGATCCGGATCCCTCCACCCGCAGCGTCCTGGAGGATCTGCTGCATCGAGCCGAATCCGGAGACGCCGAGGCTGAGGACCAGCTGCAGCGTCTCTTCTCCGGACGGCTGTCCTTCGGCACGGCGGGCCTGCGTGCCGAGCTGGGCGCAGGACCGCTGCGGATGAACCGCCTGGTGGTCCGCCAGACCGCAGCCGGGCTGCTGAAGTACGCCGAGCAGACGCTGGATGCCGCACGGCCGCAGGCGGACAACCCGCAGGATGTGAGCACTCCGGCGGCGCGCAGGATCGTCATCGGCTTCGACGCGCGCCACCAGTCCGATGAGTTCGCCGCAGAGACGGCACAGATCTTCTCCGACGCCGGCTGGGAGGTCCATCTCTTCGAGCGCCCAGGACCCACTCCCCTGCTGGCCCGTCAGGTGCTGGTCCAGGACGCCGAGGTGGGTGTGATGGTCACCGCCAGCCACAACCCGCCGCAGGACAACGGCTATAAGGTCTACCTGGGCGGAGAGCTCTCCCGGCACCTCGAGCCCGACGGGCTCGGCGTCGGGGCCCAGATCGTCGCTCCGGTGGACCAGGAGATCGCCGCAACGATCGCAGCGATCGTGGAGCAGGACTTCGCTGAGGATGCGCCGGCTCCGGCTGTGCAGCCTGCCTCTGAGGTCCCGGTGCCCGCCGGCGTCCAGCTCATCGACGACTCCGCCCGCGCCTCCTATGAGACTGAGGCCCTGGAGCTGCTGGATGCCGAACGCTTCCCCCACCGTGACCTGACCGTGGTCTACACCGCCATGCACGGCGTGGGCGGCGAGATGGTGACCAGCCTGCTCAAGGCCGCCGGCTTCACCACGGTGATCCCCGTGGCCGAGCAGTTCGAACCGGATCCGGACTTCCCCACCGCCGACTTCCCCAATCCGGAGGAGCCCGGAGCTCTGGACCTAGGACTGAAGGCCGCTGCTGAGCATGGGGCCGACCTGGTCCTGGCCAACGATCCCGACGCCGACCGGCTCTCCGCCTCCGTCTTCGACCCGCATGAGCAGCAGTGGCGCCAGCTCTCCGGCGATGAGATCGGCGCCCTGCTGGGCCGTCATCTGCTGGACCGGGGGCCGCTGCGTCCCCAGGCGGGCGCCGGAGCCGAGGGCTCCGCTGCTCCGGTGCTGGCCAACTCGGTGGTCTCCTCGCGGCTGCTGGAGCGGCTCTGCGCAGTCCGCGGTGTGGGCCATGCTGCCACTCTGACCGGCTTCAAGTGGCTGGCCCGCGTGGAGAACATGAGCTTCGGCTACGAGGAGGCCATCGGCTTCAACGTGGACCCGGTCAATGTGAAGGACAAGGACGGCGTCTCCGCCGCCCTGATCTTCGCCGAGCTGGCGGCGGATCTGAAGGCCCGGGGAACCGACGCAATCGAGGCCCTGGACGAGATCGCCGCGGAGGCCGGGGTCTTCCTCACCGGCCAGGTCACGGTGCGGGTCAACGACCTCTCCGAGCTGGGAGCGGTGACCGCCGCACTGCGTGAGGATCCGCCCGCCGAGATCGCCGGCTCCCCCGTCACCGAAGCTCTGGACCTCACCCGGGACCCGCTTCCCGGAGCCGAGCTCAGCGAGGCCACTAAGACCGATGCTCTGATCTACCTGACACAGGCCGGAGACCGGGTGATCGTGCGCCCCTCCGGCACCGAGCCCAAGGTCAAGTGCTACCTCGAGACGGTGGACGACACTGCCGGAGACGACGCCGACCGTGCCGCCATCGCACAGGCCCGCGGCCGCGCCGCCGAGCGGCTCGAGCAGCTGCGTGAGGCTATGACTGCTCTGCTGAGCTGAGGCGTGCTGAACTGCTGTTCTGAGCACGCCTCACTGTTCCAAGCCGCCCGTCGGCGGCCGCCACGCTTGAAGGAGACCCCACGATGACAGACACCCCCGTCCCCTCCCCCGCGGAGATGGCACCGCTGATCGACCACACCCTGCTCAAGCCCGACGCCGACGAGGCCGCCATCCGCGCGGTCGCGGCCGAGGCGCGCGAGCACGGCTTCGCCTCCGTCTGCGTGAACCCGCGCTGGGTCCCGCTGGTGGTCCATCTGCTGGAGGGTTCCGAGGTCAGGACCTGCACTGTGGTGGGCTTCCCGCTGGGCGCCTCCACTACGATGTCCAAAGTGGCCGAGACCGCTGAAGCTGCTGAGACCGGGGCCGAGGAGATCGACATGGTGGTCGACATCGCTCTGGCCAATGCCGGCAAGGAGGATGAGGTGGCCGCACAGATCGAGGCCATCGCCGGCGTCGCCCATGACCGCGGTGCGATCCTGAAGGTGATCCTGGAGACTGCTCTGCTGAGCGAGGAGGCCAAGGAGCTGGTCTGCCGGGCCGCAGAGACCGCAGGAGCGGACTTCGTGAAGACCTCCACCGGGTTCGCCGGCGGCGGTGCGACGGTCGAGGACATCGCTCTGATGCACCGTGTGGTGGGCGGCCGGCTGGGCATCAAAGCCTCCGGCGGAGTGCGCACCTATGAAGATGCCGCGGCCGTGGTGGCCGCGGGGGCAACGCGCATCGGGGCCAGCTCCTCTCTTGATATCGTAGGAGACAACAGCACCCGCGCTGGTCAGTCGGCCAGCAACGAATCTTCGTACTGAAAAAAGGGGATCCCCAGCATGATCAGCAACGGTAAGGTCGCCGCCTACTCCGGCCAGGGCCGCTTCCTGCAGAACTTCCTCGTCTTCCTCCTGGTCTTCGGCATGCTGATGGGCTCAGTGGTGGCACTGATGTTCTGGGATCTGGACTCGGTCTGGCTGCCCGGCCTGATCTTCCTGGGCCTCTACACCGGCACCTTCCTCGTGGCCAAGGAGCTGATCGGCCGGTCCGACTCCCTGGAGAAGCAGGATCTGCACGGCGAGCACGGCGAGCCCCTGGACGCCATGGAGTCCCGCGCCGCTGAGTCCAATGCCTCGATCCGCGAGCCCAAGGCCAGCGCCCAGCACTGAGCGCACACGCCTGAGCGGCAGATGCAGAAGGGGCGGGGAGCAGTTCTTCGGAACGCTCCCCGCCCCTTCTGCATGCGGCTGGGGGGGCCTTAGCCCGCCACGGGCGGGACAGAGTCCATCAGCGAGGCCGTATAGGAGTGCTGGGGCTCTGCGAACAGCGCCTCCGCCGGTCCGCATTCGACGATCCGGCCTTCCTGCATGACCGCCACGGTGTCGCAGGCGTGGCGGACCACGTGGAGGTCGTGGGAGACGAAGAGCATCGTCAGGTCGTAGTCCCGGACCAGGTCGTCGAGCAGGTTGAGCACCTGAGCGCGCACCGAGACGTCCAGGGCTGAGACCGCCTCATCGGCCACCAGGATCTTGGGCCGGGTGATCAGGGCTCGGGCGATGGCGATGCGCTGACGCTGCCCGCCGGAGAACTCATGCGGATAGCGCTCCGCGGCCGCACCGGGCAGCCCCACATCCTCCAGCATCGCCGTCACCCGGCTGCGCCGTTCCTCACGGGCGACTCCCCGCAGGGGCTCAGCCACCACGTCTCCGATCCGCATGCGTGGATCCAGTGACCCCATGGGATCCTGGAAGACGATCTGAGCGGTGTCCCGCAGCCAGCGCAGGTGCCGCTCCTTCCTCCCCAGGACCTCTTGGCCTCCCACGGTGACTGAGCCCGAGCCGTCCCCCTCGAGGCCGGTGAGCATCCGCAGCAGGGTGGACTTCCCACAGCCGGACTCCCCCACGATGCCGAAGCGCTGGCCGGCCCGCACGTCGAAGGAGACCCCGCGCAGCGCCTGGACCTGACGTCGGCCGCCGAGGGGTCCGGTGCGTCCATAGGTCCGGGTGAGATCCCGCGCGGCCAGCAGCGGGGCCTCATCGGTCTGGTTGAAGATCTGCGGCCGCGCCCCGGAGAGAGCCTCATGGGGACCGAGGGAGTGCCGGCGCCGTACAGGCTCCGGCACGGGTTCATGTCTCGGCGCAGATCCCGGTCCCGGTGCACGTCCCAGTTCCGGCACAGGATCCGACGCCGACCCCGACGCCGGCTGCTCCCCTGCCCCAGCGCCGATGGTCCTCAGCCGCCCGGTGCGCGGGTCGGTCTCCAGAGCAGAGGCCGCGAGCAGCCCACGCGTATACGGGTGCTGGGGCGCTCTGAAGACTTCCTCTGTGCTCCCGGATTCGACGATCTGACCCTCGCGCATGATCAGGACGCGATCGCAGAGAGAGGCCACCACGCCCAGATCATGGGTGACGAACAGCAGCGAGGATCCGGTCTGCCGCACCTGGTCGGCCATGATGTCGAGCACCTGGCGCTGCACTGTCACGTCCAGCGCGGTGGTGGGCTCGTCGGCCAGCAGCAGGTCAGGTCGGTTCGCCATGGCGAGGGCGAGCATGACGCGCTGACGCTGACCTCCCGAGAGCTCATGGGGATAGGCACGCGCTGCGCGGGCAGGTTCCGGGATGCGGACACTGTCCAGCAGCTCCAGGACCCTGTGATGCAGCTGCTCACCCGCACCGCCCCTATGGATGCGGATGGTCTCAGCGACCTGCTCACCGACCCGCATCAGTGGGTTCAGCGCCGTCATCGGCTCCTGGAAGACCATCGAGATCCGGGATCCGCGCACTGCGGCCAGACGGCGCTCCTGGGCTCCGATCAGCTCCCCCTCGCCCTCCAACCCCACCGACCCGGAGGCCTGCAGGTTCTCCGGCAGCAGCCCCATCGCGGCGAGCAGAGTCAGTGACTTCCCGGATCCGGACTCACCGATCAGGCCCACCCGTTCTCCTCGGCCGATCGTCAGGTCGACACCGTGGACCAGCCCCGTGCTGGAGGTGCCGATCCGCAGCCCGGAGATCTCCAGCAGGTCTGTGCTCGTTCGGCCCGCTGCGCTGCGCTCGTCGGCGTCGTTCATCGCCGCACCTCCATCCGCGGATCGAAGCGGTCCCGCAGGCCGTCGCCGAGCAGGTTGAAGCCCAGGATGGTCACCGCGATGGCCGCGCCTGGCCAGAGCACCAACATCGGCTGCACCTGCAGCAGTGACTGGCCCTCCTGCAGCATGCGTCCCCAGGAAGGAGTGGGCGGCGGCGTGCCCAGCCCCAGGAAGGACAGGGCCGCCTCGGCCAGCACCGCGAGGGCGAAGCCCACTGTGGCCTGGACGATCAGGATGCCGCGGATGTTGGGCAGCACGTGACGCAGCGCCAGGTAGAGCGGCCCGCGCCCTGCCGCGCGGGCGGCCAAGGCGAATTCTCGGCTGAGCACCTGCAGAGTCCCGGACCGGACCACGCGGGCCACCCCCGGCGAGGCTCCGATGCCCAGAGCCACCATCGCGGTGGCCGTGCTGCCGCCCCAGACCGCGGCCAGGATGATCGCCAGCAGCAGCGGCGGGAACGCCTGGACGATGTCGTTCCAGCGCATCATCCACAGTCCGGCACCGCGGTCGGTGATGGCGGCGGCGATCCCGAAGGGCACGCCGATGGCCAGAGAGATGAGCACCGCCGCCAGACCGACCAGCAGCGGAATCTGAGCCCCGGCCAAGAGCATCGAGGCGACATCGCGGCCCAATCCGTCGGTGCCCAGCCAGTGCTCCGGGCCAGGCCCTCGGAGACGGTCGGTGGCCGAAGTCGCCGTGGGGTCATACGGGGTCCAGACCAGAGAGAGCAGGGCCATGAGCACCACGATCCCCACCAGGATGCCCCCGAGGAGCAGAAGGCCTCCGCCGGCTCGCCGCTGGCTCATCGCGTGCTCCTCAGCCGCGGGTCGATGAGGGTGCGGGTGATGTCCACCAGCAGGTTCACCAGCAGCACCAGGACCACCACACACATCACGATCGCCTGGACCTGGATGAGATCCCGGTTGTCCACTGCGCGCATCAGCAGCGATCCCAGCCCGGGGATCACGAAGACCGTCTCGATCACCACGGCTCCGATCACCAGCGCCGAGAACTCCACGGAGGTCACCGTGACCACGGGGACCAGTGCGTTGCGCAGCCCGTGGCGCCGCAGCGCCGCCGCCGGCATCAGGCCCTTGGCCCGTGCGGTGCGCATGAAGTCCTCGCGCATCACCTCCAGCACGGCGGCTCGGGTGTAGCGCGAGAGGATGGCGCCCCGGACCAGCCCCAGAGCCAGAGCAGGCAGGGTCAACTGCCGCAGGAAGTCCCCGAATCCCTCCGCCGGGGCCGTCCAGCCGCCTGAGGGCAGCCACCCCAGGCCCACGGCGAAGATGCTGATCAGCAGCAGTCCGGCCAGGAAGTTCGGCACGGCGATGCCGACCTGACTGAGCGCCGAGAGCAGGGCGCCGTCGGGCCGGTTCTGCCGCACTGCTGCCAGCGTCCCCAGCGGCAGGGCGATCAGGACCGCGATCAGGATCCCAGCACCCACGAGGATCAGAGAGACCTGCAGCGCGTCGAAGACCTGAAGCGCCACCGGGGTGCGCGAGGAGTAGGAGGTCCCCATGTCTCCGGTGAGGAACCCGGTGATCCAGCCGAGGTACTGCACCGGAAGCGGCCGGTCCAGACCGTGCTCGGCGCGGAACTGCGCCACGTCGGCGTCGCTGGCGTTCATCCCCAGCTGCGCCCGCGCCACATCGCCGGGAAGCACGTTGAGCAGAGCGAAGACCACCAGAGAGGCAACCAGCACCGTCAGAACGAAGACGCCGATCCGGCGCAGCACGGCCACGGCCAGCACCCCGCCGGCCCCTCGACCTGCAGATCCCACAGCATCAGTGCTCACAGAGGCGGTGCTCACTGGTTGACGGTGATCTCGCTGAGGTCCATGCCCACGCCCAGGTCGTTCTGCGGCAGGCCGTCGACGCCCTCGCCGGAGATCACGATGTTGGGTGAGTTGTAGAGCCACACGCCCGGGGCGTCCTCGACCACCTGGTCGGCGGCCGCCTCCATGGCCTCGGCGTAGTCGGCGTCGTCGGTGGCGGCGCGGGCCTCGGAGAAGTGCTCAGAGGCCTCTGCGGAGTCATAGCCCCAGTAATAGTCCGGGTCGTCATAGCTGATCATGTTCCGCGGCTCCACATGGCTGACCACGGTGAGGTCGTAGTCCTGGTCGGTCATCGTCCGCTCCACCCAGACCGCCGGGAACTCCTGAGTCTCCAGCTCCACGCTGATCCCGATCTCACCCAGATCGTCCTGGACCACCTGAGCGATGGCCTCGGCATAGGGACGGTTGGGCACGGTGAACGTCAGGTTCAGATCCTCGACGCCGGCCTCCTCCAGCAGCTGCCGGGCGGCTGCGGGATCATGGGACCGCTCCTCGGAGTAGTCCGCGTAGTAGGGGTCGGTGGGGACGCTGGGGCCGCCCAGGACAGTGCCGTGACCGCTGGCGGCCGCCGCCAGGACAGCCTCCTTGTCGATGGCCAGCGATATGGCCTCGCGGACCTGCGGGTCGGAGAGCTGCGGGTGATCGTTGTTCATCGGCAGGACCACCACAGACTGGGTGTCTCCGATGGAGACCTCGAAGCGCTCGTCCCCTTCGAAGGATTCGACCTGATCATAGGCCTCGGCGCGCAGCACCGCGTCCACTCCGTCGGTGCGCAGGGCGTTGGCGGCCGCGGCGGCGTCCGAGTAGTAGACCAGCGAGGCCTCGGCCACGCCGGCGGGCTCTGCCCAGTAGTCCTCGTTGCGTGCCAGGTCCAGCTGGACGGCGTTCTCGTAGGACTCGAAGGTGAAGGGTCCGGTCCCGTTGGCCTCGGAGGCCAGGTCATCCACCGAGTCCGGGGCGAACATGGTCCCCAAGGGTCCGGCCAACCAGTAGAGCGCGTCGTAGTCGGGCTCAGAGAGGACCACGGTGGCCTCAGTCGGCGACTCCACCTCCACCGAGTCGATGGCTGCGAGATTGTCCGGAGTGTTCGCAGTCCATTCGTCGAGCCGCTCCAGGGAGAACTTCACGATCTCGGCGTCGAAGGGGGTTCCGTCGTGGAAGGTCACGTCGTCGCGCAGCGTGAAGGTGTATTCGGTGCCGTCCTCGCTGATCTCCCAGGACTCGGCGAGCAGCGGCTGCACCTCACCGTCATCGTCGAGCCGGACCAGGCCCTCGTAGACGTTGTAGAGCAGCGCCTCGAAGATGGCGGCACCACCGGTGGTGGTGTAGTCCAGATTGGCCGGCACGGCGGCCAGGCCGATGGAGACCGAGGCGTCCTGGGCCGGCCCGGCTGAGTCCGCACCGTCCTCCGATCCGGCCGAGCATGCGGTCAGACCCAACGCGCCCAGGGCGAGCGCGGCAGCCAGAGGATGCCGGTGCGGATTCCTCATGGTGTGTCCTTTCCGAGAGGGCTGGTGACGCAGGTAGCTGGCCATGCTCAGGCAGCCGGGAAGATCGCGTCGAAGACCTGCTTCAGCCACTCGAGCAGAGCGGCGTCGGTCAGATCCTCCCCTCCGATGCGGGCCGTCTGCGGCTTGGGGATCAGAACCTGCTTCATCGACTGCTTGATCTGCGAGCCAGGGTACATCCGGTCCAGGCGCATCTCACGGGACTCCGGCAGCTCCTCCACGGGGGCGAAGCGGATGAAGGTGCCCTGGGTGCCGATGTCGTGGATCCCGACGCCGCGGGCCCGGTTGCGCAGACGCGCCACCTCCACGAGGTTCTCCACCGGCTGGGGCAGCTCTCCGTAGCGGTCCTTCCACTCACCGACGACCTCATCGATCATTGCGTCCTCGTCTGCGGCGGCCAGCTTCCGATAGCCCTCCAGACGCAGCCTCTCGCCGGGCACATAGTCATGGGGCAGGTGAGCGTTGATCGGCAGCTCGATCTTGACCTCGGTGATGGTCTCCTCAGCATCGCCGCGGTAGTCGGAGACCGCCTCCCCCACCATACGCAGGTAGAGGTCGAACCCGACGCCGGCGATGTGGCCGGACTGCTCGCCGCCCAACAGGTTGCCCGCGCCGCGGATCTCCAGATCCTTCTGGGCCAGCTGCAGGCCAGCACCGAGCTCGTTGTTCGCCGCCACCGCTTTGAGCCGCTCCAGGGCGTCCTCCCCCAGCGGCTTCTCCGAGGGGTAGAGGAAGTAGGCGTAGGCGCGTTCGCGCGAGCGCCCCACACGACCGCGCAGCTGGTGCAGCTGGGAGAGCCCGTAGGTGGAGGCGCGGTCCACGATCAGGGTATTGGCGTTGGAGATGTCCAGGCCGGTCTCGATGATGGTGGTGGAGACCAACACGTCGAACTTCTTCTCCCAGAAGTCCTGGACGATCTGCTCCAGCCGGGCCTCGCCCATCTGACCGTGGGCGACCTCCACCCGGGCCTCGGGCACGAGCTCGCGGATGGTCGCGGCCATCCGGTCGATCGAGGAGACCCTGTTGTGGACGAAGAACACCTGGCCCTCACGCATGAGCTCACGGCGGATCGCCGCCGAGACCTGCTTATCGGTGTAGGGGCCCACATAGGTCAGCACCGGGTGCCGCTCCTCCGGCGGGGTGGCCAGCGTGGAGGTCTCCCGGATGCCCGCCATGGACATCTCCAGGGTGCGCGGGATGGGCGTGGCCGACATGGCCAGCACATCCACATTGGTGCGCATCTTCTTCAGCTGCTCCTTATGCTCGACGCCGAAGCGCTGCTCCTCGTCGATGATCACCAGGCCCAGGTCCTTGAACTGGACCTCCTGGGAGAGCAGCCGGTGCGTGCCGATGACCACGTCGATGCTGCCGTCCTTCAGCCCGGCCGAGACCTCACGGGACTCCTTGGCCGTCTGGAAGCGCGAGAGCGCACGGACGGTCACCGGGAATCCGGCGTAGCGCTCGGTGAAGGTCTCATAGTGCTGGGCGACCAACAGAGTGGTCGGGCACAGCACCGCCACCTGCTTGCCGTCCTGGACGGCTTTGAAGGCGGCTCGGATCGCGATCTCGGTCTTGCCGAAGCCGACGTCGCCGGAGACCAGCCGGTCCATGGGGATCTCCCGCTCCATGTCCTGCTTGACCTCGTCCATCGTGGTCAGCTGGTCCGGTGTCTCCACATAGGGGAAGGCGTCCTCCAGCTCGGACTGCCACGGCGTGTCCGCAGAGTAGGAATGCCCTCGGGAGGCCATGCGCGCGGCGTAGAGCCGGATGAGCTCGCCAGCGATCTCCCGGACTGCCTTCTTGGCCTTCTTCTTGGTCTGGGCCCAGTCGGATCCGCCCATCTTGGAGAGGCTGGGGGCGTCGCCTCCGACGTACTGGCTGACCTGATCCAGCTGATCGGTGGGGACCATGAGCCGGTCCTTGGGACCGTTGCGCTTGGAGGCCGCATATTCCAGCACCAGGTATTCGCGCACACCGGCGGTCCCCGCCTTGACCGCCTGCGGTGAGCCGACCTTGCGCTGGACCAGCTCGACGAACTGACCGATGCCGTGCTGCTCATGGACGACGTAGTCGCCCTTCTTCAGCGCCAGGGGATCCACGGCATTGCGACGACGCCGGGCCGGCACCTTCTTGCCCCGGGAGCTGTCCTGCCGGATGGAGCGGCCCAGCATCTCGGACTCGGTCAGCAGCGCCAGCTTCAGCGAATCCACGGCGAAGCCCTGGGAGAGGTTCGCGGTGGTGATGGTGATCTTCCCGGGCGCCGGGGCGGCGTCGAGGGTCTCCACCAGCTGATCCGGGACCCCGTAGTCCTGCAGCAGCTCGTGGACGCGCTGGGCGGAGCCGCCGCCGGCGGTGGTGACCACTACGGACCAGGAGTCCTTGGCCCGGCCCTCCAGAAACTCCATGACCTGCTCCACGCTGCCGCGATAGCCGATCGGTTCCCGCGATTCCACCGAGACGATGTCGGCGTCCTGCTCCAACGCGCCTCCGCCGTCGGTCTCCGGGTCCAGACCGAGCGAGGTGATGGACCACCAGCCGGCGCCGTGCTGCAGGGAGGCCTCACGGGTCTCGGCCAGGGAGGCGAAGGCACCCGCGGCGATGCCCTCCTTCTCCGCGGCGGAGACGTCCAGAGGTGCCGCACCTCCGTCGGGGGCCGCAGACCAGGCCGCCGCCAGGAACTCCTCGTTGGTGACCTCCAGGTCATGGGCGCGTCCGCGGGTGCGCTCAGGCTCCACCACCAGGGTCAGCGAACCCTCGGGGAGCTCCTGGACGAAGGGCACCATCTTCTCCACCAGCACCGGGGCCAGGGACTCCATGCCCTCGGCGGCGATGCCCTCGGAGATCTTGGTCAGCAGGTCCTGGGCGTGGGGCATCTGCGGGAGCAGCTCTTTCGCCCTGGCCTTCACCGCCTCAGTGATCAGCAGCTCGCGGCACGGGGCGGCGTCGAGGGTCGTGGGGTGCTCGGAGCCCTCCTCCACCTCGATGGAGCGCTGGTCGGCCACGGAGAACCAGCGCATCTGCTCAACCTCGTCGCCGAAGAACTCCACGCGCAGCGGATGCGGCTCAGTGGGCGGGAAGACGTCCAGGATGCCGCCGCGCACGGCGAACTCGCCGCGCCGGGTGACCATGTCCACCCGGGAGTAGGCGGCGTCGGAGAGGGCCTGGACCACCTCGTCGAAGTCGTGGTCCTCCCCCACGGCCAGGCGCACCGGGGCCAGTTCCCCCAGCCCGGCGACGAGGGGCTGGACCACTGCGCGCACCGGGGCGACCACCACGTCCAGGGCGCCCGCCTCCTCCGGGTGGGCCAGCTGGCGCAGCACGCCCAGACGCCGGCCCACTGTGTCCGAGCGCGGGGAGAGCCGCTCATGGGGCAGGGTCTCCCAGGAGGGGAAGTGGCCCACACGCGCCTGGGGCGCGTAGCACTCCAGAGAGGTGGCCAGATCATCGGCCTCACGGTCGGTGGCCGTCACGGCCAGGACCACACCGTGAGGGCTGTGGGAGCGGATGTTCTGGGCTATATCAGCGACCACAGCCGGGCGCAGACCCGAGGTCGCGGCGATCTGCAGCTCCTCAGTCCGTTCACCGGCCGCATGTGAGGCCGCTGAAGAGATCCTCGCGTAGGAGGAGTTCGCCGCCAGTGCCGTGCGCAGACCGGAGAGTGCCATAGGTGAAGGACGCCTCGTTCTTCGTCAGAGATTCGTCGGAGTTTTCGTCGGAACAGGTGGAAGGATCAGCTGGGAGAAGGATACTCGGAGCCCGGACTCTCACGCCGTCCACGGCGCAGGCCGAACTCATAGCCCAACAGTGCGATGACCCACAGCGCGGTGATCGGCAGGACGAACCACAGCATGGTCGCGCTGAACGGATCCAGAGCGGCGTGCTGGGAGGCCGCCAGGACCAGGTAGACCACGTAGGCCACGTAGAGGCCCACCAGCAGGAAACCCTCCCAGCGGGCGATGATCTGCCCGGTGAAGGCCAGCGGCAGCAGCACCAGTGCGGCCGCCACCATGACCGGCATGTCGAAGACGATGGCCGCGCGGTCCACCCCGATCCCCGCCGGGGAGACCACAGCGGTCAGGCCCAGCACCGCGCCGATGTTGAAGATGTTGGAGCCCACCAGGTTGCCCACGGCCATGTCACGCTCTCCGCGCAGGGCGGCGATCACACTGGTGGCCAGCTCCGGCAGGGAGGTGCCGATGGCCACGATGGTCAGGCCCACGATCAGCTCGCTGATCCCCAGGGCGGTGGCGATGTCGGTGGCCCCGGTGACCAGCATCTGAGCTCCGGCCACCAGCAGCCCGACGCCGAGGACGACCAGGACCAGGTCGGTGATCACCGAGCGCCGCTTCGTGGCGCGCAGCGTCTGCATGAGGCGGCCGCCGGCGTCGTCGTCGACTCCTTCGACCGTGATCTCCGGGTCCTTGCCTTCGGCCTGCTGGCGGCGGGCATAGGTGATGACGGCGACCAGATAGAGCAGCAGCAGCACCAGCAGGGCGACGCCGTCCAGAGTGCTGAGGCGTCCGTCGAGGGCCAGCAGCAGGGTGAGCAGGCACAGCCCGATCATCACCGGGATGTCGGCACGGATCAGCCGCTGGCGGACCATCAGCGCCCCGAAGACGGCGGTCAGGCCCAGCACGAACAGGATGTTGACGATGTTGCTGCCGACCACATTGCCCACGGCCAGGCCCGCTGATCCGCTCAGCGCGGCACCGGTGCTCACCGCCAGCTCGGGGGCGCTGGTGGCGAAGGAGACCACGGTCAGCCCGACGATCAGCGAGGACATCCCCACCGTCTTACCCAGGGAGGCGGCACCTCGGACCAGGGCCTCGCCGCCTCCTACCAGCAGCACGAACCCACCGATCAGCAGCAGCACACTCATCACGCTCACCAGCACGAGTCTACCGTCCCGCGCCGACTCTCCCCTGACCTGGGGCCACCGCGTAGGATGATCGCGTGCCCCGCACGTCGCACCGCCTGACCACCACAGATCGGAGAACTCCCGTGGCGCTTGAGAAAGAGACCGTGATCGCACACGAGGTCAGCGAGATCATCGCTGCCTACACCTCCAAGGACTTCCACGAGCACCTGGCCTCGAAGGTCGGTTCCGAGCTGCGCAGCTTCGAGGTGAAGGGAACCTCCGACGGCGGTTACGAGGTCGTCTCCCAGCAGGCCATGTCCGTCGACAGGCTGCCGGACATCGCGAAGAAGGTCGTCAAGGGCGAAGTCCTGGTGACGGTGGATGAGAAGTGGTCGCCGGCTGATCAGGGCGGATCGCGCCGCTCCGACATGTCGGTGAAGATCCAGGGCGCCCCGGTCAGCGCCGCGGCCTCCCAGAACCTGCATGCCCGCGACGGCGAGACCCTCTCCACGGTCCGCGGCGACATCACCGTGAAGATCCCGCTGATCGGCAATAAGGTGAAGTCTGCCGCCGAGCCGTATATGCGCAAGTTCGTGGAGCTGCAGGCCCGCGAAGTCTCCAAGTGGATCGAGAAGAACGGCTGATCCGACTCTTTCCCACGCCTGCTCCTCGAGCGGCACACGGGGGTGGACGGCGGTGCGCCGCAGCCACTCCTATGTGCCGCTCGAGGTGTGTCTGACGAGTCTCGCTAGGCGGCGTGGATCCTGTTCTGCGCCGCGGTGAGGCCCTCGAAGATGGTCAGCTCCACCGCATCGGCAGCCTGGGCGACGAAGCCGGGCAGCTCCTGCCGCTCTGTGGAGGAGAAGCGCTGGAGCACGTAGTCAGCCGTGTCCATGCGCCCCGGCGGACGGGAGATGCCGGCGCGAACCCGGATGTAATCCTTCTCCCCCTTCAGGTGCTGGGTGATGGACTTCAGCCCGTTGTGCCCGCCTTCCGAGCCGCCGCGCTTGATCTTGATGCGGCCGAAGTCGAGGTCGAGCTCATCGTGGACGACGATCAGATTCTCCGGGGACACCCCGAAGTAGTCCATGAGGCCGCGGGTAGGCTTGCCGGAGACGTTCATATAGCCCTCGGAGACGGCGAAGACGGCCTTGGGGCCTCCTGGGCTCAGCCGGGCGGCGACAGCCTGAGCGCCGACTTTGGTGCGGGTGTACTTCGCGTTCATCCGGCCCAGCAGCTCGTCGAGGACCATATGTCCGATGTTGTGCCGGGTGCCTTCGTACTTCGGTCCCGGGTTCCCCAGTCCCATGACCAGCCAGCTGCCCGTGGAGGATGTCTCAGTCGCCATAGCCTCAAGCCTATCGCCCGCAGACGCGACGAGACCCGGCGGCCGTGGAACGGCGCACCGGGTCTCGTCGAGCTCAGCGAGCGTCAGATTCAGCGGGTGAGGATCACTCCTCGGAGTCGCCCTCCTCGGAGGACTCCTCTGCTGCCTCGGACTCTTCGCCCGCGACTGCTGCCTCCTCAGTCTCCTCAGCGTCCTCGTCCTCGCCCAGGTCCTGCTCCTGCGGCTCGTAGATGGTGACGATCGGGGACTCCATGTCGTCCAGCTGCAGAGTGGCGCCGGCCGGGATCTGGAGGTGCTCGGGCAGAGCGTTCTCGTCGCGGTCGGTGATGTCGATGGTGACGTTCTCCGGCAGGGCGGTGGCGTCTGCCTCGACGGGCACGCTGACCTGGTCCAGCAGGTACTCGAAGCCGGCTGCGGGCTCACCGACGACCTCGACCGGGATGTCGACGACGACCTTCTCGCCCTTGCGCACGGCGAGCAGGTCGAGGTGGTCCACGGAGCGGTAGATGGCGTCGCGCTGGATGTCCTGCGGCAGGACCAGCTGCTCCTCACCCTCGATGTCCAGGGTGATCAGGGCGTTGGGGTTACGCACGGCCAGAGTGGTCTCGTGGTTCGGCAGCAGGATGTGGCGCGGCTCGTCTCCGTGGCCGTAGATGACGGCGGGGATGAGGCCGGCGCGGCGGGCCTTACGGGCTGCGCCCTTGCCGAATTCGGTGCGGTACTCCGCGGAGATGACGATCTTGTCGCTCATGATGTTCCTTCGTTGGTCGGGTTGATACCCCAGGGACCAGCGAGAAGTGAAGTCCAGGTCTGCCGCACAGAGTCTGCGTCAGGAAGGTCCTGGTTTTCGCCTCGTCGATCACGGAGCTGCCGGGGGTCTCTTGAGATCCCGGCGCTCCCTCGCCTGGGCACAGCTGATCACTATACCAGGTGATCGGCCAGCTCCCCCAGAGCGACCTCCCCCACCAGATCCCCGCCCAGCAGCGGGAGGGTGTCCACCGCAAGGCCGGGCAGTCGCTCGCGCAGAGTGGCCAGATGCTTCAGCTCCTGGTCACGCCGGGAGGCGAGGAACTCGCCCTGATCCGCCGGTGAGATCCGATTGACCACACAGCCGCCGACGTCGACGCCGCTGCCGGTCAGCTGGGCGTGCAGCTCCACCGACTCCAGAACCGGGAGGCGCTCGGGGGTCAGCACGATCACAAAGCTGCAGCGGCGGGCATCGGTGAGCACGGCGCGCAGGCCTTCGAAGCGATTCCTCCGCCGGGTCAGGATCTGCCGGATCCGGCGGTCGCGGTTGGTCCCGGTGCTGGACTCCGGGTCGTCATCGCCGTCCAGCGCCCGCACGGCGGCGCCGAAGCGCTCGGCCTTGCTGCGCCGATTCAGCAGTCCCTCGGTCCATGCGGTCATCGTCTCCGGAAGCGCCATCAGCCGGGCGGTGTGACCCGAGGGTGCGGTGTCGAAGACCACCAGGTCGTAGGTGTCCAGCGCTGTCTCCAGCAGCAGCGCGATCCGCTCCAGCAGAGCCGACTCATGGGTGCCGGGAGACTGGGCGGCCAGGGCCAGGTGTTGGTCCACCTGGCGGTGCAGATGCTCCGGCATGAAGTCGCGCAGGCTGCGGCCCACCTCCTCGAGGTGAGTGCCGATGGTGGCCTGGGGGTCGATCTCCACACCGTCGAGCCGACCAACAGTTCCGGCATCAGGTGCAGCGCCGGCGTCGGGCTGCCAGAGGGTGACCGTCTGGTCACCCACCGCGCGCTCCCAGAGGTGGCCCAGATTATGGGCGGGATCGGTGGAGACCACCAGCACCGTCCGGCCCTGCCGGGCCTGGTGCAGCGCCGCGGCGGAGGCGGTGGCCGTCTTCCCGACGCCGCCCTTGCCACCGATGAACAGCACTCTGCGGCTGGCGGTCAGGTCGAGCAGCATCTTCGCAGCCTCCAGGGACGACGGCGGACGGGTCAGACCGAGTATAGGTGCCGCTGTGGAGGCCCCACTGGCCCGCCCGCCGGAGCTGGCTCAGCCAGCCAGGCGACTCAGGTCCGGGTGCCGTCCACCACGGGGACCTCCAGGCGCTGCCGGATCTCCTCCACGCTGAGCCCGTAGGCCTCACGCAGCACCACCTGGGGCTGGTCCTGCCCGCCGTCGATCAGGAAGACCCCATGGTCGGTGTAGACCCGGGTGACGCACCCCAGGCCGGTGGCCAGATAGCTCAGCTCAGGCACGATCTTGGGCCTGCCGTCCTTGGCGAAGAGGCTCATCATCACAAAGACGTCCTTGGCGCCGATGGCCAGGTCCATCATTGGCCGCGGCACCCCACCCGGCGATCCGCGCTTGAGGAGCCAGGCCGAGCTTCTGGCCACCGGCCTCGGAGCCGAGCCAGACCGCCGAGGCCCCGTCGTTCATGGGTGAGGCGTTGCCGGCGGTGACGGTGCCGTCCTGGGCGCGGAAGACGGTCTTGAGCCCGGAGAGCTTCTCCGTGGTCACGCCTGCGCGGATGGTCTCGTCCCAGCCGAGGTCCACCTCGGGCACCGGCACGGTCAGATCGTCATAGAAGCCCTGTTCCCAGGCCGCGGCGGCCTTCTCATGGGAGGCCGCTGCGAACTCGTCCTGCCGCTCACGGGTGATGCCGTATCTCTCGCGCAACTGCGCGGTGGCCTCGCCCAGGGAGACGGTCCATTCGGCGGGCATGCGCTCGTTGATCAGCCGCCATCCCAGCGTGGAGTTGGCCAGCTCTAGGTTCTGCATGGGGAACGGACGCTCCGTCTTGGGCAGGACCCAGGGAGCCCGGGACATGGATTCCACACCGCCGGCGAGCACGACGTCAGTCTCCCCCAGCGCGATCTGCCGGCTTGCGCCGATCGCGACGTCCAGGGAGGAGCCGCAGAGCCGATTGACGGTGGTGGCGGGAACGCTGACGGGCAGCCCGGCCAGCAACCAGGCCATGCGAGCCACATTGCGGTTCTCCTCACCGGCGCCGTTGGCGTTGCCGAAGATCACCTCACCGACCGTCTCCTCGGCGGCCTCCGGGCTGAGGCCCGGGGCCCGCTCCACGGCGGCACTGATGACCGTCTCGGCCAGGTCGTCGGGACGGAAGCCATCCAGCTGCAGCGCGGCCCCATCCTGGAGAAGACGGTGCTGCCGTTCCGCTCCTATGTCTGCGAGCCGCTGAGCTGGGGCCGTCTGGTCCTCGCAGGCGATGCCGGCCACACAGTTCCGCCCACCGGGGCGAAGGGCCTGAACCTGGCCTTCTGCGATGTGCGGGCACTGGTCCCCCAGATCGCCGCGTTCTTCGCTGACGACGCGCGGGACTCGGCCCCGCTGGACGAGTACTCCCGCACCGCCCTGGACCGGGTGTGGCGGGCGCAGAGCTTCTCCTACTGGGCCACCACGCTGCTGCATCGCCAGCCCGAGGAGAACTCCTTCACCCGACGACGCCGGCGCGGCGAGTTCGATGCCCTCACCCTCACGGAGTCGGGCCGGACCTGCTTCGCCGACGCCTACACCGGGTGGACGGTCTGAGCCGGTGCCTCAGGCGTGGCCGTCGAAGAGTGAGGTCACCGAACCGTCGGTGAAGACCTCGCGGATGGCGGTGGCCAGGATCGGCGCGATGGAGAGCACGGTCAGCTGCTCGAAGCGCTTCTCGTCCGGGATTGGCAGCGTATTGGTCACCACGACTTCCCGGGCCCCGGATGCGGCCAGACGCTCAGCCGCCGGCTCGGAGAAGATCGGGTGGGTGGCGGCGATGATGACGTCCTTGGCGCCGGCGTCCTTGAGGACCTTCACCGCACCGGAGATGGTGCCTCCGGTGTCGATCATGTCGTCGATGAGCACGCAGGTTCGGCCCTCGATCTGCCCGACCACCTGCTTGGACTCGGCCTTATTGGGCTGGGTGACGTCGCGGGTCTTGTGCACGAAGGCCAGCGGGGCGCCGCCCAGACGCTCGGCCCACTGCTCGGCCACACGCACGCGGCCGGTGTCCGGGGAGACCACGGTGACCTCATCGTCGGCCACCTGGGCCCGGATGTGGTCGGCCAGCAGCGGCACCGCGAACAGGTGGTCCACCGGGCCGTCGAAGAAGCCCTGGATCTGAGCGGTGTGCAGGTCCACCGACATGATCCGATCCGCTCCGGAGGCCTTGTAGAGGTCCGCCACCAGGCGGGCCGAGATCGGCTCGCGGCCGCGGCCCTTCTTGTCCTGGCGGGAGTAGGGGTAGAAGGGAGAGACCACCGTGATCCGCTTGGCGGAGGCGCGCTTCATCGAGTCGATCATGATGAGCTGCTCCATGAGCCAATTGTTCAGCGGGGCCGGGTGGGACTGGAGCAGGAACACGTCCTTGCCGCGCACCGACTCGGCCGAGCGCACGTACATCTCTCCGTTGGCGAAGTCGTAGGCGCTCATCGGCAGAAGTTCTGTGCCGAGCTCCTTGGCGATCTCCTCAGCAAGCTCCGGGTGTGCCCGCCCGGAGGCGATCACCATCGTCTTCTCGGTGCTCAGCCTGATCTCGTCCATGGGTGCCTGCTGCCTCTCTGAAGGTCTCTGAAGGGAACTCTACTGTATTCGGATATGCGGGAAGGACGGGGTGAGTTCACCGGCTCAGCCGACGTCGCCCCGGGCCTTCTGGGCGGCCTGAGCGGACTGGGAGTCGGGGCGCTTCTGCTCCACCCAGCCTTCGGAGTTGCGCTGCGGAGCCACGGACAGAGCCAGCGATCCGGGCGGGACATCTTTGCGGACCACCGCGCCGGCACCGGTGTATGCGCCGTCGCCGACCTCCACCGGAGCCACGAAGACGGTGTTGGAGGAGGTCCGCACATGGCTGCCGATGACGGTGCGGTGCTTGTTCTCGCCGTCGTAGTTGGCAGTGATGTTGCCGCAGCCGATGTTGGTGTACTCGCCGATGACGGCGTCGCCGGCGTAGCCGAGGTGGGAGAGCTTGGCGCCGCGGCCGATCTCAGCGTTCTTGGTCTCGTAGAAGGCACCGATCTTGCCCTCTTCGCCCAGCACGGTGCCGGGACGGACATAGGTGAAGGGGCCCACGGTGGCGCGAGGCCCGACCCGTGCCCCCTCGGCCTGGGTCCGGGTGACCTTGGCGCCTTCACCGACGATCACATCGGTCAGGGTGCTGTCCGGCCCGACGACGGCGTCGCACTCCACATGGGTGCGCCCGTGCAGCTGGGTGCCCGGCAGGATGGTGGTGTCCTCCTCCAGGATGACGGTGGAGTCGATCCAGGTGGTGGCCGGGTCGATGACGGTGGTGCCGTGGCGCATCTGCCATTCGACGATGCGACGGTTCAGCTCGGCGCCGAGGGCCTGCAGCTGGACGCGGTCGTTGGCGCCCTCGACCTGCCACCGGTCCCGGGTGGACACCGCGGCCACCCGGCCGCCTTCGGCCCGGGCCAGGGAGAGCACGTCGGTGAGGTACTTCTCCCCCTGGGCGTTGTCTGTGGTGACCTGGTCCAGGGCGCGTCCGAGCACGGCGGCGTCGAAGGCATAGATCCCGGAGTTGATCTCACGGATCTCGCGCTGCTGCTCCGTGGCGTCCTTCTGCTCGACGATCCCGGTGACTGAACCGTCCTCGGCCCGCAGGATGCGCCCGTAGCCGGAGGCGTCCTCCAGCAGGGCTGTGAGCACGGTGACGGCGTTGCCCTGCCCCTCGTGCGTGGAGACCAGTTCGTGAAGCAGCTCCGTGGTCAGCAGCGGGACATCGCCGTAGGTGACCACCACCGTGCCGGATTCGGCCGGGGTGCCTGCGGTGGCGAGGGCCTCGAGCCCACATTCCACGGCGCGGCCGGTGCCGGGCACCTCGTCCTGGTCGGCCAGCGTCACCGCGAAGCTGTGCTCCTCGGCGAAGGCGGTGATGTGCTCGGCGACCTTCTCCCGCTGGTGGCGCACCACGGCCACCAGCTGCTCGGGATCCAGGCCGCGGGCCGCGTTGAGCGCGTGGCCGATCATGGAGACTCCACCGATGCTGTGCATGATCTTCGGCGTGCGGGACTTCATGCGGGTACCCGCTCCGGCGGCCAGGACGATGACTGCTGCCGGACGGGTGCTGGGGGTGGTCACGAAGATCTGCTCCTTGAGACGGGTGGCTCCGTTCCGCCACTAGGACTCGAACCTAGAATGCCGGTACCAAAAACCGGAGTGTTGCCGATTACACCATGGCGGACTGACAGGGATGCACAGAGAACTCTATCTGACGAGCTCCTCCATCACCGAGTTGCCCGAGCCTCAGAACGATCCTCGGAACCCCTGACTCAGAACAGCTCCTTATGAGCGCCGTAGTGCTCGCGGGCCGGCTCCAGGGGCCCGGTGCCATAGAGGCGCAGCACCTGAGCCAGACCCGGGTGGTCGGACTCGAGGGCATCGGCGGCGGTGCGGATCTCCTGGCCGGAGGCCACGGCGCGCAGCAGGTTACGCATTCCGGCCACGACGGACTCGTCGTCGGCCTCCACCGGGACCACCGCAGTGGTGCTGCGCGTCAGCCGCCCGGTGGACGCCTTGACCTCCTCCAGCTTGGCCGGAACCTGGTCACTGGGGAGAGTGCCGGACTGGATCTGGCCGACCAGGTCCTCCAAGCGCTGCAGGCGCTGCATGACGGCCGGATTGCCGATCTTGACGCGCTGACCGCTGTTGAGCTGGGAGAGCATAGGCGCAGAGATGCCCAACACGAGGGCCAGCTCGGACTGGTTCAGGCCGAAGGCCTCGCGAAAGCGGCTGAAGACCTCGGACAGAGGCTCCCCATAGGCCTGCTTCTGCTGCTCGCGACCCACCTCGGCGCGGTTCTCCTCTGTCGGCACTCTCACTCCTCTGCTCGTCATGATGCTGCCCCTCCATTGTGCATCGGCAAAGGAATGTTCGCTCGCATCCCGTTGACTTTGCTTTCGCAAGTGCCTAGCGTTGCTGCCGTAAACACTTGGGGCGCCTCATGCGGGGCAGAGTTCAGTAGGCTGAGAAGGAGCAGACCATGGATCTGCGGCAGGTCCCCGACCAGGAACGTGGCGAGATGACGATCAGATTCCCCTACCGGACTGTGGCCGGCCTCAGCCTGGTCGGGCTGCTGGTGGCCCTCACTGCACCGGAGGCACGCGCCGACGGCGACGCCGGTCACTCCGACGTCACGCTCAGCGGGACTCCGGTCTCCGGCGGCACCCACCTGGGCGATGCCCTGGAGCTCAGTCCCGGAGCGGCCTACACCGACGAATTCGTCAGCGACGGAGAGCTCTACTACCGGATCCCGCGCGCAATGGACGGCTCCACCCTCCATGTCAGCCTCACCACCGACCACGACGGCGGCGGCGAGGAGATGGACGCTTACAGCATCGAGCTGAGCACCTGGGACGGTGAGGACTGCGCCAGCACCACCGACTCCGGCACGGTGCCGGAGACCCGCGGACGGCTGCGCACCAGCCAGATCGCCAGCGGAACGGCCACAGACCTCGACGCCGATGAGGAGGACCTCTGCGGCCAGGCTGAGGAGCTCGTCCTGTCAGTGGGCGAGGGCTGGGAGGAGGACGATCTGACCGGCCAGCCCTACGAGCTGCTCATCTATGAGGAACCCACTGCCGAGGACGCGGAAGGCTCGGACGAGGAGCCCGACTACTCCGACCTCGAGTGGACGGAGATGGGGCGCAACATCTCCGGTTCCATCGCGGCAGATCCCGGCAGCGACTTCACCGACGTACCCTCGGTGGAGGCCGGCAGCACCTATGACGCGACCATCTCCCCCGGCGAGCTTCAGATCTTCAGCATCCCGTTGACCTGGGGCGAATACCTTCAGGCCGAGGCCTACTTCCCGGACACCGGCATGGTGGACTCGGTGGATTCTGTCTCGCTGGCTGTCCTGGACCCGATGCGGGGCCTGCACGAGGGCGAGTATGCGCGGCTGAGCTTCGGCGACACCGCCGAGCTGCGCACGACCACCGATCCGGTGAACTGGAGCAACCGCTACGACTCCTGGTCCTCCGCCACAGTGGCCGGTGAGTACTACCTGGCCGTGGCCGCCGATGACGCCGAGAGCAGCACTGAGGCAGATGCCGACCTGGACTACCTCCTGACGCTGGAGACCTACGAATGGGAGGACCCGGAGACGGCAGCTCCCGCCTATGCCGACGGGCTCACCGATGCCCAGCCGCCGTTCGGCCCGCAGAACGAGGCCGCGGCCGCTAAGGCCGCCGAAGAGGAGCAGCGGGACCAGATGTCTGCCCTGGAGCGGGTGCGCAGCCTGGGCGAATCCACCGGTCTGGTGCTGAGCATCGGCGCCTTCGCGCTGCTGATGATGGCCACCGGCTCGCTCTTCATGGTCCGCGCCATCCGCCAGCACCAGAGGAACAGTCCGCAGAGATACTGAGCAGGTGGTCAGCGGGCGGGCGCGAGGTCAGCAGCTGAGCAGGAGGTCGGCAGCTCAGTAGGTGGCCAGCCAGATGGTGATGGCCAGCAGCAGCACGCCCAGTCCCAGCAGTCCCGCTGCGATCGCGACGCTCTTCCCCGCCCCACTGCGGTAGGGCTGCGGACCGCTGGGCGGCATCATCGGGAGAGCCCCGGTGGGCTGTGGAAGCGGGCCGGGCTGAGGAGACTGGGGCGACTGAGGAGACTGGGGCGACTGAGGAGACTGGGGCGACTGAGGAGATTGGGGCGGCTGAGGAGCATTCCACTGAGGCGGCGGCGCCTGATGGGCCACCGCCGTCGGGACACTGCGGATGCCCATCATCTGGGTCGGCTCGCCATGACCTTGGGCGGGCACCGCACCGGGCGTCTCCGGTCCCTGCACCCCGGACGCCTGCACTTCGGGCGTCTGCACCTCCGGAGCCTCCTCAGCCTCCTGCCATCCCTCGGGAAGCGGCGGGATGTGGTCGAAGAGCTCCACCTCGCCCAGGATCTGCTCCGGCGGGACGTCCTGCGGCATCAGTCCGGCCTCCCACAGGCGGCTCTTGGCAGCCCCTGCTGAGTCGAAGCGGGCAGTCATGCTCGGGGCGGCCAGCCGGTGGACCACATCGATCAGCGTCTGCGGCAGCTCATAGGGCAGGTCGGCCTCGGCCAGCGCCTCGGCGGCCTCGGTCCCCCGCTCCGGCTTCATCCCGGTGATCATCTCCACCGCGCACATCCCCGCGCCATAGAGATCAGCCTTCGGATCCGGCTCCCAGCCGCGGGTCATGCATTCGGGGGCGAGGTATCCCGGCGTGCCCAGAGCGTAGGGCCCGGTGGTCAGCCGCGGCTCATCGGCTCCGGCGGCGATGCCGAAGTCACCCAGCCACAGATTCGGGTACCCGCGTCCGGAGGAGTCCAGCAGAAGATTCGCCGGCTTCACGTCCCGGTGGACGATGCCCTCAGCGTGCAGCACCTCCAGGGCAGTGAGCAACTGATCCAGCAGCAGGACCACCAGGCGCGGCGGCAGCGGGCCGAAGTCGCCCACCAGCGTGGCCACCGATCCCCCGCGGATCATCGGCATGGTGAACAGGACCTTGTCATCCTCACCGGCCCAGCCGGTGGGGGCGAGCACATGCTGATGCTCCAGCCTCAGACTCTGCTCCCGGATGAAGCGCAGCAGCGACGTGGCATCGACCTGACGCAGGACCTTGGCGGCACAGTAGCGGTGCCGCTTATGGTCCCAGACGCGCCAGACCGTGCCCGACCCGCCCTCGCCGAGGGGGTCGACCAGTTCGTACCGTCCGGCAAAGATGTCGCCCACAGTCGTTCAGTCTACGATCATCCGCCCCGCGGGAAGCCACATGGCAGTCTCCCCGGTACCCTGGATCCCCTATGGCAACTCAGCAAGGACTCCACCTCCTCGGGGCCGAAGGGCTCACCATCACGTTCGGCACCCGCACCGTCCTGGACGACATCACTGTGGGCATCGACGCCGGCGACCGGATCGGGATCGTCGGCCGCAACGGCGACGGCAAATCCACGCTGATGCGCCTGCTCGCGCGCAAGGAGCAGCCCGACGCCGGCCAGGTCACCTGGCGCGGCGGCACCGGTGTGGGCTTCCTGGACCAGTCCGATGTGCTGCTCCACGAGGACTCGGTGCGCCAGGCCGTGGTCGGCGACATGGCCGAACACGAGTGGGCCTCTGACCCGAAGATGCGTGACATCGCCTCCGGCCTGCTGACCGGCCTGGACTGGGAGAAGCCGGTGGGCGAACTCTCCGGCGGCCAGCGCCGCCGTGTGGCCCTGGCCAAGCTGCTCATGGGTGATCACGACGTGCTCATGCTCGATGAGCCCACCAACCACCTCGACGTCGAAGGTGTGGCCTGGCTGGCCGACCACCTCAAGCGCCGGTGGAAGTCCGGCGAGGGCGCCTTCCTGGTGGTCACCCATGACCGTTGGTTCCTCGATGAGGTCTGCACCCTGACCTGGGAGGTCCATGACGCCACAGTGGACGCCTTCGACGGCGGCTACGCCGCCTACACCCTGGCCCGCGCCGAACGGGACCGTGCCGCAGCGGTGGAGGAGCAGAAGCGCCAGCAGCTGGTGAAGAAGGAGTTGGCCTGGCTGCGCCGCGGAGCCCCCGCTCGGACCTCCAAGCCCAAGTTCCGCGTGGACGCCGCCACCGCTCTGATCAACGACGTCCCTGAGCACCGGGATGAGGTGCAGCTGAAGAAGATGGCCACCGCCCGACTGGGCAAGGACGTGCTCGACGTCGAAGACGTCACCCTCTCGGTCAGCGAAGGCGACAGCGGACCCAAGACCCTCTTCGACGAGGTCACCCTGCGGCTGGGACCGGGCGAGCGGGTCGGCGTCGTCGGTGTCAACGGTGCCGGCAAGTCCTCGCTGCTGCGCCTGCTGGACGGGCGGACGGAGCCTGAGGGCGGCCGGGTCAAGCGGGGCAAGACGGTGCGGACCGCGATCCTCACCCAGGAGGTGGATGAGCTGCGCGAACGCGCCGGCATGCGCGTCCACGAAGTCATGACGGAGGACAAGAGCGTCTTCGACGTCGGCGGCAAGGAGATGTCGGCCGGCCAGCTGCTGGAGACCGTCGGCTTCGACCGGACCCGCCAGTGGACGCCGGTGGGCGATCTCTCCGGCGGTGAGCGGCGGCGTCTGCAGCTGCTGAAGCTGATGACCGGCGAGCCCAATGTGCTCATGCTCGATGAGCCCACCAACGATCTGGACACCGACACCCTCGCCGCAGTGGAGGATCTGCTGGACGGTTGGCCGGGAACGCTGATCGTGGTCAGCCATGACCGCTACCTGCTGGAACGCGTGACCGATCACCAGATCGCCCTGCTGGGAGACGGCAAGATCCGTGCGCTGCCCGGCGGGGTGGAGCAGTACCTGCGCATCCGTGAGGGCAAGGAGCCCGCACCGCCGGTGGACGGCCGCCGGTACCGCGGCGAGAGCTCAGCCAGCGCGACGCCGGCCGCACCGGCCGCCGCACCGGCCACCGCACCCGGCGCCGGGGCTGCTGCGGCCGGGGCCTCCGAGGCCGGGAGCTCGGGCGCCGGGAAGGCGAGTGCGGCGAAGTCGGGTGCCAGCAGCTCGGCCCAGCAGCGTCAGGCGCAGAAGACCATGCAGCGGGTGGAGCGGCAGATGGAGAAGCTCTCGGCCCGCCGAGCTGAGCTCCACGACCAGATGGCCGCGGCCTCTGAGGCGGTGGACCTGGAGAAGCTCTCCGGCCTGCAGACCGAACTCAACGGGATCGAGGCCGAACTGGCCGAGGCGGAGGAGGCCTGGCTGGAGGCCAGCGAGATCGTCGAAGGCTGAGCCGCCCGGCGCATAGAGGCCGCACAGCGGCTATGGGAAACTGCGGCTGGGAGAAACCGCGGCTATGAGAATATGGCCCCATGCGGATCACACATCTCGGACATGCATGCGTACTGGTCGAGGCGGCAGGTCAGCGGATCCTGATCGATCCCGGGAACTTCTCCGGGCTCTGGCACGGGACCACTGAACTCGACGCTGTGCTGATCACACACCAGCATCCCGATCATGTGGACCCTGAGCACGTCCCGGCCCTGCTGGAGCAGAATCCGCAGGCCCTCGTGGTCACCGCCGATGACGTGGATCAGACCGCCGAGCTCCCAGGCGCCCGCACCGTCTCCCCCGGAGAGGTCCTCTCCGTCGGAGAGGTCGCCGTGGAGACTGTCGGTGGAGACCATGCGGTCATCCACGAGGACATCCCCCGGGTCCACAACATCGGCTATGTGCTCCGCGCCGAGGGCGAGCCCGTGTTCTTCCACCCGGGCGACGCATTGGACACCGCACCGGCCGGCGTCGAGGTCCTGGCGCTGCCCCTGATGGGACCCTGGGCGGCGATGAAGGAGCAGGTGGAGTTCCTGCGCGCTTTGGGCGATGCCGCCGCGGAAGCCGGCACGGCAGAGGACTCCCAGGCCGGTGTTCCCCCGTACAGCATCCCGATCCATGACGAGCTGCTCTCCGACCGCGGTCGGGGGCTCCTGAACCGCCAGATCGGCCGGCTCACCGGCACCGAGATCGTCTCCCTGCGCGAGGGAGCCTCCCGCGACTTCGCCGTCGTGGACAGCTGAGCCGCGCGCCGTGGAGATCTCCGCCGAGCTGATCCTCAACCTGACCATCATCGTCCTGGTGGCCTTCGCCGCCGTCGTCCAGCGCATCACCGGGCTGGGCTTCGCGATGGTCCTCGCCCCCTTCCTGGTGGTCTTCCTGGGACCCCATGACGGGGTCATGCTCACCAACTTCCTGGCCCTGGTGGCCCCGGTGCTGATGCTGGGCTTCGTCTGGAAGCACATCCAGTGGAGACGAGCGCTGTGGATCGGTGCGGTGGCCACGGTGACCATCCCGTTCTGCGGCTGGGCGGCCGCACTCAGCCCTCCGGGGCCGCTCTACATCGTGGTGGCCAGCCTGGTGCTGGTAGGGCTCTCCCTGACCGTGGTGCTCAGCCGCGCCACCGCAGTTCCCGACAGCCGCACCGCACGGGTGCTGGCCGGGATCGGCACCGGGGCCGGGGCTGTGACCGCCGGCGTCGGGGGCCCGGCCATGACGGTCTACAGCGTGCTGACCCGGTGGGATGTGGTGACCTTCGCCGCGACCCTGCAGCCGATCTGGATCGTGGTCTCCTGTGCCTCGCTGGCCACCAAATGGGGCTTCAGCGAGGACGGCCTGCCGGGACTGTCCTGGTGGGTGTGGCTCAGCTGCGCGGTGATGATCGTCGCCGGACTGCTGGTGGGCACCGTGCTGCAGAAGCGGATCCCGCACGAGATCGTCCGGCGCACGGTGATCGGCATGGCCTTCGCCGGGGCCGTGCTGGCGCTGATCACCGGAATCAGCACCACCACGGGCTGAACGCGGGCCCTGCCCTCAGCTGCGCGAGGTGAGCAGCCGTGCGCCCGGAGCGGGGCCGGTGACCGGGATCGCCCACACGTCGGTGCGCTCCTCCAGACTGGTGGCCAGCTGACCGGCTGCGGCGGCGTCGCGGGTCAGGAAGACCACCGTGGGCCCCGAGCCGGAGACCATGCCCTGCATAGCGCCCTCCAGCAGACCCGCATCCATCATCCGGTCCAGGGAAGGGATCTTCCGCACCGCCGGGGCCTGCAGCTCGTTGGTCATCAGCGTGGCGACCATCTCAGCGTCGGCGGTGCAGACGGCGCGGACCAGATCGGCGTCGAGCTCCGGCTCCTCCGCAGAGACCCCGGCCTCCTCACGCATCGCGTCCAGCTCCTGGTAGATCTCCGGAGTGGACAGGCCCGTGTTGGCCGGGACGATGACCAGGTGCAGCTCACCGCGGGTCAGCAGCGGGGAGAGCTCGTCGCCCACGCCCTGCCCGACGGCGGCGCCGCCCAGGATGGCGAAGGGCACATCGGCACCCAGCTCGGCGCCCACCTCAGCCAGCTGCTCCTTGGAGAGGCCGGCGCCCCAGAGGGCAGAGCAGGCCACCAGGGCTGCTGCGGCATCGGCCGATCCCCCGCCCATGCCGCCGGCCACCGGGACATTCTTGGTGATGGTCAGGTCCACACCGGAGGTGATCCCCAGGCGCTCACGCAGCTTCTGAGCGGCCTGGTGGGCCAGATTGCGCTCATCCAGCGGGATGGCGGCGGTGACGGTCTCGCCCTCGACCTGATGCTGGACCTCGGTGAAGGCCGAACGCTCCGAGAGGCTGACGGTGATGGCGCTGTCCCGGCGCGGGGCGGCGGTGACCTCCTCGTGCAGGGAGACGGCGAAGTACAGCGTGGCCACATCGTGATATCCGTCCTCGCGGCGAGGTCCCACGCGCAGGCTCATATTCACCTTGCCCGGGGCGACGGCGGTCACGTGGCCGAAGAATTCGCTGTCTCGCATGGAGGAAACTCTACCGCCGCAGCGCCAGGGCGATCTGCGCATAGGCCGCCGCGTCCAGCGTCTCGCCACGGGCCGAGGGCTCCACACCGGCAGCACGAAGCGCCTCCTCAGCGGCAGGTCCGGAGCCGGCGAGTCCCGAGAGCGCGGCGCGCAGAGTCTTGCGGCGCTGAGCGAAGGCGGCGTCGATGACGGCGAAGGTCTCCTCACGGGTGACCTCGGAGCTGATCGGTTCGCGGCGGTCGAAGCGCACCAGGCCCGAGGAGATCCGCGGCTCAGGCCAGAAGACCTTCTTGCCGACGACTCCCGCCTTGCGCATTCGGGTGTCCCAGGCGGCCTTGACACTGGGCACCCCGTAGATCTTGGAGCCGGGTCCAGCGCAGAGTCGGTCCGCGACCTCCTCCTGGACCATGACCAAACCCTTCTGCAGAGAGGGCAGGACCTGCAGGAGGTGCAGGACCACCGGGACCGCCACGTTGTAGGGCAGGTTGGCCACCAGGACGCTGGGCGCGCCCAGGCGCTCCGGGGCAGCCCGGAGGGCGTCGTCCTGGACCACGGTCAGGTTCTCCGCCTTCTCCGGGCGCATGGTCTGGATGGTCTCGGGCAGCTGAGCGGCGAGCGTGGGGTCGATCTCCACGGCGGTGACCTGAGCGGCCTCATCCAGCAGCCCCAGGGTCAGCGAGCCCAGCCCGGGTCCCACCTCCAGGACATGCTCGGAGCCGTCCAGCTCCGCCAGCCCGACGATCCGCCGGATGGTGTTGGGATCGATGACGAAGTTCTGCCCCCACTGCTTGGTGGGGTGCACGCTGAGGCCCGCGGCCAGATCACGGATATGGGCGGCCGAGAGCAGCGGAGGCAGGCTGGCGCCGTCGGCGTCGTCGGCGGGGTCGGTGGGGTTCAGGGGGTTCTCCGGAGGGTTCTGGGCACCGCTCACGTCCAGCTCCCGTAGGCCTGGGTGGTGTTGAGCATGACCTGCTGACAGAGGCTGTCCAGGCCAGCGTCGTCCTCGAGTCCGCGGGTCTGGGCCATCAGGCGCATGGTCTGCGGGATCAGGTACGGGGCGTTGGGCTGGCCGCGGTAGGGGTGCGGGGTGAGGAAGGGGGTGTCCGTCTCCACCAGGATCAGGTGCGGGTCGGCCACGGCGAGCGCCGAGCGCAGATCCGAGGAGTTCTTGAAGGTGACGGTCCCGGCGAAGGACATGTACCAGCCGTTCTCGTTGCAGATGCGGGCCAGCTCGGCGTCGCCGGAGAAGCAGTGGAAGACCACGCTGCGCGGCAGCTCCGGCGCGTCCTTGAGGATGGAGACGACGTCCTGATGGGCGTCGCGGTCGTGGATCTGCATGGCCAGGCCGCGCTCGACGGCCAGGGCGATGTGGTCGCGGAAGCTGCGCTGCTGGGCGGCCACGCCCTCCTCGCCGGTGCGGAAGTAGTCCAGACCGGTCTCACCCACGGCCACGACCTGCTCGTCGGCGGCGAGCTCGGCGATCCGGGCGAAGGCGGAGTCGTACTCTCCCCGCTCGGCCAGCTCGGGGGCGTCGTTGGGATGCAGGGCCACGGCGGCCTTGGCGCGCGGATCCGAGTTCGCGGCCTGCACGGAGAACTCGCTCGAGGCGACGTCATAGCCCACGCAGACGGCCCCGGCCACGCCCAGAGCGGCGGCGGTGTCCAGGTGCTGGGTCAGGCTGACGGCGACCTGGCCGTCGCGGAAGTCCAGGTGGGCGTGGTTGTCGATCACCGGCACCCGCAGCGGCTCCGGAGCCGGAGGGTAGTCCAGGCGACGCTTCTTCTTGGACTTCTCCTCCGTCGCGCTGCGCACTGGGCCGTCCTCGGGCGCCTGCTGCTCCTTGGGCAGGTAGGCCGGCGGCGTCTGCCCGGGTGTGGGCCGGTCCGAGGTGGGCCGGTCCGAGGTGGGCCGGTCCGAGGTGGACTCGCCTCGGAGGTGCTCGCCGGAGAAGGGCGCCCCGGGGGTCACCGCCCCATCGGCAGCCGGGTCAGCCGGCGTCGGGCTCTGCTGATCGTCACGCGCTTCACTCACGGTCCCCCACTCTACCGGGGCTGCTCCCCGCGTTGTTTGGGCGAAGAGTTGCCGTCTCAGCGGGATTTCGACCCTGAGACAGCAACTCTTCGCCCAAACAACTCAAGTGGCACGGAGGCGGACTGCTGATCGAACCTGCGAGACCGCACGACGGAAACCGTTCTGCGCATCTGAGCTGTTGTAGCAGAGCAGCAGCCACCCCTGGGCATGGAAGTCGTTGTCCCGCCGCTGGTTTCGTCGCTGCTGGTCAGGGTCGAAGTGCGTCCCACCGTCATACTGGATGGCGATCTTCAGCCCGGGATAGCCCATATCCGCCGGGTGGCTGAACGGATCCGCCGGATCCGCCGGCACCTGCAGCTCCGGCTCGGGCAGGCCAGCATCCACCAGAGCCAGCCGCAGCTCCGTCTCTTTGAACGAGTCCGCCCCCACGCGGATCAGTCCCAGCGCTTCCTTCGCCCGGGCCTTGCCCGGCACCCGTCCGGCCTCTTCGACGACGCCGACCAACTCCCTCAGCGAAGCGAAGGGTTCGTCCCGGCCCTCGAACCTCTGCCGCGGCTGACGCACCAACTGGTCCCCGAAGGCGACCACGCTGGTCAGCGAACACCGAGCCGCGAGGTCGAACCAGGTCCGCGCCGGCGTCGTGACCGGCACGCCCCCGATCAGCATGACCTGCCCCTCTCGAAGCTCTCGTCGGTGACTGGTCACACCGTGCCGGCGGATGCGGCGCGCGGTGCCCGCAGGCTGAGTGAGGTGGACGGCGTCGTCGCGGGCGACCTCCCAGGGAAGGTGCAGGCCCAGCACGCGGGCAGCCGTGACGTCGGAGACCACGCAGTCCGGCAGCTCCTCGGCGAGCAGCACAGCCCTCATCCCCAAGGTCAGCTGGTCTGCGTCCTGGCGATAGAACCCGTAGAAGACGCGGTCGGTGTCAGCCCGGCGCAGTCGCTGCGGGTGGATCCCCTCGGCCCGCAGGAGAGCAGGGGTGAGGGTACAGCCATTCCATCTCTGGGGCAGGGCCTCGGGGCGACGCATGCCCTGATTCTGCCGAGAAACGGAAAGCAGCGGCGGGAGTTCTCCACAGCCCCCGTTGTTTGGGCGAAGACTTGCCGTCTCACGCCTGAAATCCTTCTGAGACGGCAAGTCTTCGCCCAAACAACTCGGGGGTGAGAACGCGCCAGGGCAGAAAAGTGCCCCGCGGGAGGGACCGGCGTACCGGCCCACCCCGCGGGGCACCTGAATCTCCTGGTGTTATCCGGAGGGCCGGCGGCTCACCGCTCGGCGTCGACCTTCTGCTGCTCCTTGATCTGGTGCGGCAGGGGTTCCGGGTCCTCCAGGAGCCGGCCGGCCTTGCGGTCGGCCAGGTACTGCTTCATCTCCTCCTTGACCCGCGGCGCGAGGATCGCGCAGCCGAGGACGTTGATGAAGATGCAGGCGAACAGCGCCGAGTCGGCGATCTCGAAGATGTTGCCCACGGTCACCAGGCAGCCCGTCACGATCAGCACCAGCACGAACACCCGGAACAGCGTGTCCGAGAGCTGGCTCTTGCCGAAGAGATGGCGCCAGGCCTGGATGCCGTAGTAGGACCAGGTGATCACCGTGGAGAAGGCGAAGAGCAGCACCGCGACGGTCAGGATGACGTCGAACCCGGGAATGAAGGTGTTGAACGCCGCGGAGGTCAGCGCCACATCGCCCTCGCCGGCGGCCAGGGCCTCGTCGTACTCCGGCGGCCAGGCGAAGATGATCACCAGGGCGGTCATGGTGCAGACCACCACGGTGTCGATGAAGGGCTCGAGGATGGCGGTGAAGCCCTCTGAGACCGGGCGACGGGTCTTGACCGCCGAGTGAGCGATCGGAGCCGAGCCGATGCCGGCCTCGTTGGAGAACGCCGCACGCATGACACCGATGATGATCACGCCGAGCACGCCGCCCTGGATGCCCTCCGGGGAGAAGGCGCCCTCGAAGATCGCGCCCACGGCCGACGGGATCTGGCTGAAGTTCGCGCCGATGACGACCAGGCAGGCCGCCACGTAGACCGCGGCCATGGCCGGGACCAGCTTGGCGGTGACGTTGCCGATGGACTTGATGCCACCGATGATCACGACGCCGACCAGCGCGGCGAAGATGATGCCGAAGATCAGGGCCACGATCTCGTTGCCGAAGAAGCCGTCCTCGCCGCCGGTGGCGGCGCGCAGCTGCGAGTAGGCCTGGTTGGACTGGAACATGCCGCCGCCGACCACGCCGAAGAGGATGATCGCCACGGCGAAGATGCCGGTGATGATGGCCACGGGGATGCGGCCGAGCTTGGCGAAGGCGACCTTCAGGTACTGGAATGGGCCGCCGTGGACGACGCCGTCCTCATCGATATAGCGGTACTTCACGCCGAGGGTGCACTCCACGAATTTGGTGCACATGCCGAAGATGCCGGCCAGGATCATCCAGAAGGTGGCGCCGGGCCCGCCCATGGAGACTGCCGCGGCCACTCCGGCGATGTTGCCCAGGCCCACGGTGGCCGCAGTCGCGGACGTGAGCGCCTGGAAGTGGGTGACCTCCCCGGGGTCCTTGTCTGTGGTCCACCGGCCCCGCACCGTCTCCAAGCTCACCTTCGGGGTGCGCAGCTGGACGAAGCCGAAGTAGATCGAGAATGCGACGGCCGCGAAGATCGACCACAGCACCACGACCTGGGCTTGGGTATCCCCGATGGGCACTTCGGCGAAGATGATCGCGCCCAGCACCTCGTTGATGCTCGCGAACCATCCGTCGATGGTCTCCGCGATCCCCTGGACCGCGGACTGTTCGTCCCCTGCAGCCGCCGCGAACAGCGGCGAATCTGTAGTGCTCATGTGTCTCATTCCTCACGAATGCTCGGTGCGAGTGTGTTTCACCTCACAATGTAGCGAGACATTACTCGCTCGTAGAGCAATAATCTAGCCAGCGCGCGTTTCGGCCAGTTTGCCGTGAGCAACGAATATGTTTCCTCAGTGTTGCGGCGAGAGGATCATTGCGGCCTCCGCGCCGGGGATCTCAGGTGCGCAGCGCCAGTGCCGCGTCGTAGAGCTCCCTGGAGCTCACGGTGCGCCCGTCTGCGATCTCCTTAGCCGCCGCTTTGAGCTTCTCCCCCGCCGCGGCACGGTCGAGCACCTGCTGAGCCAGCTCCTCCAGGGAAGGCTCGACGCCGCTCTCAGCCAGATCCGCCCCACCGAGCACCAGAACGATCTCACCCTTCACCGAGCCCTGCTCCTGCCGTTGGGCCAGGGCCTCCGCCAGCTCACCGAGGCTGCCCCGGAGCACCTCCTCGTGCCGTTTGGTCAGCTCCCGGCACAGGGCCACGGGACGCGTGGGGCCGAGCTCGCGGGCCATCTCCTCCAGCGTCGCCGTGACCCGGTGTGGCGACTCGAAGAGCACTGTGGTCCAGTCCTCCCCAGCCAGGCGCTCGAGCAGACGACGCCGGTCGCTGGCCTTCCGCGGCAGGAACCCGGCGAAGGTGAAGCAGTCAGTGGGCAGACCGGACAGCGCCAAGGCCGTGGTAACAGCTGAGGCACCCGGGGCCACAGTGACCCCCACACCGGCTTCGATGGCCGCGCTGACCAGGCGGAACCCCGGATCCGAGACGGCCGGCATGCCGGCGTCGGAGACCACCAGCACCGTAGTTCCCTCCTCTGCCGCAGCCAGGATCTCCTGGGCCCGTGAGGCTTCATTGTGTTCGTGCAGGCTCACAAAGCGCCCTGGTGCGGTGATCCCCAGGGCCTGGCAGAGATGCCGAGCCCTGCGGGTGTCCTCAGCAGCGACGATCTCGGCGCTCAGCAGCAGTCGTCGCAGTCGGTCAGTGGCATCGCCCAGGTTCCCGATCGGAGTCGCGGCCAGCACGATGGGTGTCTCCCAGAGGGAGTCGGTGTCATGTCCCATGGTGCAAGTAGCATAGCGACGATGGAGGAGAAGCTGGGTGCGCGGCCCTACCGCCCGGGACTCTGGGGCTGGCTGGTGCCGCTGCTCATCGTTGTGCTGGCTGCAGCCCTGCGCCTGCGCGGTCTGGACGACCCGCATCTGCTGATCTTCGACGAGACCTACTACGCCAAAGACGCCTACGCCCTGCTGCTGGCAGGTCATGAGCTGGTCTGGCCCGAGGGCGCCGATGACATGTGGCTCGCCGGCACCGCCGCACCCACGGACGAGGGTTCCTACGTGGTCCATCCTCCGCTGGGCAAATGGCTGATCGCCCTAGGGATCCACCTCTTCGGGTTCGAATCGGGCTTCGGCTGGCGCGTCTCTGCCGCCGTCGCCGGAACGCTGAGCGTCCTGCTGATCACCCTGATCGCTCAGCGGATGTTCCGCTCCGTATTCCTGGGTGCAGTGGCCGGCGTGCTGACCGCTGTGGAAGGACACCACCTGGTGATGAGCCGGGTGGCCATGCTGGACATCTTCCTGATGCTCTTCATCCTGGCCGCCTTCGGCGCCCTGCTGATGGACCGGTACAGCACCCGACGCCGACTGGCCGCCTGGGTCCACGCCCGGCCAGACCCGCCCCAAGGTCACACCGGGCCGCGTCACACCGGGCCCTGGCTGCTCTGGCGCCCCTGGCTCTTCGCCGCTGGAATCCTGCTCGGTGCGGCCACGGCGGTCAAGCTCTCCGCGCTGGCCTTCGTCGCCGTGTTCGGTCTCATGGTGGTGCTGTGGGATCTGCAGGCCCGCCGCGCCGCAGGCATCCGGCGCTGGGCTCTCAGCGGTCTGACCCGGGATCTGCCGTGGGCTGCGGTCACTGTGCTGCCGCTGATCCTGGCGACCTATGTGAGTTCCTGGGCCGGCTGGCTGATGACCTCGTCCGGCTCGCATCGGCAATGGCACACCCAGCATGCCGCCGAAGGGCTGGGCTCGCTGGTCCCCGGCCCGCTGCGGTCGCTGTGGGCGTATCACACTGAGGCTACGAGCTTTCATCAGGGTCTGACCGACGGTCACGACTACGCCTCCTCCCCCTGGACCTGGCTGTTCATGGGCCGTCCGGTCTCCATGCACTACCAGTCCTATGAGCAGGGTGAGACCGTCCCATGGGGCGATGAGGCGCTCTGCCGGGCGGAGTCCTGCTCCTCAGCCATCCTGGATCTGGCCAACCCGCTGATCTGGTGGACCGCACTGATCGGCGTCGTGGTGGTGCTGCTGCTGTGGCTGGGCCGCAGGGACTGGCGCTACGGCGCGATCCTGGCCGGCTACGCCGGCGGGTGTGCGGTGTGGCTGCTGTTCCCAGACCGCACGATGTTCTTCTTCTATACGATCAGCTTCCACCCGTTCGTCATCCTCACTGTGGTGGTGCTGGCCGCCCTGGTCCTGCGAGCAGGCCACAGTTCCGGTCGGAGACAGCATCGCGAGCTGCAGCGGCGCAACACAGTGATCGTGCTCTGCTTCGTCCTGCTGGCCACAGCGGTCTCCGTGTTCTTCCTGCCCCTGTGGACCGGCGAGCTCCTCCCCACCGACCAATGGCGGCTGCGGATGTGGCTGCCGTCCTGGATCTGAGCCGACGCTGGTCAGATCTCACCTCAGCCCCACCCTCAGCCCCTACTGTGGAACAGAACTGTGGCGTAGGTAGACTGCCCATGTGAATTCCACCGACTCTCACGCCCAGCAGCCCGCCGATGCCACCGCTGGGGGCTCGCCCATCACGGAGAGCTCCACCGAGCAGGTCACGCACCTGGACAATTCGATCAACGTCACCGACGGCGTGCTGGAGCTGCTGGCCGCCTCACCGGATCAGGCTGTCTACGCGGTGCCCAACGGCGCCGGCGGCTGGGTGGATGTCTCCATCACCAGTTTTGTGGAGCAGGTCCGCCGCACGGCCAGAGGCCTGATCGGCCTGGGCCTGAACCCCGGGGATCGGGTCGCGGTCATGTCGGCCACCAGCTATTCCTGGGCCGTGATCGATCAGGCGATCTGGTTCGCCGGAGCCGTCTCCGTCCCGATCTATGAGACCAGCTCCGCTCGTCAGATCACCCACCTGCTCTCCCACTCGGAGGCGGGCCTGGTCCTGATCGGCGATGAGCAGCTGCGGCCCACCGTCGAGAACGCGGTGCAGGAGGTCTCCCACGCGGTCGAGATCCTGCCGATGGGCAGCACCGCAGACCTGGAGTCCATCGCATCCCACGGCGGGGAGGTCTCGGACGAGCTGTTGGAGAAGGCTCGGTCCGCCGCAGGGCTCGACGACGTCGCCACCCTGGTCTACACCTCGGGGACCACCGGCACGCCCAAGGGCGCGCGCATCACCCACCGAAACCTCGCAGAAGGCGGCGCCAACCTCGTCCCCTTCGCCGAGGAGATCCTGGGCGAAGGCGAGTCCCGGACCCTGCTGTTCCTGCCGCTGGCCCACGTACTGGCCCGGGCCGTGCAGCTGATCTGCCTGCACCACGGCATCCAGGTCGCCCACAGCCCCAATACTGAGCGGCTGACCGAGGACCTGGGCTCGTTCCGTCCCACCTGGCTGCTGGCAGTCCCCCGCGTCTTCGAGAAGGTCTTCCACGGCGCCTCCGCCACCGCTCATGCGCAGGGCAAGGGCCGCATGTTCGAGAGCGCCAAATCCACTGCCATCGCCTATTCGCAGGCGCTGCAGGCCCAGGCCGCCGGAACCGGCGCGGGCCCCAGCGCCGCACTGAAGGCCAAGCGTGCACTCTTCGCCAAGCTGGTCTATTCCAAGCTGCACGCCCGCATGGGCGGCAACGTCACTCACTTCGTCTCCGGGTCCTCCCCGCTGAACCCGGAGATCGCTCATTTCTTCACCGGGATCGGGCTGCCGGTCCAGGAGGGCTACGGGCTGACCGAGTCCACGGCTCCCATCACGTTGAACATCCCGGAGGCCACCCGGATCGGGTCCGTGGGCCTGCCGGCGCCGGGCGCCACGGTCCGGATCGCTGAGGACGGCGAGGTCCTGCTGAAGGGACCGGTGGTCTTCGCCGGCTACCACAACGCGGAGAAGACCACGCTGGGGGCCTTCGACGCCGACGGCTTCTTCCGCACCGGTGACCTCGGTGAGCTCGACGCCGACGGCTTCCTGACCATCACCGGCCGGAAGAAGGAGCTGATCGTCACCGCAGGAGGCAAGAATGTGCTGCCCACTCCCCTGGAGGAGGCGGTGCGCGCCCATCGGCTGGTGGCCCAGTGCGTCGTCGTCGGGGATGGCCGGCCCTTCGTGGGCGCTCTGGTGACCCTGGATGCCGAGGCTCTGGACGGGCGCAGCCTGGAGGAGGCTGCGGCTGATCCCACAGTGCGCGAGGAGATCCAGCAGGCGGTGGATCACGCCAACGAGCAGGTCTCCCGCGCGGAGTCCATCCGGAAGTTCGAGATCGTCCCGGCGGAGCTCTCAGAGGAGTCGGGCCATCTGACCCCGTCGATGAAGCTGCAGCGCCACAAGGTGCTCGAGGAGTTCTCCGAGGAGATCGAGGCGCTCTTCAGCAGCTGAGCCTCGGCAACCGGGCCCGGTTCCGTCGCCGTCGTCGCCGCCGTCTCCGCCGCCGCCAAACCCGCGTTGTGTGGGCACTTTGGGGCGCTCTGAGCATCCGAGGATCACTCAGAGCGCCCCAAAGTGCCCACACAACTGGTCAGCTCTCCAGGGCGTCCCAGGCGTCGGAGATGATGTCCTCCAGGCTGTGCCGCGGCGCCCAGCCCAGAACCTCGCGGGCCTTATGACCGGAGGCCACCAGCGTCGCCGGATCCCCGGCGCGCCGCGGCTCCTCGGTCACCGGCACCTCCTTGCCCGTGACCCGCTCGACGGCGTCGATCACCTCACGCACGCTGGATCCCACGCCGGTGCCCAGGTTGAAGATCTCGTGGGTGCCCGGCTGCACCCACTCCATGGCCAGCAGGTGCGCCTGAGCCAGGTCCAGGATATGGATGTAGTCGCGCACGGCAGTGCCGTCCGGCGTCGGGTAGTCGGTGCCGAAGAGCTTGGCGCCCTGACCCTCGCCCTGGGCGGCCTTGAGCAGGTTGGGGATGAGGTGGGTCTCCGGGTCGTGACGTTCGCGCAGCCCGTCGGAGGCTCCGCCCACGTTGAAGTAGCGCAGGCTCACAGCGGCCAACCCGTGAGCGTTGGCCTCGGCGGTGAGCATATGGTCGATGGCCAGCTTGGAGGCGCCGTAGGGGTTGATCGGGGCTGCGGGGTGGTCCTCGGTGATCAGGCCTCCGGGCAGGTCCGGCAGCGGGTTGCCGTAGACGGCCGCGGTGGAGGAGAAGACCAGCCGCCTCACCCCAGCCTCACGCATGGTGTCCAGCAGGCCCAGCGAGGCGACGATGTTGCCGTGCCAGTACCGCTCCGGATGCTGCACCGACTCCCCCACCAGGGACTTCGCCGCCAGGTGGATGACCGCGCCGAAGCTGGAGTCCAGGATCTCTGCCGCCGCGGAGAGGTCGCCGTGGTGCCACTGGGCACCGGAGAGGACGGCGTCGGGGTGTCCTGCCGAGAGGTCGTCCAGCACGTGGACCTCATGTTCCTGGGCGAGCAGCTGCTGAGCCACCACGCTGCCGATGTAGCCGGCTCCGCCGGTCACCAAGACCTTCATTCGTTCTCCTCACGTGGATCTGATCGGGCGAAGCTCCACTCTATCCACCCACGGATCGTCAGGCGGCTCTCATCCGGCTCTCATGATGACCCTCCAGGCTGATACCCATGAGCATCACAGTCGCCATGTACTCCCATGACTCGGTCGGGCTGGGCCACGCCCGCCGCAACCGTGCGATCGCCTTCGCTCTGGCCGCCGACCTCCCGCGCATCACCGGGGAGCAGGTGCGCGGGCTGCTGATCGCCGGACATCCCGATGCGACCAACGACTCCCTGCCCCCGGGCTGGGACTGGCTGGTGCTCCCCGGCTTCACCCGCACTGCGGAGGGCTACGCCTCCCGCAAGCTGACCATGTCCGTGGAGCGGCTGACCGCGCTGCGCAGCTCCACGGTCTCCGCGGCCCTGGAGGTCATCGAGCCGGACCTGTTCATCGTGGACCGCCACCCCTTCGGCGTGGGCGGAGAGCTCAAGCCCGCCCTGCGGATGCTCAAGGAGCGGGGCCGGACCACCACGGTGCTGGGCATGCGCGACGTGCTCGACACCCCGCAGGCCGCCCAGCGCGAATGGGAGCGCGCAGGCGGCGGCCAGGCGATGGCCGAGCACTATGACGCCATGTGGGTCTACGGCGACGACGCCGTCTACGACCCCTTCGCCACCGGCGAGCTCCCCGCCGAGCTGGCCTCCCGGAGCCGCTCCACCGGCTATCTGGCCCACGGCCGTCCGGATGATCCGGCCGGCGCCCATCCTGTGCACGCCGAACAGCCCTATGTGCTGACCATGGTCGGCGGAGGCTCCGACGGCGGACAGATCGGCCTGGCGGCGGCCCGCGCCCAGGTGCCCGCCGGACACCGCCACGTGATCCTGGCCGGCCCGCAGATGCCGGCGGAGGACTATGACCGGATCGTCACAGCGGTGGCCGACTCGGCGGTGAACAACGGCACGGAGTACGTCCAGGTCCGCCGCTACGCCCCCAACGTGCCCAAGCTCATCCGTGAAGCCGCCGCGGTGGTCTGCATGGCCGGGTACAACTCCATGGCCGAGGTCATGGCCACCACGACGCCGGCCCTGGTGGTCCCGCGGAGCACCCGCCGCGCCGAACAGCCCCGCCGCGCCGCCGCGCTGGCCGCGGCCGGGGCGATCAGCACGCTCCCCGCCGAGCGGCTGACCCCGGACGCCCTGTCCTCCTGGTTCTCCTCCGCGGTGGGCGGGCGCACCCTGCGCGACGGCGTGGACCTGGACGGGCTGACCCGGGTGGGAGACTTCGCCGCCCAGCTGATCGGCCGCGTCCCGGCCGCCGCCTCCACTCATCACTCGTCCGCACATTCCGAGGAGCCCCTCCATGTCCGCTGAAGGACAGCCTGTCGTCGGCTACGTCCTGAAGATGTACCCGCGCTTCTCCGAGACGTTCATCGTCTCCGAGATCCTGGCCCGTGAGGCCCAGGGTGAGAGGATCGTCATCTTCTCCCTGCGCCCCTCCACCGACACCCGCTTCCACCCGGAGCTCGCCCGGGTGAAGGCCCCGGTGGTCCACGTCTCCCGCCCCAACACCGCCAACCGCTTCTGGCAGCATCTGAGCCTCTCCGGCGAGGACCCCCTGGTGATGGCCGGACTGCGCGACTGTCTTCCGGAGCTGCTGCGGCACAGCCCCGACGACGCCGTCCAGGCGGTGTCCCTGGCCCGGCTGGCCCGGGAGCACGGGGTCACCCATCTGCACGCCCACTTCGCCTCCGTGGCCACCACCGTGGCCCGGCTGGCCGGGCGGATCGCCGGGCTGCCCTACTCCTTCACCGCTCACGCCAAGGACATCTTCCACGAGGACGTCGACCAGCTGGAGCTGGAGCAGAAGTTCGCCGAGGCCCACCACTCGATCACCATCTCCGGCTACAATCTGGCCGATCTGCGGCGCCGCTTCCCCGCTGCGACCTCCTGCCTGAAACTGGTCCGCAACGGCCTGGAGATGGAGCGCTTCCCCTATGCGCCCCGCTCCTCCGCGGCCGCCGGACCCGCCTCCGCCGGCACGCCCCGGCTGCTCGCCGTCGGGCGGCTGGTGGAGAAGAAGGGCTTCCACCTGGTCATCGACGCCGTCGCCCGCCTGCGCGACGCCGGGGTCGCCGTCAAGGCCGACATCGCCGGGGACGGTCCGCTGGCCGCTGACCTTCAGCGACAGATCGACCGTCTCGAGCTGCAGGAGGAGGTCCGCCTGCTCGGACCGCGCACCCAGGCGGAGATCCGCGACCTGCTGGGGACCCACGACGTCTTCGTCGCCCCCTTCGTGGTGGGCCGGGACGGGAATGCCGACGGGCTGCCCACTGTTCTCCTCGAGGCTATGGCCCGCGGCATCCGCTGCGTGGCAGCCGATGTGACCGCCGTCGGGGAGGTCATCCGCACCGGTGAGACCGGCTGGCTGGTCCCCTCCGGTGACACGGTGGCCCTGACCAACGCCGTCTCCGAGGCGATCCGCACCGACTCCGCCGCTGCCGCCGAGCACCGCCGGCTCACCGACAACGCCCGGGCCCTGGTGGAGGAGCTCTTCGACTCCCGCCGCCAGGCCGCCGCGCTGCGCGCGCTGGTCACAGCATCCAGAACCGTTGCGCAGGATCCTCTGAGGGAAGAGGACCTGGCTGAAGGAGCATTGCTATGAGAATCGCCTATCTGCTGGCCGACCCCGGCATCGGCGTCTTCGGCACCAAGGGTGCCTCCGTCCATGTCCAGGAGATGATCCGGGCCTTCCGCGCCCACGGGCACGAGGTCACCGTCTACTGCACCAAACGCGGGAACAGGGCCGGACGGCCGGAGACTGAATCCGTCCCGGAGGACCTCGCCGACCTGCGCGTGGTCACCGTCCCGGTGGAGCCGGCCGAGGAGGGCGTGGCCGCCCGTGAGCAGGCCATCGCCCAGGCCTCCCTGCAGATGGCCCAGCAAGCCGCCGCGGAGGACTATGAGCTGATCTATGAGCGCTACTCGCTGTTCTCCGAGGCCGGGGCCACCCTGAAGTCCCTCTACACCGAACGGGACAGCGACCTCGACCACGGCTTCATCCGTGACGTCCCCCTGGTCATGGAGGTCAACGCGCCCCTGCTGCAGGAGCAGCGGGACCACCGCGAGCTCCACGACGCCGAGGGCGCCCGCCATGCCACGCTGCGCGCGCTGGGCACCGCCGATGTGGTCTCCTGCGTCTCCGAGCCGGTGGCCACCTGGGTCCGCGGGCTGCTGGCCGGCCAGGCCGGCGAGCCCCGGGTGATGGTCATCCCCAACGGGGTGAACACCGAGCGCATCCGCCCCCGAGAAGGGGCCGGGGAGCCGGAGGGCGCAGCCGGCGGAGACCGCCCCTTCACGGTGGGCTTCGTGGGGACCCTCAAGCCCTGGCACGGGACTGATGTGCTGCTGCGCGCCTTCGCCGCCTCCCTGCACCCCGATCGCTCCTCCTGGCGCCTGGAGTTCGTGGGGGCCGGGCCGGAGCAGCAGCGTCTGGAGCGCATGGCCCAGGAGCTCGGCGTCGCCGGGCAGGTGACCTTCCACGGGGCGGTGCCCCCGCAGGACATCCCGGAGATCCTGACCCGCTTCGACGTGGCCGTGGCCCCCTACCCCAAGCCGGAGCGGGAAGGCCACTACTTCTCCCCGCTGAAGGTCTACGAGTACCTGGCCGCAGGGGTCGCCGTCGTCGCCTCCTCCGTGGGCGAGCTCCCGGAGCTGCTCTCCGGGAAGGGCGGGAACGCTCTGGAGAGGCCCGCAGAGAAGATCTCCGCCGGGCAGCGGGGCTTCCTGGTCCCTCCCGGGGATGAGGACGCCCTGGCCAACGCCCTGGACCAGCTGGCCTCCCGGCCCCAGATGCGGACCAGGCTGGCCTTCGCCGGGCGCGCCGCCGTCGTCGAACGCCACACCTGGACCCGGCGCTGCGGCGACCTGCTGCGCGCCGTCGGGCTCTCCAGCAGCACCCATGCGGGGCTGACCACGCCCCTGCCGGTGCTCTCCCCGGCCATGCTGGCCGAGCTGACCGATGACCTCCCCACAGGAGTGACGCTGTGAGTCCCAGGAACACCTCCGGCCAGGAGCTCTCACCGCGGGCCCAGCACCGCCAGGCGCTGATGCGCACGCTGCGGATGATCGGGCCGCATCTGAAGGAGCACAAGGTCCTGATCGCGCTGGGCATGCTGGCGCTGATCGGGGACGTCCTCTTCCGCATCCTGGAGCCCTGGCCGGTCAAGTTCGCCGTGGACAACGTGACCGAGGCCCTCGGCGCGGAGATCTCAGAGGTGGAGGCCGTCCCCGAGGACGTCGGCACCGTGCTGGCCTTCTGGGCCGTGATGCTCGCGCTCATCGTGGGCGGCCGTGCGGTGTGCAATTACATCTCCACCATCGCCTTCGCCAAGACCGGGGTGAAGGTGGCCACCCGGCTGCGTTCCCGCGTCTTCGACCACATCCAGAGCCTCTCCCTGCGCTACCACTCCAAGGCCAGCGTGGGCGACACCTCGCAGCGGCTGGTGGGAGACATGGGACGCCTCCAGGAGGTGGCGGTCACCGCCGGGCTGCCGCTGGTGGGCAATCTGCTCACCCTGATCGCCCTGTTCGTGGTGGTGATCGTGCTGAACCCGGTGCTCTCCATGGTGGTGCTGGCCACCGCCGCGATGTACTTCCTGATCAGCCGCTTCGCCTCCCCCAAGATCACCACCGCCTCCCGGGCCACCCGCAAGGGCGAGGGCCAGCTGGTGGGCGACGCCGCCGAGGCCCTGGCCGCCATCCGTGTGGTCCAGGCCTACGGGCTGGAGGACACCGTGGCGCAGGGCTTCGCCGCCGGCAACCAGAAGGCGCTGAAGGCGGGCATCAAGGCCCGCAAGCTCGCCGCCCGGCTGGAGCGCTCCACCGACCTGCTGGTGGGCATCTCCACCGCGGTGGTGCTGGGCTTCGGCGGCTGGCAGGTGCTGGGCGGGGTGATGACCCCGGGCGATATGGTGCTGTTCCTGATGTATCTGAAGATCGCCATGAAGCCGCTGCGGGACATGGCCAAGTACACCGGGCGCATCGCCCGTGCGGCGGCCTCCGGCGAGCGCATCGCCGATCTGCTGGACGAGCCGGTGGAGATCACCGACCCGGACCCCGCGCTGCCCATGGGCCGGGTCCGCGGAGACATCGCCTTCTACCGGGTCACCACCAAGGACGGGCACGGCCGCGAGCTCTTCAGGGACCTGAGCCTGCACATCCCCGCCGGCCAGCGGGTGGGCCTGCTGGGCCCCTCCGGCGCAGGCAAGTCCACGTTGGCGGGCTACCTGCTGCGGCTGGCCGACGTCGACTCCGGCGCCGTGCTGGTGGACGGCTATGACACCCGGCGGGTCACCCGTGAGGACCTGCGCAGCAACGTCTCCATCCTGCTGCAGGAGTCGGTGCTGTTCGCGACCTCCGTGCGGGAGAACATCCGCTACGGCCGGCTCGACGCCACCGATGAGGAGGTCGAGGACGCGGCCAGGCGGGCCGGAGCCCATGACTTCATCATGGCGCTGCCGGAGGGCTACGACTCGGTGCTCGGCAACCGCGGGGACACGCTCTCCGGCGGGCAGCGGCAGCGGATCGCGATCGCCAGGGCGCTGGTCCGCGACGCTCCGGTGGTGATCCTGGACGAGGCCACCTCCGGCCTGGATCCGGCCTCCAGGGCGCTGGTGGAGTCCTCGCTGCGGGAGCTCACCCGCGGCCGGACCACAGTTGCCATCACGCATGATCTCAGCACCATCCAAGGTTTGGACCGCATCCTATGGTTGGACGGAGGACAGATCGTCGAGGACGGCTCCCCGGAGGAGCTGCTCGCCGATGAGGACAGCATGCTGGCCCGCTGGGCCGCGACTCAGCGCGAGTCCATGCAGGACCAGCGCCTGGACGTAGAGGATCGTGTGTGACTGAACGTGCGGATGCCCATGTGGCAGAGCTTGCCGGGCTACGCGGCGCCGAGGCGCTGCTGAGCGATGAGGGGCTCTCAGAGCTCCTCGGGACCGAGACCGAGGCGACCCACCTGCGGCTGAAGCCGGGACACTCGGTGGTCGTCAGCCACCGGCTCCGGGGTTCCGACCAGCACGGCTGGACTGTGCTCGCCGACGACGCCGACAAATACGCCAAGCTGCTGATCCGGGCCGCCGAGCTCGGCCAGGAGGTCACCGTCCACCGCTCGGAGAGCCCCTACCTGGTCTCCGGAGCCGTCTGGGCCGACCGCTGGCTGGGCCGGGAGCTGGCCGCCGCCCATGAGGCCCTCGGCCCGGAGGCCCGCTGGCGCATCCTCCGGTACAACCCGCGCCGGCGGGTGGTCGCCGTCGTGGACCACCTCTCCGCCCAGGGGGAGCCCGCCCAGCATGTGGTGCGGGTCTCCGCCGGAAGCCTGGGTCACATCGTCTCCACCGCCGAGCGCTGGCGCGCGGCCGGCCTGCCGGTGACCCGGATGAAGCCGCTGGGCGGACGGGGCACGGCCACCACCGCACCCCTCTGGGGGCACACCGACCTGCTGAAGGACCCCTTCGTCCCGGCCGCGCGGACGGCCGGCCGGCGGATCGCCGAGCTGCACAGCCTCCCCGTCACGGAGGCGGAGCCTGTGCTGCCGGCGCTGGAGGCCGACGTCGACGGCTGTGTGGACGCCGTCGCGCAGATCGCGCCCTGGCTGGCGGACCGTGTGGAGGCCCTGGCGGAGAAGCTGACCTCCACCGCCATGGCCCAGAACCCCGGACGGCCGGTGGAGCTGCACGGGGACCTCTCCCCCGACCAGATCGTGCTGGCGGCCCCCGGCAGCCATAAGATCCGGATCATCGACCTGGACCGCGCCGGTCTGGGGCCTGCCATGCGCGACGTCGGCTCCTGGGCTGCCTCCTGCCGAACCTCCGGGCAGCCGGAGCTGCTGGAGGCCTTCCTGGCCGGATATCAGGAGATCTCAGCGACCGACCCCGCTGCGATGGCTCTGTGGGAGAGCTATGCACATCTGGCCTCAGCGCTGGACCCCTTCCGCAACTGTGACGCCGACTGGGCCGCTAAAGTGACCATGAGAATCGAATCGGCTGAGACTGCTGTGGAGAACTGTGCACTATCTACCCCCTGAGACTTCCCCTGCGGAGGGCCGTTCCTGGCTGATCGAGCGCGTCTGGCCCGCCGCCTCAGCTCCGCTGCCGGTGGAGGTCCGTGCCGCCGACGGCGTCGAGCCTGTGCTGCGGGCCGGCTGGTTCCACCCCGGCGAGGGCGCCTCCGCCAGCACGCTGCAGCTGCTGCCTGCCGGTGAGGATCCCAGGCTCAAGGCTCTGGCCAGCGCTGCCGCAGACGGCGTCGTGGTCTCACACCGTCCGGGAAAGCGGGCCGTGGTGCGGCGTGAAGGTGGCGCTGGCGGCGGCGGAACCCGGTTCGTCAAAGTGGTGCGCCCGGGCCGTACTGCCGAGATCATGGAGGGAATCCGGCGAGCGCAGGCCTTCGACGGGCCCTTCCGCACACCCCGCGTGCTGGGCTCCGATGAGTCCACCGTGAGCTTCGAAGCTCTGCGCGGGACGAGCCTGCATGAGGCCCACCGCTTCTCGGCCGCCGACTGGGAGGTGGCCTGGGCGCAGGTGCTCGAGGCCTGGGAGACCACCATCCAGCATCCCGGCGAGCTGCCGGAGGGCACACCGGTCCATGACGCGGATGCCGAGATCGCCGTGCTGCGCCGATGGGCTCAGCATGCTCAGCCGGTCATCGAGGACTTCGAGCTGCTGGTCGACGCCGTGGAGTCGGCGGCCCACCGGCTGCAGGAGGCGCCTGCGGGGAAGGTGGTCCCGGCGCACCGGGACCTGCATGACAAACAGCTTCTGTGGTCGCCCGATCACGGCCCCGGAGTTCTGGACGTGGACACCGCCTGTCTGGCCCCGCCGGCCCTGGATCTGGCGAATCTGCGGGCTCATGCGCGGTGGCGGGCCGAGCAGGGCGTGTGGTCCCGGGAGCAGTCTGCGGCGGTGGTCCGGGCGATCAATGACACTGCCTACCGCGCCGGCGTCGCCCAGGACACGCTGTCCGCCTATGAACAGGCCACTCTGCTGCGCCTGGGCTGTGTCTACGCCTTCCGTCCGCGCTACCCCGCTGCCGCAGCCGAGCTGCGCCGTGCTCTCCGTTCCTCTCTGCCTGGGTGATCCGAGTCGAGGCGTGGGGGTTAGGCTGGGGCTGTGGCACGTGAGCGTTCCAAACAGGAGATCCGGGCCGAACTGCGCCAGGCACGACGCCGGCTGAGCGGCTCGGTCCTCCACGCGCGGGCTGAGCAGCTCAGCCGCCTGCTGCTGGAGCAGATCCCGGCGGACCAGCGCGTACTGGCCTACCTGCCCACGCCGGGCGAACCCGATGTGCAGCAGTTCCTGACCGCCCATCACGGTCGCGGCGGCGAAGTGTTCGTGCCGGTGATCACCGGGCAGCGCCAGATGCTGTGGGTGTCCTGGAGCCCGCAGGCGCCCACCCAGCGCAGCGACTTCGCCCCGGTCGAGGAGCCGGAAGGAGATCGGCTCCATCTGCGGGAGATCCTGCAGGAATCGCCCGAGCTCACCGTGCTGGTCCCGGCTGTGGCGGTGGATCGAGCCGGTGGTCGGCTGGGCCAGGGCGGCGGCTACTACGACTCCCTGCTCGGCCCCGAAGGTGCTGCGGCGTCTCTGCTCAGCCCCCAGTCCGCGATCCGGGTCATCGCCGTGGTGCATCCGGAGGAGACCCTGGAGCCTGGGAGCTTCGAGGTCCTGCCCCACGATCTGCGTGTCCGGGAGATCGTGACCTCCGAGCGCCTGCTGCGGACCGCTATATACTGTTGAAGCTATGCCTACCTATTCGTACCTGTGCAAGGACTGCGGCCACGCCTTCGACATCGTCCAGTCTTTCAGCGACGACTCCCTGACCACCTGCCCTGAGTGCACCGGCACCCTGCGCAAGAAGTTCGGCAACGTGGGTGTCACGTTCAAAGGCTCGGGCTTCTACCGCAACGATGCGCGCGGCAGCTCCAGCTCCTCGTCCTCCGGTTCCTCCTCCAGCTCCTCCAGCTCGTCCGAGAGCAGCGGAAGCTCCGACGCCGGCTCCTCCAGCTCCTCGTCCAGCTCATCTGCGGGCTCCTCCTCGGGCAGCTCGTCCTCCTCGGGCAGCTCGTCCTCCTCCAGCACGTCGGCGAGCAGCGCCTCAGCCTGAACCGGGCGGCAGTCCGCTGGGCCGCACCTGCCATTCAGCCCTGCCTGCCATTCAGCCCTGCCTGCCGGTCAGCCCTGCCTGCCGACCAGGCTCAGATGGAGCCTGCCCTCATGTGTGGCTTCGGCGATGGCCTCTGCGGTCTCGGCCTCCACGGCCACGATGACCACATTGCCGGCCTCTCCCGCCCCGGGAAGCCAGTTCTCGTCCTCTGAGGTGGGTGTCCACAGCACCGGCGCGGCTGCGGCCACTGTGCGCGAGGAGGATCCCGACTCGGCAGAGTCGGCCGAGACCAGCACGTCCACGGTCTGGCCCGGGGTCAGCATCCCCACGATGGCGGTGTCTGCCGGGCGCACCGGCACAGCGACCACTCCATCCTCCTGTCCCTCCAGCAGTCCGGGCCCCACCAGGTGCTCCTGGTGCACCAGCGCCCCGGCCGGCAGCGGCACCGCCACCTGCCGGCCGAGCAGCTGATCGAGCTGAGCCTGCTGATCCGGGACTGCGGCCACATCCACCTGCGTCTCCTCCAGATCCGCGGCGGTGAGAGTCTGGCCGGCGGCCACCGGGGAGGAGACCTGAACCGCCGTCGCCGTCTCCACCTGGGTCTCACCTCCGGCAAGGATCCCTGCTCCCACGGCGCAGATGCCCACCAGCAGAGCCACCGGGATCCGAAGACGCTGCAACACCCTGCGCGCGGAGGATCCGCGCAGCCGCCGCTGGACCCGGGGCGGTCGGCTCCTGCGGCCGGACCGGCCGGGGTCGCGGCGCGCCGAGCGTCGATGCCGCACTGCGGCCTCGGATGCTGACCGTGGCGCGCCGGCCGAGCGAGCCTGGTCAGCACGCAGATCGCAGGAGGGCGAGGCACCGGAGCCCAGAGCCTGCGGACCGCCGCCGGCCCTCGGTCGTGCTGCTGGTCGGGCTCTCCCGCGACGGGCAGCCACCGTCTCCTGAGTCTCAGGCTCCTCCTGTGGGGCGCCGGCGTAGCTGCGGCGCTGACGGCGTGTGTTCAGGGCTGTGCCGGCGGCGTCGGTGTGGGTGCTCATAGACCCAGCATTCCGGCACACAGCAGGCCTCTGACCATACTGTCAGGGATCTGGGGAGTCCCGAGCGTGGCGGTCTCCCCACGGCTGCCGTTGTGGAGGAATCAGCCCCAGTGGGGCGGGCGCTGCTCCAGGAACCAGCGGTCGGACCTCTGTCCTGCAGAACCCGGCCCAACAGAATCCTGCCCCGCAGAATCCTGTCCAGCAGTCTTCTGCCCGGGTGCAGCCTTCCGAGGCACCTCATCGATGCTCCTCAGCGGGTCGTAGACCTCAGACTCCACCTCCTCGGGCTGCCCCGAGGTCGGTGGGGAGACCACACGACGCCGTCTCCTGGGCCCCTCCGCTGAGGGCCCCGTCACTGCACCCACTTGCCCCGCTCCCGGGGTGATGGCCACTGCTTGGCAGGGCGGTGCGCCTCCTCGTCCTCCGCGTCGGCGGCCCCGCCGAAGCGCACCGGCTGCGACCGTCCGGTCTGGATGCGTGCTCCAGCCCCCTCCTTGGGGAGACGGTCGGCCAGGGCACCGGTGGTGTTCAGCGCGATCCGTCCGGCCTCGGCGAACTCCGGCCCAGCGGCCAGGCCCACCTTGTCGGCGACCACTTCGGTGCAGCGGATCGGGTCGGAGAAGACCTCGATGGTCCAGAGCACCATGTAGTTCCAGCCCAGCCGCTCGAAGGCCTCGGGGCGCTGACGGGAGCGCTCGCGCACCGACATCTGCGCGTAGCTCTGGGTGCCGTCCGAGGCCATCGCCAGGGGCACCACCTTGGACATCGGAGTGACCTTGCGCGGGCAGGCGGCCAGGTCCAGTGTGCCGCGGAAGCCGTCCTCCACCCGGCCGCCGCGGGCACGGATCCTGTCCACCAGGTCCAACACCAGCGGGTCGGTCAGTGAGGCAGACGCCGTCGGATTGTCCTCAGAGCCCATCGCGGTCTCCAGCAGCCGGTACATCTCGGCGGCACCGGCGTCGAGCAGGTCCGGGTTGAGGTCCGAGGGGGCCAGCGAGGTCACGATCTTCAGCTGCTCGCGGGCTCGGGTCATCGCGGCGGCGAAGTACTCGCGTCCGCGGGCTTCGGAGAGCTCGCCGAAGGTGTGCACGGCGTCACCCTTGATGGAGCGCCCGAAGCCCAAGGAGAAGATGACGTCGTCGCGGACCAGGCCGTGGGCCCGCTCCACCGGAGCCACCACGAAGGTCTCCCCCGCCCCGACGCCGGAACCGGCCGCGCCGTGCTCGAAGTACGGTTTGGCCCAGGAGTGGTTGGCCAGGTTGAGTCGGATCGCATCGGCCACGCGGCGTGCGTGCCACTCGGAACCGGTGATGACCGCCAGGGAGCGGTCCCGGTTGGCCCGGACGTGTTCGAAGACCATGTCCACCACCCGGTTGACCTCCACAGTGGGAGACTCCACCGAGTCGCGTCCGCCGGGACGGTTGCTGTTCGCCCCGAGGTACTCCACGCTGAGGCTGCGGCCCTGGCCGGTGAGCTGGGCGGCGTCGGGAAGGCGCACCAGTTCCCCGCCGTAGAGCGACTCTGAGATGATGCTGGTCAGCTCCTGGTCCACCCCACGGTGAACACGGCGCAGCCGGTGCTCCGGCAGCACTGCGGCGAGCTCGGCGTAGATGGAGTCCGGGACCTGCTGCTCGGCCTCGCGGGCGATCGGATCCGCTGAAACCTGGAACTGCTTGGGCGCTCCGGAGACCGGGTCGCCGAAGGCCACCACCTGCTCGGCCCGGGAGATCGCCGCCAGTGCGGCCGGGACCGCCAGAGTCTCGGCATCGAGCAGCAGCACCGCGTCGAACTCGGCGGAGCTGGTGCCGGAGCCGGAGGGATCGTGCGGGAACTGCTCGGCCAGCCCCAGCGGCGAGGTCGTCCAGAGGGGGACCAGCGGCTGGGTCAGGGCCGGCTCCACCTCCTCGAGGTCCGGGACGATGGGGGCGGTGTCGCGCAGCAGCGTCTTCAGCTGTGCGGCGGCGGCCGGATGTGTCTCCACGGCGGACTTCCACCGCACGGCGAGCCGGTGGTTCAGCCGCTGGGCACCGGTCTCGATGTGGGCGGCGTCGGCCTGGCGGAACTCGGCCTCGATGGTCCGCAGGTTCTCGCCGGTGGTCATCGCCAGGTAGTCGTCGCCGGAGATCATGGCTTCCAGGGCGGACTGCCACCAGGCCAGCTCCAGCTCATCGGCCACCTGGTCCTGGCCGACCTGCCGGGCGGCGAAGTCATCGAGCAGCTCGCGGAAGCCCTGCTCGCGCAGCTGCTCGGTCAGCAGCGTGCGCTCGGGCAGGGTCTCCAGCGGCCGTTCATCGGAGGCGAGGGTCTCCACCGTCTGCAGCATCTTCTCTGCAGGCATGTCCATCAGCGTCAGGGAGCCGCCGCGGACCTCGTCCGGCTGCTCACGGTCCTTCCGGCCCGCAACCTCCTCCGCAGTCCCGGCAGTCCCGTCTGCGGCCTCAGTCACCGGAGCCAGCACCGAGACCAGCTTCTCCAGCTGGGTCTGGACATCTCCCATGATGTCGGCCAGCCGGTCCAGGTTCTTCGGCGCCTTGGGCAGCGACGGGTTCTTCGCGTCCCGCGGCGTCCAGGTGCCCCACTCCTCACGCTCGGACTGGATGTCCACCAGAGAGCTGTGGAGGTCGTTGATGGAGGCCCCGGGGCGCACGTACTCCTTGGCCACCCGACGCAGGCGGGAGCGGGTCATCGAGGACATCTCCACGTTGTGCTGGCGCCTCCACCAGCCCGGCGCCGTGGCCGCGATCAGGTCATCGACGGGTTTGGCGTAGACGTCGTGGCTGAACTTGCCCAGCGACTCCTGGACACGCTGGAACAGCACCACCTGCGCGTGCCAGTCGGCAAAGCTGGTGCCCAGCTCGACGCCGACCTGCTCGACGGCGTCCTGCATCTGTCCCTTCAGCCGGGGCAGCTCCTCGTTCAGCTGCCGGACCAGCGTCAGGGCATCGCGGGTCTCCTGCCGGTTGGACAGCCGTGCTCCGAACCAGGGACTGCTGCGGGTCTCCGGGGAGAAGGACCCCAGCTCGGCGGCGCGCTTGAGCTTCACCGCCACCTGGCTGCGGTCCACCGTGTTGTCCAGGACCGAACGCTTCAGCCGCACCGAGGTGGAGGGTGCGGGGTTCAGCGAGGTCAGCGCGGCCAGCGCCTGCATCGCCTGGTAGGGCGAGCACTGCCAGCGGGAGCGCACATTGTGCAGCGACTTGACGTGATCCACCAGCTGGTGGCGGCGCTCGGCGAGCTTGGCGTGCAGCGCCCCTTGACGCGGAGGCTCGGCACGTTCGGCACGGCGCAGGGCGCGGATCATCTGATCGCGCAGCTCCTCCGGGGTGGCTGAGGCCGGCACGTGCATGGCCAGAGTGCCCAGACGGACGTCGCTGAGCCGGCGCTTGAACTCCTCCAGCACAGCAGCGCGCTCGGCGACCACCAGCACCCGCTTGCCCTGCCAGGCCAGCCCGGCGGCGGCGTTGATGGCGGTCTGAGTCTGTCCGGTGCCCGGGGGTGCGGAGACCACGGCCGAGGTGCCGGCGAGGATGGCGTCCAGGGCGGCCTGCTGATCGGCGTCGGCGTCGGCCACCAGCAGCTCCTCCCGCGGATCGCGCTCATCCAGCGGCGGGAGATCGGCCAAGGCCTGTTCGGCCTCGCGCTGGGGCAGCCGGGTGCCGGAGGCCAGGGCGCGCAGCACCGGGTGGTCCAGGTTCAGAGCGGAGGGATTCCCCAGATCCGCCAGGTCGGCGAAGCTGGAGACATAGACCTGCCGCCAGACCTGCAGGGAATCCAGAGCGGCGCGGCTGGATTCCTGAGCCGGTGCGGCGCGAGAGGCCAGCCGGGAGAGCAGCTCGGCAGTGCGCACCGGGTCGAAGCGGGCGGTGGCGTAGCCGGCGTTGTGGAACTCCACCGGGTCCAGCAGCAGCCCGTGGTGGGCGAGCATGTGCCGGGCCAGCGCGGGGTTCAGCCGCGCCGGTCCGGTGAACTGGATCTCGTAGTCGTCGTTGCTCTCCTCGCGCGGGCGCAGGCTGATCGGGACCAGCATGACTGGAGCGGTGAACTGCTCAGAGCCTCCCGAGGAGGAGGCCTCGGTCCAGGAGGCGATCCCGGCGGCCAGGAAGCCGACGTCGATGCCGCGCTCCTCGGACATCTCCCGGATCTTGGCCCGGATGCCCTGGGCCGCCTGGCGGCCGGCGCTGAAGGCACCGGCCTCGTTGAGCAGCGTGGAGAGCCGGGTGCGGCGCCCCGCGAAGAGCTGCATGATCCCCGAGGTGTTTCCCTCGGTCAGGTCGATCGCGTTGTACTGCGAGGGGGTGAACCGCAGCATCGTGTCATTCTCCGTGCCGGTTCCCAGCGACTCGATCCACGCCGTGACGTCACCGCCCGCAGGGGCGCCGTCGGCATGCTCAGCGTGCTCCGTGCTCTCAGCGTCAGGCTTCTCGCTCACATTCGACCTTCCAGGACCGTTCATTCTGAGAGACGATGCTAGATCATTCCCACTCGATGGTCCCGGGGGGCTTCGAGGTCACGTCGAGGGTTACTCGGTTGACCTCCTGCACCTCGTTGGTGATGCGGTTGGAGATCGTGGCCAGCAGGTCGTAGGGCAGCCGCGACCAGTCGGCGGTCATGGCGTCCTCGGAGGAGACCGGGCGCAGCACGATCGGGTGGCCGTAGGTGCGGCCGTCGCCCTGGACTCCCACGGAGCGCACGTCGGCCAGCAGCACCACCGGCATCTGCCAGACTTCCTGGTCCAGGCCCGACGCCGTCAGCTCCTCGCGGGCGATGGCATCGGCCTTGCGCAGGATCTCCAGCCGGTCTGCGGTGACCTCACCGATGATCCGGATGCCCAGGCCCGGGCCCGGGAAAGGCTGGCGCTGGACGATCTCGGCCGGCAGGCCCAGCTCGGCGCCCACGGCACGGACCTCATCCTTGAACAGGGCGCGCAGCGGCTCGACCAGTTTGAACTGCATGTCCTCGGGCAGACCGCCCACATTGTGGTGGGACTTGATGTTGGCCGCCCCCTCACCGCCGCCGGACTCGACGACGTCGGGGTACAGGGTGCCCTGGACGAGGAACTCGACGCGGGCGCCGTCGGCGGCGGCCTCCTCCAGCACGGCCTTCTCCGCGTCCTCGAAGGCGCGGATGAACTCGCGGCCGATGATCTTGCGCTTCTCCTCCGGGTCCGAGACCCCAGCGAGTGCGGTCAGGAAGCGCTCCTTCTCGTCCGCCACGTAGAGCTTGGCACCGGTGGCGGCGACGAAGTCGCGCTTGACCTGCTCGACCTCGCCCTCACGCAGCAGACCGTGATCGACGAACACACAGGTCAGCTGCTCGCCGATGGCCTTCTGCACCAGAGCGGCCGCCACAGCGGAGTCCACACCGCCGGAGAGGCCGCAGATCGCACGGGCCTCGCCGACCTGCTCGAGGATGGCCTCGACCTGCTCCTCGACGATGTTGCCGGTGGTCCATTCGGGCCGGAGCCCAGCGCCTTCATAGAGGAAGTTCTCGATGACCCGCTGACCCTGCGGGGAGTGTTTGACCTCCGGGTGCCACTGCACGCCGTAGAGGCGGCGCTGGTCGTCGGCGAAGGCTGCCACCGGGGCGCCGTCGGAGGTGGCCAGGACGTCGAAGCCCTGCGGGGCCTGCTGCACGGAGTCGCTGTGGGACATCCAGGTGGACTGGACCTCGTCGGTGCCGCCCAGCAGAGAGTGCGGCGCCGTGGTGGAGCGGACTTCGGTCTTGCCGTACTCGCGGTCCCCGGTGCGGGCCACCTCGCCGCCCAGGGCGTGGGCCATGGCCTGGAAGCCGTAGCAGATGCCCATGACCGGCACCCCGGCCTCGAAGAGCTCCTTCTCCACAGAGGGGGCGCCCTCGGCGTAGACGGAGGCGGGTCCGCCGGAGAGGATCACAGCGGCCGGGCTGCGGCGCAGGATCTCCTCTGCGGAGAGTGTGTGCGGCACGACCTCCGAGTAGACCCGGGCCTCACGGACCCGCCGGGCGATGAGCTGGGCATACTGGGCGCCGTAGTCGACGACGAGGACCGTCTGCGCCTCCGAATCCGCCCGCTCGGCGGCGGGGACGTCTGGGCGCTCTGCTGCAGGCTGAGAAGTCACCTGACCATCCTAACTGCTGTGATGTGGGCTGAAGTCTCTCAGCACCGGGGCTCTCAGTACCGGGGTGCGGCCTCGGGCGCGGCCTCCAGATCCCGGCGGACGAAGCCGACGATCTTACGCTCCACGAAGAAGCTGAAGAACGGGATCAGGCCGCCGGAGATGATCAGCAGCAGCCGGCCCACGCCCCAGCGGACCAAGTACCAGAGCCGGAAGCCGGCGATGAGATAGACGATGTAGGCCACGCCGTGGGCCTGGGCGATCAGCGTGGAGGTGGAGCGGGCGTCCTGCAGGGACTCGGCGGGGAAGAACCCGATGGTGTTCTCCTCACCGGAGGCGGTGGTGCCGCCGATGTAGAGCTCCTGGCCGCCCTCGAAGAACACCCAGCCGAACAGCGAGCCGCTGATCAGGATCTTGGCCACCATCAGCAGCAGGAAGGTTCCGGTGATGAAGGCCATGACACGGTAGAACGTCAGCGCGCTGCGGATCTGGGCGTGGGTGCCGTAGAAGCGGCGGGCCTCTCGGCCCGGACGCGGCGGCGGGGTGCCCAGGTCGATCTCCTCCACCGGGGTTTCGACGGAGGGCTCGGCGGAGGCCTCAGCCGCTGTGTTCTCGGGGCGCTCGGCGTTCTCTGCGGGGGTGCGGGGCTCGCTCACGATGACGTGTCCTTCGGGTCTGTACTGTCCGATTCGGTGCTGGCGGCACGGGAGGCCTGCAGCTTGGCCAGCTGCTCGCGGCGCCACTGCTCCTCCCATTCGCGGTCCAGGCGCTGCTCCTCCAGCTCCTTGAGGTGGGCGTCCTTGACCATCCTCCACCAGAGATAGAAGGCGAAGCCGGCGAAGACCGCCCATTCCACGGCGTAAAAGAGGCTCTGCCAGTTGATGTCGGAGGTCTCCGGCTGGGTGTCCACCCAGACCGGCTCCAGCGGAGAGTCCTCCGCCTGGGCGCCGACCTCCTGGCCGGAGGCGTCGGTGGTCTCGAAGGCCACCACGAAGCCGGAGTAGGAGGGCTCATCCCAGACGTTGATCAGCTCGGCCACCGAGAGGGTCGGGAAGACTCCGGGGTTCTCACGCGGGCCCTCACCGGGGGCCTCGGTGGGGAGCAGCCGTCCGCGGACCTCCAGCTGCTCGCCGGCGGGCAGGGAGTCGACGTCGTCGAGGTCATCCACCCAGCCGCGGACCACGGGGATCACCTCATCATCGGGGGCGCCGTCCACGCGGAACGCTGCGACCACCCAGTAGCCCATCTCCTCGCCCTGAAGGCGCTCATCGACGATGATCTGGGTGTCCTCGACGAATTCGCCGGAGATGTCGACGATCCGGTCGGCCTCATAGATGGTCATGCCGCGCTCGGGCTCATAGATCTCGGTCATCGGCACCGGCTCCTCGGTGAGGTGCTCCACCGGATTGCCCTCGGTGCGGGATTCGCCGAACTGCCAGGCGCTCATGACCACGAACACGGTCGCAAGGAGGAGCGCGAGCAGGAGCATCGCGATCCATTTCGGCTGCAGCGCGGTCTTGAGCACCCCACCAGGATACGCACCATCCCGATACTTCTACGAACCGTAGAAGTTGCCGCTCGGATCCGCGCTCGTCCCTCGGGTCGTCCGAGGCCGGAGCGGACCCCCTGGAGCGCATTCGTGTACTCAGATGACTGTGAGACTGCTCTCGATTTACCTATGTCACACCGCTGCTGTCAGTATGGGGGCATGATGCGCTTGGATCACGTCTCGTACGCAGTCGGGCCGGACGGCATGGATGCCACAGTTCGGCGGATCGTCGATGCTCTCGGCGTGGAGCGGGTCAAGGGCGGAATCCATCCGCGCTTCGGCACGCGCAATGCCATCATCCCGCTGGCCAAGCGCCAGTACCTGGAGATCGTGGAGGTCCTGGACCACCCCTCCGCCGATAAGGCGCCCTTCGGTCAGGCGGTGCGCAACCGCTCCCAGGTGGGCGGCGGCTGGATGGGCTGGTGCGTCTCCGTGGACGACCTCTCCCGGTTCGAAGAGCGCCTGGGCCGCAAGTCCGTGCCGGGCAACCGCAAGTTCCCCGACGGCAATGAGCTCACCTGGCAGCAGATCGGCATCAAGGGTCTGATCGCTGACCCTCAGGTCCCCTACCTGCTGCGCTGGGACGAGGGCACTGAGGACATCCACCCGTCCCAGGCCTATTCCCCGCAGGCTGAGCTGACCCAGCTGGCCATCGCCGGATCCCCGGAACGGGTCACCGATTGGCTGAACTGCCCCGACGCCGATCCCTTCGAGGACGTGGACGTGGACTGGATCGCCCCCTCCGGCACGCCGGGCATCATGTCGGTCACCTTCCGCTCCCCCAACGGCGAGATCACCATCTGAGACTCCCGACGCCGGCCGCTCGGCCGGCCGCGACTGCGCCGCGCCTCACAGGTGCACAGCGCCTCACAGCTGCACAGTGCGTCACAACTGTTCAGCGCGTCATAACTGCTCAGCGCCTCAGTGCTGAGCGGCGTAGTCGTCGAAATGCCCGTCCTGCAGCGCCTCGGCGGCCTCGTCGATGGCCTGCTCATCGGGCCAGACCACTGACTGCCCGTCGGTCTCACCCAGACCGCTGTGAGGCAGGGTGAACATGTCGATGTCCGATCCACGGATGCTGCGCATCTGCCAGCCCAGTCCTGCGACATGGCCGGAATCTGCCAGCTCCTGATCGACCGTCATATGCGGAGCGAAGTCCTCCACCAGCTCGTGGACCCGGGCGGGGCTGGTGAAGGTGGAGGGCTGAAGGACCTCGTTGAGCACTCCGCCGATGAAGGCCTGCTGGTTGGCGGTGCGCTGCTGGTCGCCGGCGCCGTCGAAGGCCGCCCGCTCGCGGACGAAGGACAGCGCCTCCTCCGGGCGCAGGTCCTGTGGGCCCTCGGTGTAGGAGAACCCGTCGCGTGAGGTGAAGGCCACCGGCGGGTCCACCGTGACTCCGCCCAGAGTGCCCACCAGATTCTGGAAGCCGATCATGTCCATGGCGGCCACGTGGTCGATGGGCACCTCGAAGAGCGACTCCATGGTCTCCACGGCCAGCGGCACCCCACCCAGCGAGAAGGCGGCGTTGATCTTATGCTCACCGTGGCCGGGGATCTCCACCCAGGTGTCACGCATGATGGACATGACCTGGATGCTGTCGCGCTCATGCGGGACGTGGACCAACATCATCGTGTCCGCCCGTCCGGCGTTGGGGACCATCGGCAGGTCCTCCTCCATGCCGGATCCGCCGCCCTCATCGGAGCCGATGAGCAGGATGTTCAGAGACTCATCCTCCACTGCGGTCTGCTCTCCGTCGGCTCCGGCCTCCACGCGCTCGGGCCGCTCCGGACGGTCTGCCTCCTCGGGGAAGGTCTCGTCGAAGGTCTGGACCGACTCCTCATAGGAGTCGGCCAGGGAGTTCAGATAGAGGAAGGAGGCCACGAGCCCGACCAGCAGCAGGACTGCGGCTCCGGAGAGCACGAACACCACCCGACGCCGCCATCTGCTGTGCCGAGGCGTCTCCGCCTCTGGGGCGCCGCCATCCTGGTCGAAGAGGTGCTGAGCCATCTGCACCAGCGTACGGGTGCCCCGGAAGGCGCGCTACGTGCAGTGACCTGTGTCATCCACGTGTCACCCCGATCGGTTAGAGTCGTTGCGAACACAGCACGCAGAGCGCGCGCACAGTCCTGAAGGGAGAGTCTGAGCTGAAGCGGAAAGCCCTCTCCCCTGTCCTGTCCGTGATGGTCGGGGGAGCTCGTCTCCTCTACGCGGGCATGAAGCTGCTGCCGGTGCGTCGCAAAGTCGTGCTGATCACCCGGGAGCCCAAGCGGATCACCATCGACTTCGCGATGCTGCAGGAGTCCATCCAGCGCGACTATCCCGACCATTCAGTGGTGATGATCAAGCATAAGAAGCTCAGCTTCGCCTATGCGGCCAAGGCGGTCCGGGAGATGTACCACCTGGCCACCTGCCAGGCCTGTGTGGTGGACGGCTACATCATCCCGGTCAGCATCCTGAACCACCGCGAACAGCTGCGGATCGCTCAGGTCTGGCATGCGCTCGGGGCCATCAAGAACTTCGGGCATCTGGCCTCCGGCACCCGCGAGGGCCCCCACCCCAAGGTCGCCGAGATCATGCAGATGCATAAGCAGTACACCTTCATCACCGCGGCCGGCTCGGTCCCTGCGGAGATCTACACGGCGGCCTTCGGCGTCCCCCACGAGGCGGTCTACCCGTTGGGCATGCCCCGTGTGGACTATCTGTTGGACGAGGATCGGATGGCGGCCCGCCGCGCCGAGGTGCTGGCGGCCTATCCGCAGCTCGAAGGACGCAGAGTGGTCCTCTATGCTCCGACGTTCCGCCGCGGACGCCATATCCCCTACACCCAACTGGCCACAGCCATGCGGGATCCGGAGGCCACGCTGGTATTGGTTCCCCACCCGCTGGACAAGTCGTCGCTGCCGGAGGGCGATCACGTGCTCATCGGCCGCGGCTTCGGCGTGCTGGACTGGCTCTCGGTGGCCGATGCGCTGATCACCGACTACTCGGCAGTCGCCTATGAGGCCACGCTGCGTGACATCCCTCTGGTGTTCTGGCCCTATGACATGGATGAGTACATCGGCGCCCGCGGACTGGCCATCGACTACGACGCCGAGGTCCCCGGCCCTGTGGTGGAGACCGCCGCAGAGGCCATGGACAGAGCGCTGGCATTCGAGACTCCCGATTACACGCAGTTCCGCTCCAAGCACCTGGACTATGTCACCGACGACGGAGCCCTGCCGGCCGACTCCCCCGCCTGCACTGAGGCCATCGTCCGGGCCCTGGAGCTGCGCTGACCCTCAGCGCCTGGGCGCGGCAGCGGTGCCGGAAGCCTCAAGCGACGCTTGAATATCAGCTTTGCAGCGTGTTGATACCATGACGCAATAGGACATACCGATCACATCGCAGCTCGGCGCCTGAGTGTCGCCGTGCCCGACGCTCAACGAACGAGGGGATCAGTTCGTCAGCATGAAGCGCGTTCTCACCTATGGGACCTTCGACCTCCTGCACTGGGGGCATATCAACCTGCTCAAGCGGGCCCGCGAGCTCGGCGACTACTTGGTGGTCGCCGTCAGCACCGATGAGTTCAACGAGCAGAAGTACGGCAAGCCCGCCAGCTATCACGACTTCGAGGTCCGTCGATCCATGCTGGAAGCGGTGCGCTACGTCGATCTGGTGATCCCCGAGGTCAGCTGGGAGCAGAAGTCCCAGGACGTGGAGCAGCTCCACATCGACACTGTGGTCATGGGCAGCGACTGGCGGGGCTCCGAGCGCTTCGAGCACCTGCGCGAACAGTGCGACGTCGTCTACCTCCCTCGGACCCAGGGCGTCTCCACCAGCCAGATCCGCAGGGACCTGCTGGTCGAGGCCGTCAGCGATCAGCGCGGCCGCCGCTGGAACCACCGGCCGGTGCAGCAGGCCAGCTCCCGCGGGTTCGCCCGCTCTGCCTGATCAGAGCGAGTAGGCGTAGTGGTCGCGCTCTGACATCTCGAAGCCGACGCCGGTGAGCGTGTTCCAGCAGGAGATCCGGTCGTCCAGGGAGACACAGGCCAGGAAGCCGTCCGTGGCCGTGTCGTCATGGGCGAGGGTCTCGTAGTCCTCGTCGGCGCTGAGCTCGCTGTCGCAGTCCAGTCCCGGAGTGTCCCCATCCACCTGCATGCTGAAGGTGGCGCCGTCGTCACATCCTGCCGGGGCGCTGACGCCCTGCTCCAGGACGGTGCAGGTCAGTCCGTCGTCGAACACGCAGATCATGTTCTCATCCGGGGTGATGAAGGAGTCCATCTCCTGGGCCCCGTCGGCGTCCATCATCGGATCCGACCAGTCGGTTCCCACCGTCTCGAAGGAGTCGGCGGTCTCCTCGTCCTCCCCGCTGCGCACACCCTCGTAGACGGCTGCGGCGTGGACGGCGTCGCAGGAGTTCTGCAGGTCGCTGAAGAGGTCCTCCAGAGTGCCGGCCTCCTGCTCCATGGAATCGGCCGCTGACGCCGAATCCACGAAGGCGGCCACCACTGCGGCCTCCTGCTGCGGATCCTGGCAGGCGGAGTCATCCGGCAGAGCCATCAGCTCGGTCCGAGCCTCCTCCAGGGCTGCCTCATGATCGGTGTCGTCCTCGGCCTCATCCTGCTGGGCCGGCTCGGACGGCTCGGGAGTCGGCTCCTGCTCCTGTGCAGCGGGCTCCTCCTGGGCAGGCGGCTGCTCCTCAGCCGTCTGGCTGCCGGCATCGCCGAGCAGGAAGTAGACCAGCACGCCGACGGCGATCAGCCCGACCACCGGCAGCAGCACCGCGGCGAGCACCTTGGGCGTCCGCGAACTGCGCCTGCGCGCCGGCTGGGCTGAGGCGGCCTGGACCTGCTGAGCATAGGCGGCCGCGGCTGCCTGATCGGGTCGAGACTGTTGAGGTTCGGTGTGCTGAGGTTCGGTGTGCTGCTGCTCAGACTGGGGCTGCTGCGGCTGTTCTGCCGGGACGGCCGCGATGTGCTGGGTCTGCTCCTCCTCCGGGTCCGGAGACTGCAGCTGCTCCTCAAGGAAAGCCGGCGCTGGCACATCCGCGCCCTGCTCCGCGGCAGTCGCCTCATCCGCCCCGGTGACCGGAGGCAGCTTGCCCGTCTCCTCCTCCGCGGACGCAGCATCCACCGAACCCGCGGGGTCTCCTGCTCCTTCGGAGGCACGGCTGGCCAGGGCGGCGTCGATCTGCGGGTCATTCATCGCACCCAGGGCCTCGAGCAGCTCCGGATAGGTGCCGGGGTTGCGGGCCACAGCCGGCCGCAGGCTCGGGTAGTTCTCCGCGATGAAGTGCAGAGTGTCCCAGTCGGTATGGGGATCTGCCGCCAACGCCTCCATCTGGGCCAGACGATCATCAGGGGTGCGGTGAGTGCTCATCGCACCAAGCCTAGAGGATTCCGCGTTATGGCGTTGTTGAGAAAGCAGAATGAACCCGTTCTGAATGGCAGATAGACTCAGCTCTTGTGAAACGGGTCCTGACCTACGGAACGTTCGATCTCCTGCACTGGGGGCACATCCGCCTGCTCAAGCGCGCCAGGTCTCTCGGCGACTATCTGGTGGTCGGACTGAGCACCGACGGGTTCAACGCGCAGAAGCCGGGCAAGAAGCCCAGCTACCACGTCTACGAGACCCGTAAGACCATGCTGGAGTCCATCCGCTACGTGGACCTGGTCATCCCGGAGCTGACCTGGGAGCAGAAGCTGGCCGATGTGAAGAAGTACAACATCGACACCGTGGTCATGGGCAGCGACTGGGAAGGCTCGGAGAAGTTCGAGTACCTCCGGGACCACTGCGAGGTGATCTACCTGCCGCGCACCGAAGGGACCTCCACCTCACAGATCCGCCGCGACCTGCTCTGGGAGGCCATCGGGTACCGCGAAGAGGAGGAGCAGGCGGCCCAGGACGACGCCGAGGACTCGGCTCCCAACACTGCTCAGTTCCCCGCCGTCCCGCGCATGCGCCGCCGCTGAGACCACGGGCTGAGAGCGTGTGCTCTCAGCCGCGGGCGGCGGCCAGGACCTCCGGTGAGAGGTTGTACATGCGCAGCTTGGCGTAGTCGGCGATCTGCTGGTCAGTCATGCTCCGGATCACCTCAGCCTCGGCCTCGGGGCCTCCCTCGATCTGCGCGCCGCCCTGAGGCAGCGAGCTGGAGAGCGGTCCGCCGTGCAGCGGCACATCGATCACGCTGATCGCCGCGGCGGTCAGGGAGATGACATGGGACCGGTCGATCAGCCCCAGGCCCTCCAGCAGCGCCTTGGTGGAGGTGCCGTGGGAGACCAGTACCACAGTGCGCAGATCGTAGTCGGTGTCCACCGAGGGGGTCGGTTCCAGGTCAGCGGCGCTGCGGACCACGTCGAAGAAGGTGCTGCGCATCCGCTCGACCACGGCGGCCGGGTCTTCGCCCTGGGGCGGAGTCCCTTCTCCCTTCTTCCAGGACTTATAGAGCTCGGCGTACCGGCTCTTGGCATCAGCGGTCTGCATGCCTTCCCAGTCGCCCAGGTTCTGCTCGATGAGTCCGGGGCGCTCGATGGGGGCGAAGCCCAGCTCGAAGGCGGCGAAGGTGGCGTGGGTGCGCTTCAGCGGCGAAACGTAGCCGGCGGCGGGGTTCTGGCTGCGGATGTAGAGTCCGGCGGCCTTCGCCTGCTCGATCCCTGAGGGGGCCAGAGCCACCTCGGACTGTCCTTGGAGCCGGTGCGCCCGGTTCCACTCGGTCTCTCCATGCCTGACGCAGATCATTCGAATCACGACCATGAGTCTAAGGGATCAGCGGTCACTGGGGTGCGTGGGTGGGCCAGTCGAGGTCGCTGCGGCGGCTGGGCTCCAGTTCGCCGTCGCCAACCTCGCCGTCGCCGGAAGCTGCCTGCTGCAGGCAGGTGTAGAGGCTCTCACGCAGCACCTCGACGTCGGAGGCGTACAACGAGATCTCGTGGCTGGCCGCCGCGTGCACCCAGGCTGCGGCGTAGCGGCACTGGAAGACCTCATACTCCGGCATCCAGTCCCGTGGGCCCTGCACACCCCGGTCTTCCTGCGTCTGAGCCGGCACCGCCAGGAGGTTCTGGACGTCGTTGTAGAAGCCCACGCGCTCCTCGCGCGGCCGGTGCTCCATCTCGATCCAGGCGTGCTCCACCGGGAGGATGTGATCCAGCTGCGTGCCGGCGCCGCTGTGCTCAGCCTGCTGGCCGGTGTAGGGATCGGTGTAGCGGCCGCTGACCACGCCGGTCTCCGTGGAGTTCCAGACAACCTCATCGAGGTCCCGGGCCAGGACGCGGTGCCGCGTGTTGGGCTCGCCCTCCTCAGGGGCAGCCCAGAAGCCGAAGTGTTCGCGGCGCTGACCGCTCAGCGGGTTCCCGTGGAAGAACGAGTCGTCATCCTCGGCCTGCTCGTCGAGCTCCTCGCGCAGCGTGTCCCCGTCCTCGCCGCCGCAGGAGTCGTTGTCCTCGGAGATCGCCCGGGCGTAGGTGGTCTCCCCTCCCCCGCGCGGCGGAGTGACCGTATAGGTCTGCAGATCGCAGTCCCCACGGCTCTCGCGCTCCACGCTGCGCACCGGCACCTGGTTCTCCAGATTCCAGAGCGCGTCGGCGAGGTCCAGGCCGCTGAGGCCGGACCGGGGCCCGGCGCCGTCGTCGTCGGTGATCTCTCCCCGGGCGGCCGGGGCAGGCTCCTGCCAGTCCAGGTCCGGGCTGCGCTCCCCGGTGAGGGTCTCGGCGTCGTCGGGGAGCTCCTCCTGCAGGCAGTCCCAGAGCTGGTCGCGCAGGTGGTCCACGTCGCGCTGGAACAGCGAGACCTCGTGCTTATTGGAGATGTGGGTCCAGGTCATCGCATAGGCGCAGTGGGCGCTCTCGGCGGAGGGCATCCACTCGGAGGGCGTGTGCCCGGACTTCTCCCGGTTGATCCAGCCGATGGTGCTGGTGAGGTTCATGTGGTCGTTGTAGTAGGCCACCCGGGCCTCACGGCTGCGGTGCTGCATCTCCGGCCAGGTGTGGCCCACCGGGATCATGTGTTCGGCGTGGGTCTCGGTCTCCCCGACGTCGACCATCTGTCCGCTGTAGTGGTCCCAGTAGGTGCCGGAGACGGTGAAGCTGCTGTTGCCCATGTCCCGGGCGTGGATCTCGGTGCGGGAGTGGTGGCCGTTGCCGGTGGTGTCCTCCCAGGTGCCGTAGTAGGGAACCCGCTGCTCGGTGTTCTCATAGGGCACCCCGTGGTGGAAGTTCTCGTCCTCCTCGTCCCGGGCGTCGAACTCCTCGCGCAGCTCGTCGCCGTCGGATCCGTGGCACCAGGTCCCATCAGGGCTGAGCACGTGGACGTAGGTCTGCTCGGGCTCCAGCCCCAGCGGGTGGTTGACGGTGTAGCGCTGGACATCGCAGTCCCCGCGGCTCTGGCGCTCGTGGGTGCGCACATCGGTGGTGGTCTCCAGGTTCCAGAGCGCGTCCCAGTAGTCCTGGGCACTGTAGTCCTGGAACGGGTCGGGCACCTGATCAGGGCTGGAGTAGGCGGAGGCCGGCGGGGCGCCCAGCACGCCTACCAACAGCCCAGAGCAGAGCACGACGCCGACTGCTCGCCTGATCATCGCACCTCCCGTCTCAGCGATCATCCGTTCCTGCCCCCGGCCAGCGGGCTGCGGTCCTCCAGGCGCTGGAAGTACTGTTCGGCGCTGAGCCCCAGCACCTCGGCGGCTGTGCCGTGCGGGGTGACCAGGCCGGCGCGGACCAGGCGCTGAGTGAACCGGAATTCGAAGCTGAGATCGTGCATGACGATCGGGTCGTTGGCCTGGGAGTGCGGGCCGAACTGCAGAGCATCGTCACGGTAGCCCGGGGCCAGGGCCTTCTCCCCCGCGTAGAAGTCGGCGTGGAAGAGTCCGATCTCGGCGGGTCCGTGCTGCAGCAGGTCATAGAGGATCCGCTGGATCCCCAGCGGAGCGCCCCGGAAGTAGAGTCCGAACTCGAAGGGCGCGAATCGCAGCCAGCTCGGCGGGTCCTCGAAAGCCGGCAGGCAGTGCGGCCGGGTCACCGCCAGCTGCACCTGCTCGGCCTCCACGGTCTGGGCGACCTGGTCGTAGTCACGGATCAGGTCCAGCGCCGCGTAGTAGGAGATATCGGTGCGCGTGCCGATCTGAGGGCCGCGCCCGGGATCCAGAGGCCTGCGCAGGTTGGTGCGGACCACCACGTCATAGGAGTCGATCAGTTCCCCGAGCTCCTGATCTGCGGCGGCAGGCCCGACGACGGCCACGCGCCTGCCCGCCACCAGCTCGGCCATGCGCTGCTCACCGGGCAGGGCCGCACCCCAGGCGGCGGCCTCCTCAGCCCGTTGGGCAGCGTGGTCGCGCAGCGGGGCAGGGTCCCCGCCGAAGAGCGCGACGTCGGCGCGCAGCTTCTCCACCTGCCGGGCCACCACCGGATCCGAGGTGTCCACCGGGGCGCGGGAGGCAGTGCGCCGCAGCGCCTGCTCGTCCTCCAACCAGGCGTAGGCCCCGAGCAGGTGTTTGAGCCACAGGGCGGATTCCAAGGGGATCCTGCGCAGCTCCTGCACCCGGTTCTGCGCCATGAGACCGCGCAGCCGCGCCCCAGTGCTGAAGCCGCCGAGGAACTGGATGCGTTCGGCGATGGTCTCGATCAGCAGCTGATGCAGGGAACCGATGTGCTCCTCGTGCCGGCTCAGCGCCTCCTGCGCGCGGGCCAGAACCGCGGCGTCGGGAGTCTGGACGAACAGCGGGTCCACCGCATCCCAGAAGGAGGTGGAGGCGGCCAGGGGGCCGCGGGCGGGCTTCAGCGTGCCCGCCACCGCCCAGATGCGCGGCCAGTCGAAGTGCGAGCGTGCCCCGGAGACCAGCACTCCCTCGACGGCCCGCAGGTCTTTGGGGTTGGCGGCGAAGGCCTGCTCATAGGCGTCTGCGGACGCCTCGAAGTCGGCGATGGAGGACTTGCGGCAGGCCGCACCCAGAGCGATGAGATCGGCTGCGGCCCCGGTGCGCTCGGCGGCGGCGCGCAGCGTCTCCACCTGGGGCGGACGCTCCGGCTCCGGGGCAGGGACCAGGCCGGCGACGGCGTCGTAGTTCAGTGCCTCTCCCCCGGCCTCACCGCGCAGCGCCTCCTGCAGCAGACCGGCGGCCAGCCCGCGATAGGAGCCGGTGGCCTCGCCCTCGGGCTGGAGCCGCTGCGCCGCGGCCGTCACCGCACTGCGAGCGCCGGGCAGGCGTGCCCCGCGCCGGGCCGCAGCCTTGACCACAGCCGCAGCGGCGATCTTGTACCGCAGCCCGTAGAGGCTCACTGCCATGGGCTCAGGCCTTCTCCTGCTCGGCGGCCGGGCGCGGGAAGATCGGCGCAGCTTCCACCCGGCGCAGGTATTCGTCCTTCTCCAGCGCCATCACCTCGGCCGAGGCCCCGTGGGCGGTGAGCCGTCCGGTGGCGGCGAAGGCCTGCATCAGCTGGAAGTCGGAGTCGAGGTCGTGGGCGGTGATGACGTCGTTCATCTTCGAATGCGGCCCGAAGCCCACGTGCTGGGCCTCCCAGTAGCCCTGGGAGTAGGCCTGCTCCCCGGCATAGAAGTCCGCGTGGAAGAGCCCGATCTCGGCGGGGTCGAACTGCAGGACGTCGTAGATGATCCGCGGCACGCCCAGCGGGGCGCCGTGGAAGCACACCGCGAAGTCGTGACGGCCCACGCGCAGCCACTCCGGAGTCTCCCCGCCCAGCAGGCTGCGCACCGAGTCCATGCTCAGCGGACGGGCGACCACCATCTGCAGGTCGCCGGATTCGGCGGCGACGGCGCCTTCGGCCGCCAGCAGGCCCTGGTCGCGTCCGGCGTAGTAGGTGATGTCGGTGCGGCTGCCGATCCGCCGGGCGTTCTCCGCCACGAATCCGGCCTGGAAGCGCGTGCGGATCACCACGTCGTAGGAGTCGATCAGCTCACCGAGCTCATCGCTGGTCTCCGCCGGCCCGACGACGGCTACACGCTTTCCGCTGATCAGCTCGGCCATCTTCTCCTCGCCCGGCAGCGGGGTGGCCTCGCGCACCTGAGCGGAGTAGTCCAGATAGGGCTGGACGTCCCCGTGGAGCAGGCGGGTGTCGGCGCGCAGCTTCTCCAGACGCAGCCGGCCGCGTGCGGTGCTGGGCTGCCAGGGCAGCGGGTCGATCAGCTCCAGAGCCTCCTGGGTGCGGCCCAGGTAGCTCAGTGCGGCCAGCAGCTTCTGCCGGTGCCCCGCGTGGCCGCCGGAGGAGTCGCCCAACCATCTCAGAGTACGCTCGGCCAGGCTGCGGCGCAGTGCGAAGCCGGTGCGCAGCTGCCCGGCGAACTGCAGCCGATAGCTGATCAGGGAGACGGTCGCCCAGCGAAGCCGGATGCCGCGAGCCTCAGCGTCCTGAAGCAGGGCGAGGATCACCTGGGCCTGCTCGGCACTCACATGCGGGGCGGTGACCAGAGGGGTGAGCTGGTCGAGGAGCTCCCGGCGTCGGGCGTATCCGCGCTTCTTGCTTGCCTCGAAGACCAGGGCGCTCTCCCACATGCCGGCCCAGTCCTGGGCGGCGCGTGTTCCGGTGGCCAGGATTCCGCGCATCGCCACCGATGAGGTGGGCCGCAGCGCCAGGGCCTGCTCGTAGGCTCTCTGGGCGCGCTCCATCTGCAGCACGTGCGGGCGGCGGGCCCGGTGGGCGTAGTCGAGCAGCCAGCGGTAGGCCGGATGCTTCTCAGTGACCTCCTGGAGGCGGTCCAGGCCCGCCTCCACGTGGCCGTGGTCGAACTCGAAGCGTCCCAGCTGATAGCTGATGCCGGGATCCTCGGGGGCCAGTTCGGCGGCTCGCTGCAGCGCCTCGCGGGCCTTCTCGCCGTCGGCCACCGGCCCTTCGACCAGACCGCCCACGGAGTCGCGGACCATTCCGCCCTTGGCCGCCCGTTGGTAGGAGCGGGCCAAGGCCACCCAGCGCACCGGGTTCTGCGGCTCCAAGTCTTTGGCGCGCAGCCGCATCTGCAGAGCGGCCTCATACTCCTTGACCTTCAGGAAGCGCTGGGCCAGCCGCTCCAGGTAGCCGGCGTCGTCGATGGCCTCCAGGTCCAGACTCTCCAAGAGTTTGGCCGACCCGGTGGGATTGGCCTCGAAGAGCACTGTGGCGGCCTGTTCGTGCAGGCTGCGCAGCCTGGCGCGGCTGGGGGTCAGCGCGGACTCCGTGGTCGTGGGGACGAGGCGACCGCTGGCGACCACGGCGCGGGCTGCGGCGAGGTCGGCTCCAGGGACTTTGGCGGCGAGGCCCATGGCTCGGCGGCCGGCCTCCGCCCCGAGGACGAGTGGTTTCAGCATCGCCACCTGAGTTTACTGCGCACTGGAGCAACTCATGAACTGAACCGTCCTGGGTTTAGTTCCGAGATTTTGGTGCGGACTCGGTCCGCTGTTCATAGTAGGCGCTCTCAACTTCTGCCGGGGTCTGCTGCCCGAGGTTCTCGTGCAGCCTGGCAGTGTTCCACCAGTGGACCCAGTTCATCGTGGCGAACTCCACCTCCGTCAGCGAAGCCCACGCCGGCTGGGAGTAGATCAGCTCGGTCTTATACAGCCCATTGACGCTCTCGGCCAGAGCATTGTCATAGGAATCCCCAACAGTGCCCACCGAAGGGCGGATGCCGTGATCAGCGAGCTTGTCGGTATAGGCGATCGCCACATACTGGCCGTATTCAAGTGGTCGTCGCAACACCTACCTGATGGAGGTGTTCGATGGGCATTGGCCCAAGGCAGAAGAGGGCAAGGGAATATCGCGGTCAGATCGTCTCTCCTGGGCGCCCAACGGTGGCTTGGCGCGAGGACCGTGTGCGGTTCTGGCAGGCCATCGCTGCAGGAGCTAAGACCCGAGAGGCCGGTGAAGCCGCCGGTGTCTCCGAGCCTGTAGCTCACCGTTGGTTCCGACATGCTGGTGGCGTGAATCCACACTTGGCCTCGACTGTTTCCGGACGGTATATCTCCTCCTCTGAACGGGAGGACATCGCTTTATGGCGAGCCCAAGACAGCGGGGTCCGTGAGATCGCCCGTCGGCTGGGGCGTAGCCCATCGACGATCTCACGGGAGCTACGGCGTAACGCCTCGACCAGGACCTATCAGCTGGAGTACAAGGCCTCGATTGCTCAGTGGCATGCTGAGCGGCGCGCCCGCCGTCCGAAGACCGCGAAGATGGTCACCAACGACCGGCTGCGCCAGTACGTCCAAGACAAGCTCAGCGGTGAGATCATCACCGCCGAAGGTGAAGTTGTCGGCCCCGAGGGCCCGGCCTGGGATGGAAAGAACAAGCCCCACCGTGGGGACCGTGAATGGGTCACCGCCTGGAGTCCGCAGCAGATTGCCAAGCGGCTGCCACTGGAGTTCCCCGATGACCCGACCATGAGGATCTCTCATGAGGCGATCTATCAGGCCCTCTACGTCGAATCCCGCGGCGGGCTTGCCCGGAAGCAGTCCTGGCACCTGCGCCGAGGTCGCACCAAGCGAATGCCCCGGGCCCGCACACGGCAGGAAGCCTGGGCTCATGTCACTGCCGAGACCGTGCTGCAGAAACGCCCCAAGGAGGTCGAGGACCGCAAGATCGCCGGCCACTGGGAAGGTGACCTGATCATCGGACTGAAGCGTTCGGCCGTGGCCACGTTGATCGAGCGCACCACCCGCTACGCGATACTGGTCCACCTGCCCCGCCAGGCCGGGTACGGGCAAATTCGACCAACGAAGAACGGCCCGGCACTGGCGGGGTATGGGGCGTTGACCATGAAAGACGCTCTGGCGAAGTCGATCACCCATCTGCCTGAGCAGCTGCGCCGTTCTTTGACCTGGGACCGCGGCAAAGAGCTCTCGGCACATGCGCTGCTGACGAAAGAGACTGGGCTGCCGGTGTACTTCGCTGACGCGAAGAGTCCCTGGCAGCGTGGCTCCAACGAGCACCTCAATGGTCTGCTTCGGCAATACTTCCCGAAAGGCACTGACCTCTCCAGGTGGAACGCCACCGAAATCGCAGCTATCGCCACCGCCATGAACAACCGGCCACGCGGGATCTTGGGGTGGCGCACTCCCGCCGAGGCGTTCGCCGATCAACTACGCTCAGTCCAACAACACACTGTTGCGACGACCAGTTGAATACGGCCTGCGAACCTCTGTCCGAGTGATGCACCAGTTGGGCATCTTCCTGGCGTTTGGCAGTCGCCAGGGCATGCTCCAGCGCTTCCAACGACAGCGCCTCGGTGGTCATCGTCGAACGAGTGGCCCACCCGACGATCCGACGGCTGTAGGCATCGGTGACGAAGGCGGTATAGACGAACCCTGCAACAGTGCGCACATAGGTGATGTCAGCGACCCACAGCCTGCCCGGGGCGGGGGCTTTGAAGTTCCGCTCCACCAGATCCGGACGATGATCCGGCACCGGGGCGGCCACCGTGGTCCGGGGTCTACGGCCTCTCACTGCGCCTTCGACCCCGGCAGCACGCATCAACCGAGCAGTCTGATCCCGACCGATCTCCCAGCCTTCCCGGCGCATGGCATGCCACATCTTCCGCACCCCATAGACGCCATAGTTGGCCGCGTGGATCCGCTGGATCTCGGGAATCAGCAGTCCGTCCTTCAACGCCCGAGCTGACCGGATGCGCGCTTTGGCGGCTCGGTATCCGCGGGAGGTGATGAACCCACCATCTGCCTCGTCCATCACGCGGCAGATGAGCTCGACCCCGAAGCGATTCCGGTGCTCGTCGATGAACCGGATCATCTCGTGGTGGGACGGTCGAGCTCCTTGGCGAAAAACGCCGAGGCAGACTTCAGGATCTCGTTGGCCCGTCGCAGCTCGAGGACCTCAGCCTCCAGGGCCGCGATGCGCTTCTGCGCCTCAGCAGGCTCATCGTCTGAGGTGCTGGACTGGTCATTGACCTGACGGGTCCGCTTCAGCCACCCATAGACGGTGTGGGAAGAAGCTCCCAGCTTGGAGGCCACTGCCTCAGCGGCGCGCCATTTCGAGCAGGCATGTACCCGCTGATGATCCTCCACCATCCTGCTCGCCCGCTCTTTGAACTCCGGGCTGTACCTCTTGGCCATAGTCCCTATCCTCTCTGCTCAACAGATCGGAACAAGACCCAGGACGGTTCAGAACCCGTTGGACAACCCTCAGCTCTCCGGCTGGTCAAGCACTACGCGGTAATACACTTCGGTGATCTCGTCACCGCGCAGATCCGGAGCTTCGGGGTCCAGAGCCAGAACACCTTCGGCGATCTGATCGAGGCTCAGGAGCGAGGTGGCAGCTTCTTCGGTGAAGTGGATCTGTCGCGTGTACAGGTCTGGATTCAGACCTTCGGCTTCGACGGCGGCCGCCCATGTCTCACATGGGATGGTCATCACCACAGACATCTCAGTCTCGCCGGAGGGGGTGTCGGCATCACTGACGTTGAAATCGGCGACCTGCGGCTGGTAGCCCGCTGGCAGATATGCGCCCAACGCGGCGTCGGAGTACCAGTTGCCCTGATAATGCGTGCTGCCCAAGCCACAGGAGTATTCTTCGATGCGCTCGGCATCAGTCTCGTAGGTCGGGCTGTCCCCCGAGGCCTCCCACTCCTGGGCATTGTGGTAGTCCGCGGGAGCGAAGAGATACCAGTCGGAGTCATCACGCAGAGCGTGACTCATCTCGTGAGGTTCCGGGTCGTCCTCCAGCGAGGGCACCGGCGCTTCCTCTTCTTCCTCCTCCGTCTCTTCCTCAGTGTCCTCTACCTCGGTGTCCGGTTCGGCAGTCTCCCCCTCGGCACCGCTGTCTCCTGTACCTCCGCAGCCGGTCAGAAGCAGAAGCGAGAGCACTGAGAACGCGCTGATATGAGTGATCTTGTGGTACATGAAAACCGCCTTCAAGGAGTGAGGAAGTACACCTGCTTCCCCAATATGCCATAACCCCGGGGCAGTTTTCCGAAGGTTTAGACGCAACTCACCCTATGTTTTTCACATAGTGCAGCTACCTGAGGACTCCAGCCTCTTCCACCGCACTTATGTACTCGCTTGGTGTCATGGCCAAGACTTCCGCAGCCTTGCCCTGTGCGGTGACGATTCTGGCATGACCCCCTAATTTCGGTCCACGAGTTATGAGAGTCGCACTAGCGCCCGACGCTCCGGGCAGGAAAACTGGTGTGACCATGACAAGCAAGAGAAGACGCCATACCCCGGAACAGATCATCCGGAAGCTCCAAGACGCTGAGAAGCTCCAGGCAGAAGGCCACGACGTCGCCGCCACCGCCCGCGAACTGGGAGTCACCGAGGCCACCTACTACCGGTGGAAGAACCAATACGGCGGGCTCAAAGCCGAAGACGCCAAACGGCTGAAGGAACTTCAGAAGCAAAACGACCGGCTCAAGAAGCTCCTGGCCGAGGCGGAGCTGGAGAAGGCCGCGCTGAAGGAGCTGGCGGAGGGAAACTTCTAAGCCCGGACCGGCGCCGAGCAGCTGCGCGACACCTGATGGCCACCATGGGCATCAGTGAACGCAGAGCCACCGCGCTGGCCGGGCTTGCCCGATCCGCCTTCCGCCGGGCACTGAAGTCTGAGAACGCTGGTGATCCTGATGCTGGGCTGCGGGCCTGGCTACGGGCTTATGCAAAGGACCACCCGCGCTGGGGCTACCGGCGGGCCTATCATGATGCCCGAGCCGAGGGCTGGGCGGTCAACCATAAGAAGGTCCAGCGGCTCTGGCGTGAAGAGGGCCTGCGGGTTCCGGTGAGACGTCGACGCAAACGCGTGGGGTCCTCCACCGCGGAAGCCCCGCAGGCGGACGCGCCGAATGTGGTGTGGGCGGTGGACTTCCAATTCGACGCCGATGAGACGGGCCGGGCGATCAAGATCGCCTCGATCGTCGATGAGCACACTCGCGAATGCCTGGGCGGGATCGTGGCCCGCAGCATCACCGGTGATGACCTCACCGCCCACCTCGACGCTATCGCCGCTGACCGGGGGCTTCCAGAGGTCCTACGGTGTGACAACGGCCCGGAGCTGATCTGCCACGCGATGGCCGACTGGGCCGGGGAGGTCACGGGGATCCACTACATCCCGCCGGGTGCGCCGTGGCGCAATGGGTACGTGGAGTCCTTCAACAGCAGGATCCGGGATGAGTGCCTGAACATCACCAGCTTCTGGTCTTTGACCCATGCTCGGGTGATCATCACGGATTGGAAGAAGGAATACAACACCATCCGGCGCCACTCAGCGCTCGGGTACCGCAGCCCGGCTGAGTATGCTGAAATCTGTACCCATTGAAGAAACCGCGGCCCGCATAACGCGTGGACCTACTTCCGGGGGCAACCCAATTCCCGTCTTCATCAGTGCTTGAGTGAATTCGAAGTCGGCCTTGATGTCGTGGGCCGCCACGATGTCATTGATGTGCGAGCCCGGTCCGAACCGGTCCACAGGACGCCAGCCCTCGCTGAACATCCGGGCTCCGGTGTAAAAGTCCGAGTTGAAGATGCAGATCTCTGAAGGCTCGAACTGCAGCAGATCGTAGACCATACGCTGGATGCCCAGCTGAGCGCCTGAGTAGCAGAGCGAGAAGTCATGCCGGTAGAACCGCAACCACCGGTGTCCGAGATGGGCATGGGTGGCGTGGGTGAAGGGCCGGGCATTGACCAGCTGAAGATCCCCACGGTCCACGGCCTCCTCTGCCTGAGTGAGGAACTCATCCATGTCGAAGCCGGAGTAGTAGGCGATGTCGGTGCGGCTACCCATGGTCTCGGGATGGGCAGCGAGGAACTCCGGCTGGTAGCGCGGGCGGACCACCACGTCATAGGAGTCGATCAGCTCGCCCAGACGGTCGCCGGTCTCGGCGGGCCCGACGACGGCCACGCGATTTCCAGTGACCAGCTCAGCCATGCGGCCCTCGCCGGGAAGCGGGGCCTGCTCGCGGACCGTCTCGGCGTAGGCGCAATAGGGCTCCGCACGGCCGGTCATCAGCAGGGCATCGGCGTGCATCTTCTGGAGCCGCTGCTGGGCCTGGAAATCGTCTTTGGCCCAGTGCTGCATGCGGCTCAGCTGGGCGGCGGTCTCCGGGCTGCCGGTGTAGACCAGCGCTTTGAACAGGTTGCGCAGCGCGCTGAGGTTCTCCCCCGGCGGTGTCACGAAGTTCTGGGCGATGCGCCGCTGCTGGCTGAGCATGCGCAGCCGGAAGCCGAGGGAGAAGTGTCCGGCGAACTGCAGGCGCATCAGCACCAGAGTCACGGTGGTGGGTTTGAGATGCCGGCCGTTCTGGCCCATCTCCTCGAGCGTCTCCACGATGCTGGCAGCCTCTTCGGCGCTGGGCTGCGGCCCGGTGAGGTGGTCACCGGCGAAGAGGGCATCCAGCCGTCGGCGCAGTGTGGGGTTCCGGTAGGGCGAGCTGCCCTTCTTCAGGCGGCTCCAGTTCGCGGACGGACCGCCAGATGCGTGGCCAGTCCATGCTTCCGCGGGCTCCGACGGCGACCAGCCGGGACAGTCCCCGTTGGTAGGTGGGGTTGACCGTCAGCACCTTCTCCCAGGTATCCAGGGCGGCGTCGAAGTCTCCTGAGATGCGGTAGGCCTCCGCGAGGGCCTTCAGCGCCTCCAGGTCTGCAGGGTCGGCGGCGGAAGCTTCCTCCAGATGCTGGATGCTGGGCGCCTGCGCAGAGTCCTCCGCAGCAGATTCGGAGGTGACGGTCAGACCGACGATCCAGTCCTGGGTGACGTGGGGCCCTGCACTCATGACTGCCCCTAGGAGTGGGCCAGGCGGTAGGAGGCGCGCACATCGGCCAAGAACCGCTCCTCCAGGGAGACGCGGTTCCAGCGGAAGCGGGGCTTGACCGGGGTGACGGGCTTCTCCGCCGTTGGGATGGGGAAGGCGTTCTGCAGGGCATCCAGGTCGATGCCCAGCTCCGGCAGCACGGCCTGCTGGGCCAGCTCGGCGAAGGGCAGCTGCAGGAAGTCCTTCACTGAGGCCTCGTGGGAGGCCACAGAGTCGGCGTCGGCCAAGGTGGAGAAGAAGTCGTCGAACTTGAAGCGTGCGCCACCGATGTTGCGGTCTGGGGCGTAGAGCCATACCCAGGGCACGCCGTAGGCCTGGGCGATGATGATCCCGTGCAGGGAGGAGGAGACACACACACGGGCGGAGGCGATCTGGCTGATCACGGTGCGCAGGTCCTCATGGACGTCGACCAGGTGGACATCGTCGTCGAGGGCTTCTTGGAATTCCGCGGCGGTGGAGAAGTGGTGCTCCACGTGCTTGAAATGCGGCACGAAGGCGATCTTGCCCTCTGCCTCGGGGTCAGGCTCCGGGGTGTAGAACCTTGGGCAGAGCAGCGCCGGGTCGCCGTAGACCTCGGGGACCTCCCAGCCCAGCTGTTCCTGCAGGAGCTGACGGGTCAGCCGTCCTCGCACAGCGTGGACGGTGACGTCGCTGAGCTTCTCCAGACCGGCGCGTTCCTCATCGCTGAGTCTGCGCATCAGACCGGCACCCCAGATATCAACTTCAGAGGTGGCGGAGGTGGGGAGCATGTGGATGATCGATCCGACGGTAGCGGTCATACGGCCGTGGTTCCGCTTGGAGTAGCGGGAATTGATCATGCGCCGGCCGGTGAGCTCCTGGACCAGCCAGGGGCCGATCTGATCGCCGAAATTGGCGCGGACGTCTGCCCAGAAGCCGAAGGTGTCCTCTCCCCCGGGCTGCCTCGTGCCCTGATAGAGCTCGTGGCGCAGCTCGGTCTCCTGCTGGACGGTCTGGATCCAGGCAGCGGCGCTCTTCATGATGCGACGACCCGGGGTGCCGGTTTCGAAGCTGGCGAGCAGATGGTGCTCGCTGGGCGATGCCGTCAGCCGTGCCGCACCCAGAAGCACGCGACGCAGCTCCTGGCGCCCGGCTTTGTGGTTGGCGCGCATCTTCAGTTCGATGCCCCCGTCAGTCACGCTCAAGTACGCCACGGCCTCGCCGGAAGGGATGGCGAAGGCAAGGCGCAATAGGTTCTTGGTCCGCACGATCTCCGGCTCGACGCCCAGGGCGATGAGGCTGGAGGTGGTTCGTGCAGTTGTTCTGAGTCTCTCAAGCAGGTTGCGGTCAGTCATCCTTCTCGCCTTCCACGGAGCTCTCAAGCTGCTTGACGAGTCGCAACAGCTCCAAAGGCTGGATGGGGCGCTGCTCGGTGTAGTCCTCGAACCCGCGCACGCGCTGGGCATGCTGCAGCCACATCTCGCGCAGCAGCAGCGGGGAGATCTCGGCGCGGCGTTCGGCCATCCTGTAGTGGCGCTCCTCGATGGGCTTCCACGGTTTGAGATTGCCGTTGTAGTGGATGATGCGAATGTCTGTCTCAGGCTCGAACTTCGATTTGAAGGGCCGAGCGAACCGGTTCATCGAGGCCGGCAGTGATCGGAATCGCCGACCGAAGTCGCGGGAGACCGCGGCCAGGGCGATCTGCTCGGTGGCGTTCATCTGCGGGGAGATCTCCATCAGGGCGCCGTAGGCCTTCAGGAAGTTGTCGAAGTAGTTCCCCTCCTGCATGGCCTGATTGTCGAAGAAGGCCACACCCACATTGATCTTGTTGCTGGTGGGGAACGGGCCGCCGGTCTTCTCTTCGAACGCGACCGCGATCTTCTGCGAAGGAGCCTTGTAGCGCGGTGCCAGACGGCGGTAGGCCACGGCAGTACCAGCTTCGATAGCCTGATCCACGGCCTCGACGGCGTCGACGCAGACCACGTCATAGTCGAACTTCAGCGAGTACCTCCAACCCAGGGTGGCCAGGTGCTCTGGCAGCGCCCAGTTCAGAAAGACCTCGGCGGGCCAGCGACCCTCCTGCATCAGCGGCATCTCTTTGACTCGAGTGAAGTCCGGAACGGTGCGAGCGTCCAGGAACTCGATGCCGTGGTGGTCCATGATCTGCCGGTACTCGTTGGTCAGGTCCGCGCCGTCGAAGCATATGACTCGGTGGTACTGACCGGGGTTGTGATCCTCAAGCGACTGCAATGCCACTGCAGCCGGGAATACGATCCGGTGGTCTCCAGCGGCGTACGCCACCACACGGTCAGCCAAGATGCCTCCACAGAACTAAGAAATGACGGGCGACCAACATGCTACCCGAGGGGAATCGTCCTGACTGCGGCCGATCCGCGGTCCGGAGTGGTCACGGATTACCCTTCGGCGCCGGATCCCGATGGATCACATCAGACGGTTGAACAGGAGCAGCGCGATCACTAGCACCGCGACGAAGACGACGGTGAACCGTTTCCAACCCACCAGGTCAGTGTAGGCAGCGTTGCTCAGAGCTCCAGAGCCACGTCGAAGGGCGCGGCGTCGGCGAGCTTCTTGAGGTTGATCGGCCTCGCTGCGTTGTCCACACACTGTTCCGCTAGATCCGACGTCACCCGTTCCAGGCCGCTGAGATCCAGCGGCTCCGGCGCAGACCTCCCCACCGATTGGAAATAGTCCTCAAACTTCATGCCGTCACCAGGGATGCCCTTGCGGGCCTTGGAGACGGTGCACCAGCGCACCGGGATGCCATAGGCGTGCGCCACGATGACTCCGTGCAGAGACGTGGAGAGCACGGCTTCACAGGAGAGCAACTCACGGATGAATGCTTCGATCTCCTCCGGGCCCACACGACGCAGGTCGATGATCTTCACGTCGGGATCCACATTCTTCACCGCTCCCCGGTGGTTCACATGAAGCAGGATCCCAAGCTTGTGAGTCTTCTTGACCGTCGGATGATAGATCTTGGGGAGAAACCAGGCGGGGTCTCCATAGACCTCGTCCATGTGACCCCCGTTGCGCAGCACCAGATCTCGGGTCAGCGGACCGCGGACGGCACGGTAATCGGCGGCAGGGTCCAGCTTCTCCTCCTGTCGCGGGTTACCCGCACCCCACACCTTCGTTCCAGGCTTGGCGAACTTGATGATCGAGCCGATGGCGAGCGTGCGGTGGGGCTTTGTGCTGAATTTCGGCGGGATCCCGGTAAGGCCCTCCACGATGTAGGGATTGATCGCGTCCCCGAAGTTCCCCGGGTACGGAGTCTCCATCCACCAGAGCTTCACTCGCTGATCCAAAGTGATGCCGCGCTCCAAGGCACGCTTGTCCAGCTCAGCACGCACCTTCCGGCTCTTCATCATGTCCGCGTTCGGGCTCTTCGTCCGGATGGCCTCAGCCACCAGGCGGTCAGCCTCCTCCCATTCGCGCCGGGCCAACACACCGAGGAACTCCGCTCTCTCCGCGACCTCCCCGTAGTAGGGATCGTTGCGTCGTGCCTGAACCTGTGCAGCCAACTTGGCCCACTGTTTGGTCTTGATCAGAAAGCTTGTGTACTGGTGGAAGGGCCGCGGGTCATCTGGTGCCAGCTCGAACACCTTCTTGGAGAAGAAGTCCGCACTGTCCAGATCCTTCTCAGCCATAGCCTCTCGAGCCGCATGGTTGAAGACGCGCTTGCGGCGCTTGTCCCCCAGGACACCGACCTTGTGCTGCTGGACCTCATCGATAGAGGACTTCACATTGCCGGAGTCACCGTGCAGGAAATATGCCTGCTTCTTCTGCCGGTCCTGGCGCCGGGTCTTCACCACCGTCTCGGGACGCAGCAGCTAGAAACTGAGAAAACCCTCCCACTGGGTCAGAGCTTCCTGCAGGAAGTAGTCGTCTGTGGCGCGGACGTCGTCCATACCCTCGACCAGAGAGACCGCAAAGTTCAGGAAGTCCACGGTCCGCTCGCTGTAGCCGAAGGCCAGATAGGATGGGACGAACAGACGCGGCAGCTGTTCCGGGTCGAAGGTCACAAGGTATCGGAAGGCTCGCAGATAGCAGGTGAAGTCTGCCGTAGAGCGCAGCAGGTCATCGGGACGCCCGAGCACGTCAGTGTCCACGTCGATCCACGCGATGGGGCGCTCATGTTTGATCAGCATGTCCCGGAAGAAGCGAATCTTGGATTTGCAGATGTCTGCCCAATCCCAGTCCTCGGGAATCTCCACCCGTGAGATGTCGTGATCGACTCCCATCTCATCGAGCTGCTTCTCCAATTTCTGGGCGGCCTCGAAATAATAGTTCTTGCCGGCGGCGAAACTGACGATGACGGCTTCGTCATGGGCAACAGCCTCACAGGGAGCCTCTCTCCGGGTCTTCAGCAGGGTCTTCGTCGGCCTCGGCGTCCGACCGCAATCGCATGTGGTCACTGGCAGAACCGCGCACTCGAGTCCTATAGGACGGGTGCTCAAATCGGTGCATGAGATAACACATATCGTGCCACGGAGCGTGGTCAGGAAGAGCCGTGAACCACTTGTCCGGCGCCAGCTGAACTTCTCTGTACCCCTGGTTGAAGTCCCGGATAGCAGCCGCTTCACCAGTGACGTCGCTATAGTCCTTGATCTGGAATCCCGGCGTCTTCGGACCGATATCATCGAACGCCAGAGACACACGAGGCAGGAAATGCCGGTCCTCTGCCGCGGCGAGATGATTGAGCACACCCAGTGTCGAACTGTAGAGGTCCATATCGAAGAGCAGGGCACCGATCGGAGGGCCTTCTGCGATCCAGGCGGACACGGTCTCCTGAGCATCACCCAGCACGAGCTGACCTCGCTCCAAACGTGCCTCAAGAGCAGCCCTATCCTGCATCGCGTAATCTCCGGGGCCGAAATAGTGGCGGAGGTCGCGGTGATCGTCGGATTCCGGGATTCCTTCACCGGTATCGAATCCCCACAGCTCCACGACTACACCGGTCAGCTCTTCGACGACGTGTGCATGATCCTGCGCTGCCAGAAGTCCCTGTCCCGAGGCGACTCCAAACTCGGCCACGCGGATACGGTCTTCACCGAGCACCCTGGCCAAATCTGCGGCGTGGAGCATGGAATGCGCGTACTCAGGGCGCCGGACCGCCCCGTACCTGACACCTCTGCGGAAAGGCAGCAGGCCTCCACGGTGATGAAAGACCGGGCCGCCTTTCTTCGTCCTCCGCTGGGCATACTGCTGGTAGGCGTATCGCGCTCTATAGGGATCTTCGATCCGGTGAAGAGAGCGGGCGTAGTAATACCAGTAGTTCGGAACTGCCCCGGGTGTCGAAACGGCCAGCTCAAAGGCACGTACCGCCCCTATAGTGTTCTCCAGCCGACTGGCCAGCAGGCCCGCTCGAAAATAAGCTGCGGCTGGTTTTGCCAGAGAGCTCGCCGCGGAGAGGTAGGCAAGATACGCGCGCCTAAACTCACCTGATAATTCCATTTGGCGCGCCGCACGGAATTCTGCATCATCTCTTGCCACCGCGCCTCCTCCGGATCGACTACTCACAGTCACGCGGTCGCTAGTCCGCACAACCAGATTCCTTAGCTCCAGCTACCTCACAGAGTTTTGAAAGAGCAACTGCCCAGGGAAGGCCCCGTAATAAGGCACCTTCTTCACCTTAGCTACATTCCCAGCCAACTCCAGCTCCTGAAAGTGTTTTTCGAGTCGTTCCAGCCGACGCGAACCGGTGCGCGCCACAATTTCAAGTTCGTCCTGCCCCGCACAGAAACGTGAGACGTATCCTCGAATCGCATTGGCTCGACAGAAATCTTCAACGTCTCGTGCCGCTGAAAGGAGATCCGATTTCACGGACAGAATATATCGCTGGTCATGAATAGCTGGGTAATGCCGGTAGTGAGCGTCAGAGAACTCGCTATAATCTTCGAATTTCTTGCCAGTCAGCAGATCTGACGTCAAACGCCCCTCCGCATCCAAGAAGAGTTCTCCAAGATGATGATCCCAGTGAGTGTTAAATTTATGATATTCTCCCACCCCTCCACTGAATTCACCAAGAATAAGACCGTCGCGCCCACGCAGGAAGTCGAGTCTCATAAACGGCCCAGGGATCTCAGAAGAGACACGTGAAGCGACGGCAATCTCAGCTTCGCTGACCCCCTCTCCTACCCAGTCGTATTCGTCGTAGATGCCGGTCTTCACTTGGTTTCCATACGCGTCCCACCAACAGTACTTTTTCTCAGGGAACCGCATGATCTCAAGGATCGCAGCGACCTTCCCGTAAAACACGAAGAACTTCAGGTCCCGCGCAGGGAGACTCTCATCCTGGGAGTCGAAGATGGCGCGTTCGACGATCCACTCGTCACGGCCTACACGCCCTCGGCCCCTTAGCTTCTCCGAGGGCTCACCAGTGACCAGCGCCGAGATAATTTCGCGCACCTGCATTTCGTCACCGACGTACTGCGATTTCTGGACATCATAGATACTGGAGTCTTCTCCCAAAATGAAAACTCCACGTGACCCCAACTCTCCCCGCGGCTTAATTACCGTACCCGGGACAATCGGAAGGGTTTCAGCTGTAAACACCTCGTCATACGCCAACGCCGTCGGCAACCCGAGGTTCCTCGCGAATTTCTCCCCACGCAACTTATCAGTGACAAAAGTCTCTGGGCCGAAGTGTCTGCTGAGCTGCCTACGACGCGCCATGAGCGAGACCGAGGAGCGGAAAGATGCCACGCCTTCTAACGAAGCCCCATGCTTCTTTGCGCGGTACATCACACCATGACCGAGGCCATCACGCCCGAGCGCTTCGGTGATCACAGGATAGATCTCCCTCATCCGCTCGCGCGAAACAGCCCTACGCGCGGCGATCTCTATTTCAGTCAGAAGCTCATAGTACTCTCTTGCCACTTCCGGAAAATGGGACAGAATCTCTTGAAGTTTCTCAAGGTCGACATCCTGCTCGGCATGGATCTCATTCAACAAATCCTGCAAGTCCCGAAAGATGCCCTCTGCGAACTCATTATTGTCAGTTTCCACTGTTCACTCCAGCTCTCGAACTTTCTTTCGAGCGCACTGGGAGCAGTGCTCGAAAGTAGATTACATGCCGATATTAAGCCGGTTAATCAAGGACGGCTAGTCAAAGACTCATCTAAGTACTCCGGCTTGCTCAACATCCCGAAGATAGTCAAACGGATCCCGGGAAAGCACTTCAGCCGCCCGTCCTTGGGCAGTCACCCGTCCCGTCTTCAACATTGCCTGGGTGAACCGGAAGTCAGTGAGAAGATCGTGGACCACCACCAGGTCGTTCATGAATGACCCAGGCGCGAAGCTTCGCTTCTTCCGGTAACCTTCGGCGAACTCTCCCGAACCCGTATAGAAGTCGGAGTTGAAGATAGCGATCTCTTCGGGACGGAACTGAAGCAGATCATAGATCATTCGCTGAATCCCCAACGGAGATCCGTGGTACGACAAGGACCAGTCATGCCGGGCAAACCGCAGCCACGGCAGGTTTCGACGGTGGTGCGTGTGGTAGCTGAATGATCGTGTATTGATCAGCTGTACATCAGAGTTCTCGATGAGGCTCTCGACGTCGTCGATGAGCGTGGTCATGTCCTGACCTGAGTAGTACGCGATGTCTGTCCGGCTGCCCATCGATTCAGGGTGCGCCGCCACAAATTCTGGGTTGAAGTTCGGCCGAACCACCACGTCGTACCCGTCGATCTCAGAGCCGAGCGACTCACCGGTGGCAGCGGGGCCGACGATGGCCACCCGCTTCTTCTTGATCAGGTTCACCATTTTTCGCTCAGCAGGAAGGTAGAAGTCCTTACGAGCGTCGACCGAGTACTTGAAGTATGGCTCCGGGTTGCCCAACATCAGCTCTGCATCCGCGTGCAGCTTGGCCACGGCCATCCGCTGCTCCCCAGTGTTCTGGGCCCAGTACTTGACGTCCTGCGAGAGACGGGACGCGGTCTCCGCGTTGTCCAGGTAGACCAACGCCTGCATCATCTGCCGCAATCCGCCGAGATCCCGGACTCCGCTTCTCCTGAGACGCTGAGCCCTCCGTTCGGCGTTACGGGTTCTGAGACGGAAACCCGCCGCGAAGTGACCGAGAAACTGGACCCGCAGAACGAGCAGTCCCACTGTCTGGGGATTCAGCTCTTTGCCCTCAGCTCGGCACTCATCCAATTCGGACAGGAGGTCGGTGACCGTCTCAGCCTCGACTTCCTGCCTCGACGAGAAGAGGGAGTCCATGCCCTCAGCGACGCTCTCCGTCCGAAGGGGTGAGTGTTGGCGCTTAGATTCGATCCGATGGACGGTGCGCCAAACTCGCGGCCAGTCCATCGGCCCTCGTGCGCCGGAGTGCACCACTCCCCCCAAAGCTTTCTGGTTCTTAGGATTCAGGGAATAGGCGTGTTCGTAGCTCTCCAGCGCCTGTGAAAATTGCGCGATGTCGGGTCTGCGATAAGCCTGCGCCAGGGCCATGAGCCGCTGCTCATCTGGATGCTTGAGAGCAGCCTTCTCCAACTGAGCGAGACCCTCCTCCGCATCTCCTCGTTCCAGAAGCCGCTGGCCCAGTTCGAAAGCGATCACAGCATTGGACGGCGCAAGCGCCTGTGCACTCTTCAGAAGCTCGATGATCTCGTCTGCATGCGGAGTCTCCTGGCCCCGATGCAGGCCCACGGCAGCCCCATGAACAATCCGAGACTGTGTCTCGCTTCCGAGTGCTGCGGCCAGCGCCACATATCGGTGCGCCCGCCGAGGATCGAGATCCACTGCTCGACGACGCAGATCGATAATGTCACGGGGTTTTGCGGTCTTCAGCGTACGAGAAGCGACCCGTTCCAACAGCCCCGCCGTGGCCAGTTCTTCCTCAGCCGCGGCGAGCGCAAACCGGATCTCCCCGCCCGGGACATTCTCCAGAATCGTCTGGGCGTACTTCGCCGCTCTGCTCTGCCCGCGGGACTTCCGCCCGGTGACCAGCGTCTCCGTCCGGGACACAAAGTCCTGGCTTCCGAACGCGGCCCGGCGCATCAAATCACGGCGTCCAGCGTCGGACTTAGACATAGCCTTGATGGCAGAAGGCCCAGCCAGCTTGGTCAGCCTGTCGATAGAACTCTCAATCACGCGCCATACACCCTTTCGATGTTTCTGCAGTCGAGCAGAAACAATTCACAGAACGCCGCTACGCAGTCGTGGGCGCCATCACTCAATGTAATCTAACAGCCGGTCAGGTCAGAGTGATCCCTCGGCTCACCTTCGCGGTGACGATGTCTTCGAGGAGATCGAACTGGTGCTTCCAATCGATGTCCATAGCCACGTCCTGTTCCATTTCGTAGATCCGTGGGTTGGTCCCCACACGATCTCCGACCTGTCGCATCCTCACGAAAGGCATCAGGTAGGCCGCGTGGTTGATCTCGAACAGCGGATCAATGTCCTGGCTACGCGGCCATCTCTCCACGGAATCGTCGTAGTTGAAGGCTTGGGCCTTCTCATCCCATAGGAAGGAGTGCAGACGGGTTGCGGTGATCAGGCTGTCGTAGCCCTGCTCCTCGGCCTCACGCCAGGCCGCGATCAACTCAGAGAAGGTCTCAGATGTCACCAAGGGGTGAGTCACATGGGTCATCAGCATGGTCCCGTCTTCTTCGAGTTCCGCCGCATACTGGATGAATCTGCTCATCGGAGTGCTGGAAGAGGCCAACTCATCAGGACGTTCGTTGATCACTATGGGCTTCTCAGAAGTCCTCCTGAACTCCTCCGTGATCTCCACGACAGACGGGTCATTGGTGGAGACCACGATCTTGTCGATCTCTGCAACGTTTGCCAGCTGCTTGAGCTTGAGCTCCAACAGGCCCCCTTCGAACCCTGCGAAAGGCCTGGTGTTCTTGTCCTTGACGCGTTCGCTTCCTGCTCGACACGGCACCACTGCGACCACAGGCGAGCTGTTCCAGGTGGCCTTCGCGGACGACACCGGCTCTGACGCGTCTTCAGAAGCCAAATGCCTATACGAGCTGAACCGTGGGTCCTCCTTCATCTGTTCGACCATCTCAGCCAAGTTTTCCGGTGTGTCCACGGAGAAGGAATCATGCTCGACCACGCCGATCTGGACCTTATGCCCGTTCTCCAGGAACCGCAGGTGGTCATGCCCCTCGATCGCTTCCATCGGAGTCTTGTCCAACGACATGTAGGTGTCCAAAGCACCCTTGCGGAAGGAGATCAGATGGTAGGCCTTCAGGAAGTTCGCCACCCCGGAACGCGACGGCGAAGGGATGTCCTCGCGCGAGAAGTACATGGCCTCCCCCGCCCGGTTGGTGACCACCTTGAAGTCAGAGGGCGAGTTCACCTTGGCAGACTCGCTGGCCAGCAGCGACGTCGGGGCCTCCGAATCCAGCAGCGCTTCGACGCTGGCTTGGATATGGTCCGGGTTCAGCGCCGGCTCATCTCCGTTGATCAGGCAGATGACGTCATAGTCCATGTCCGCCGATGCCTCGGCGATCCGCTCGATCCCCGTGGTGTGATGTGTGCCGGTCATGATGGCTCGGCCGCCGTAGCGCTCGACCGCCTCCTTGATCTCCTCGGAGTCAGTGGCGATGTAGACCTCATCCACGATGGGCGACATCTGCACTCTCTGCAGTACGTGGATCACCATGGGCAGACCACAGATATCTGCCAGTGCTTTGCGCTCCAAGCGCGTCGATCCAAGGCGGCTGGGCACCATTGCGATGACCCGATGACCTCTGAATGCCATTGAGAACTGTCTCTTCCGTCGTCGAATAAGTGGGTGGTGGGGCGGTCAGGCCGTCAGCAGAGGACGCCGGCGTCCTCAACGGCGCGGACGTACTCGTCCGGAGTCTGCTCGAGCACCTCCGCGGCACGGCCCTGGGCGGTGACAACACCGGTGGCCATCAGCGCCTTCATGAACCTGAACTCGGACTTCACATCATGGGAGACCACGATGTCATTGATGTGCGAGTACGGGCCGAAGGTGTTGCCCTCGCGCCACCCGGTGGTGAACATGGAATTGCCGGTGTAGAGGTCCGAGTTGAACACACAGATCTCCTCCGGCTGGAACTGCAACAGATCATAGGCCATCCGCTGGATCCCCAGAGAGCCGCCGTGGAAGCACAGGGAGAAGTCCTGCCGGTAGAAGCGCAGCCAGTCCAGGTTCCGGTGGGCATGAGCCGCATGGCTGAAGGGACGGGCGTTGACCACTTTGATATCCCCAGCCTCTGCGGCCCCGGAGATCGTCTCGAACAGGTTGGTCAGGTCCTGGCCCGAGTAATAGGTGATGTCGGTGCGGCTGCCCTGGGCGTCCCGATTCTCCGCGATGAACTCGGGCTGGTAGCGCGGACGGACCACCACGTCATATTCGTCGATGATGCTACCGAGCCGATCGCCGGTCTCTGCAGGGCCGACCAGGGCCACGCGCCGGCCCTTGACCAGCTTCTCCATCGTGTCATCGGCGGCCAGCGGCGTGCGCTTGCGGGCCTTGCGGGAGTACTCGATATAAGCCTCAGGGCGACCGCTCATCAGCTCGGCATCCGCCTGCAGCTTCTCGAGCTGGAGGTGTTCCATCTGATCCGAAGAATCCCAGAACCGCGGATCCGCCAGGGAGGCAACGGACTCCGCGTCCTCGAGATAGGTATGGGCCTTCATCAGGTTCCGCAATTGGTGGGCCGTGGTGATGGCCGAGTTGCGCAGAGTGTGGGTGCGGCCTCTGGCCGCAGCTTCACGCAGGTCAAAGCCTGCGGAGAAGAAACGAGCGAACTGCAGACGAGTGATCACCAGGTTTAGCGCCATCGGGTGGAGCGTGCTGTCCATATTGGCCTCACGCCTCAACCCCGCCACCAGTGCTTCGACCTGCTCCTGTGTGGGGTTCTCCTGGGTCCAGAAGAGCTGATCCAGCTGATCCCGGACGTCCTCATTGTTGTACGGGGTCGCCGTCGTCTTCTTCCGAGTCTCCAGCTTGCGCACGCTGCGCCAGATCCGTGCCCAGTCCATCGGGCCGCGGGTTCCGGCGTTGATGATCCCAGAGAGGGCCTTGGTGTTCTTGGGATTCTTCTTAAAGACCCGCTCGTAGAAGGTCATAGCCTTCTCGAACTGGGCCACGTCCGGACGGCGGTAGATATCCGCCAGCTCCATGAACCACGTCTCACCGGGCTGCTTGAGCACAGCTGCCTCAAGCAGCGGGACGCCCTCGTGCACCTGTCCGGCCCCGATCAGGGCTGTGCCATATTCATGCAGCATATAGGGGTTGCCGGGGGCCAGCTCATGGCCTTGCTTGAGCAGGTCCAAGACCTCCTGACCGTTGGCGGCCACCGACCCCTTGGCCAGGCCGACGATCCAGTCATGGACCACACCCTGCTCGGATACGGCGCCCAGTGTGTTGGCCAACGCCAGGTACCGGGCAGGGTTCTCCGGGTCCAGTTCCAGCGCCCGGCGCCTCAGACGTATCGCGGTCTGGAGATTTCCCTCGCCAGCGGTGCGGGAGGCCACGCGCTCCAGGAAGTTGGGGTGGGCAGCCCCCTGCTGGTCCGCGGCATCGGCGAGAGACACCTCGCCGGAGACGGCGTTCTGCATGATCAGCAGCGGAAGACGCCCAGTCGAGGGGCGCTTGGTCCGATTCATCCTGACCTCGGCCTTCGGCATGAAGCGGCTGCTGCCGGCTGATGCCTGCTTGGCCAGGAAGGCTTCGCCACTGGGGAGATCTCCGAGGGAGGGGACGCGGCTGACGGCGTTGACCGCGGCCGCGACTGCGCGACGCTCGGCCAGCCGGACGGCCTTCCTCGCAGTGGGCACCAGGCCCTTGGGCTTCTTCGCGGACGACGTCTTCTTGGATACCATACTTCCCCACATGTGTCTGGACCGTGCTGAACGGGCGTCAGTTTACACAGTGGCCGTTTCACGGGGATGGCGAACTTTCCAGGAGAGGTTCGTACCCGTGACACACCGGTGCGGTACAGTACCCTACGATGAGTGAAGCCCAACAGGCCCTACAGGGGGTCGACGACCTGGTCCGCGACCTGATGCCGCGGCTGGACCAGCTGCGCAGCGAGGTCACCCTCAAAGGCGATGACACCCCGGTCACCGCCGCTGACGTCCTGGTGCAGACGAGCATCGAGGAGTATCTGACCTCCCGCTTCGAAGGCCTGACCTTCGTGGGAGAGGAGGGCGAGTTCTCCCCCGACCACTCGCTGGAGGGGTGGGTCGCCGTCGTGGATCCCATCGACGGTACGGAGAACTTCGCCTCCAGCCTGCCCGAATGGGGTGTGGCCGTGACCCTGTGGCATGACGGGGTCCACCAGGCCAGCATGATCTCTCTGCCCCAGCTGGGACAGCGGCTGATCACCGGTGACAGCTTCACCCCCGCCTCCTCCCGGATCACCGCGTTCTCCTCCGGGATCGACGACGAACTGGCTCGCCAGCTGGCCGATACCCCTCAGGCTCGGCTCATGGGGGCCGCTGTGTACAATCTCTACGGCGTCATCACGGGACGCTTCGCCCGGTTCATCAACCCCGTCGGTGCCTATTCATGGGACCTGCTGGCGGGCCTTCAACTCGCCCTGGAACACAACTGTGAGGTTTACCTGAATGACCAGCAATACGACGGCAGCTATCTCAAACCTGGCCAGCGATACCGGGTCGATGTACGACACCGACACGATCGTCATCCTCGGTAAGGGACCGTCCGCAGACTCTGTCAGCAGCCGGGTCTTCAAGGACTCGGTGGTCATCGGGATCAACGACGCTGAGCGCATCCACCCCACAGACATCACCATCTTCCATGAGGACTGGGTGGCCGACTCCCTCCAGGACGACGGTCTGCAGTCCAAGGCCTACATCACCTCCACCGAGTTCCACGCGCCTGGCCACACGGTGGTCCGTGCGCCGTATAAGCCGCTGAGCAACGATGAGGAAGACATCATGCTCAGCCGCTTCCAGAACCGGGACGAGACCGTCATCGAGGAAGTCATGTTCCTCACCGCCCTGGAGGTCGCGCGCACCATCGCCGACACCAAGGGCCGCACGCAGACCGTCTACATGGTCGGCTTCGACTTCTCCCCCGCATCCGGCAATGCCCGTGCGGCCAACACGCAGTACTCTCCCGAGCTGACCAGCCACCGCAAGGCCGGCGTGGAGCTGCAGCAGTACATCCTGCGCAACGCGCTCTACGTGCTGGAGGACTCCAACCTGGACGTCCACCACGTGGGCAGCCACGAGTTCTCCAACATCACCACTGAGGCGCTGAACGAGAAGTACCGGGTGGAGGTCTCCGAGCCCGCTCCTCAGGAGGAAGAGGCCGAAGAGCTCGAAGTCCCCACCGTGGAGATCACCGCTGAGATCACCACCAACCACTTCGGCGACCTGGACCGGCTGGAGAAGCTGGTCCGCTCCGCCCACGCCGCCGGCGCCGACTGGGTGAAGGTTCAGAAGCGCGACGTCGAGCACTTCTACACCGCCGAGCAGCTCGCCGCTCCGTATAAGTCCCCCTTCGGCACCACCTTCGGCGACTACCGCCACCAGCTGGAGCTGGACAAGGAGGGCTTCACGTTCCTCGACGAGCTCACCAAGGACCTGGGCATCAAGTGGTTCGCCTCGGTGCTGGACAAGCCCTCCTTCGAGTGGATGATGGAGAACCTGGAGATCCCGCTGGTGAAGCTGCCCTCGACGATCTCCCGGAAGAAGGACTACCTGGAGTACGTGGCCAACAACTACACCGGCTCCCTGGTGATCTCCACCGGCATGACGGATCAGGACTACGAGCAGTGGCTGCTGGAGACCTTCACCAAGCAGGACACCCTCTACCTGCTGCACTGCAACTCCGCCTACCCCACCCCCGATGAGCACACCAACATCGGCGTGGTCCGCCACTACGCCCAGCTGGCCGAGGAGCAGGCTTCCACGCCCGGTCCGCGGATCGTGCCCGGCTACTCCTCCCACGACTTCGGCTGGATGGCTTCGGCTCTGGCAGTGGCCGCCGGTGCCGGCATGGTGGAGAAGCACGTGAAGCTGGGCAACACCGAGTGGGCCCACTTCGACGCCGTGGCCGTGGATCTGACCACCGATGCCTTCAAGGAGTACGTGGACAACGTCCGGCAGGCTCAGATCCACGTGGGCTCCACGGAGAAGAAGATCACCGCCTCAGAGCACCACAAGTACTGAGACACCCGATGACCGCGGAAGAGGTTCAGGGGGCCGAGCAGCACCGCCCCCAGGTGAAGCTGGGCGAGCGCCCCGGCGCCGTCGAACGCTTCATCGCTGAGCGGATCGAGCCGCGGTACGCCGAGCTGCGTGAGTGGCCGCAGGTCTACGCCCATACGTACCTGCTCTTCCGCGCGGCTCGGCGCAACAAGCTGCACATGAAGAAGATCACTCACGCCCACCGCATCCTCTTCTACTCCGGTGTGGCAGTGGGCAGCGTCGACGAGGGCGTGACCTCCCTGGTCAGCCATCAGGCCCACCGCGTCTGCCGTTCCACAGGGATGGTCAGGCGCTACCTGAAGGCTGCCGAGGTCCCGACCCCGCAGAGCAGAGTCCTGCAGCACAACCAGTACTCCACGGCAGTGCGGTACTGGGAGACGCTGGGCCGGCGGGCCACGGTGAAGCCCTCCCGCGCCTCCGGCGCGCAGGGGACCACTGTGGGTGTGCGTTTTGAGGGCGACCTGCGCACGGCGTGGAAGAAGGCCGTCGACAGCGTGGATCCCCAGCACCCGATCCTGATGGAGGCCACCCACAACGGTCTGGAACTGCGCACCTACGTGGTGGGCGAGACGGTGGTGGGCGCCCTGGTCCGGGTCCCCTTCTACGTCCTCGGCGACGGGGAGTCGACGCTCGATGAGCTGGCTCAGACCGAACTGGCCCGGCGCCTCGGGCCCACGGCGGAGCTTCCTGACCTCGACGACGAGGCGCTGACCGAGGCGGGGCTGACCCGCTCCTACGTCCCTGCCTCAGGGTCCATCTGCGAGCTTCCCCCGGTGCCGGGAGCACCACGGGACGGCTCGCTCTCTGTGGATGTGACCGATGAGCTCTCCGAAGAGGTCAAACAGCTCGCCATCGACGGGATGTGGGCGCTGCCAGGTCTGGAGGCCACCGGGGTGGACCTGGTCGTCTCCGCACTGGACTCAGCCGAGGGAGCCCTGGTGGTCGACATCGACCCCGCCGCCAGCGTGGCCGACTTCCGCCATCCCGACTACGGGAAGTACCGCCAGCCGCAGTTGGCCATCATGGAGCAGATCGTCCGCCGCTCCCCCGCTCAGTAGATCCGGTGACTGGGGGTCCCGTCAGATCTCTACCAAGCTCGCGACATCTCAGCTGTCACAACCGGGCAGAGATGTCTTCAAGTGCGTAGAAGAGTCACCCGCCGCCGCGCCCGCACCGCAGAAGGCCGGCCACCCTGATCGGGTGGCCGGCCTTCTGCGGTGTTCAGTTCAGCTCAGAACGCTGGAGGATCAGTCCTCCACACCTTTGGTGAGCTCGGCGATGAGCTTCTCGCGGCGGCGCTCCTTGACCTCGTCCATCCGCGCCGCGCGGCGGGCACGGCGACGGCGTGTGGGCCAGGTAGCGATCAGCAGGACCAGCGAGATCAGCAGCACCAGGGCCGCCGCGCCGATGCCGGCATCCAGCCAGAACTGCTCCGGGTAGAGGCGGATCAGCGTGGAGTCCTCGCTGAAGGTCCAGGTGCCCTCAGAGAAGAACAGGCGGTGGAACTCCTCGAAGAAGCGCTGCCAGTTCAGCACTGCCAGCACCACGGCGGCGATGATCACCCCGAGGGTCACCCACACGCCGGCGAAGAGGCCGCGGGCGAAGCCGCCGGGGCGCCAGGAGCGCAGGAACAGTCCGAAGATCAGTGTGATGACCAGCAGCACGGCTGCAGCGAGCAGGGCCCACATCATCACGAACTTCACGTCCGTCATATGCGAGACCTCGTCAGCGGTGAACAGCTCCTCCCCGCCCGGAGCCAGCTCGGCCAGGTAGCGGGAGTTCGCGGCGTTGAACAGGTAGTCCAAGCCGTAGGAGCCGTAGACCAGGCGATCGGCGTCGTCGAAGCCGAAGGTGTCGCTGGGGAAGCCCGGACGGTTGTAGGACAGCCACAGGAACACCGGAGAAGCCACCAGGCGGATGGCGGCGACCAGCACCAGCACCGGCAGGAAGATCGCGATCATGACCTGCATGAACCGCGAGACTCCCCGCTTGTCCCGCTCAACCTCTTCCGCGAGGTCCTGATCGGTGATCTCTTCGCCGGAGGGCGTGTGTCCCACTGTGCCGCCGGCGTAGGGCATGTAGGGGGTCGCCTGATCGTCGCCGGACTTCCTGGCGTGCTTGGCGGCCTGCTTCTCAGCCTTGGCCTCCTCCTTGGCGCGCCGGGCCTCGTCCTTCTCCCGCTGCCTGAGCTCCTTCTTGGAGAGCTTCTCCTCGGCAGGGGCCTCCTGGGCGGCGGCGGGCGCAGCTCCGGCAGGGGAAGCGCCGGTCTGCGCCGCCGTCTCAGCGGGTGCGCTCGAGCGAGCCGCGGCCGTGCCAGGCGCGGCGACGTCGTTCAGGGCGCGGGTCCTGTTGTCCGCAGGAACCGGGGCCACGGCGGTCGTGGGCTGGTCCTCAGCAGAAACCGCTTCTTCGGCAGGCTGAGGAGCCGGAGCGGAGGCGACCGGTTTGGTCGCATCCTCGCTGCCGGCGTCGTCGGCTGCCGGTGAGGTCTTCTCTGCGGCGGCGACGTCGTCGTCGCCGTTCAGTGCGGAGGAGAACGTCGGGGCAGCATCCGAGGAGGCAGCCTGCTCCTCCTTCGTGAGGTGGTCCTCCGGGAAATCCGGCTCGTCTCCGGCATAGGCGCCGTAGTCCAGGCCGGATTCGAAGTCACCGCCCTCACCCGAGCCCTTCTGGCTCGAGCTCTCCTCCTTGCGAGGATTCTCTGAATTCGCGCTCATCTCTGCCTCTCCACGCATTGCTGGCCACTTTCTAAGGTACGGCTGGGAAGGACTGTTTTGGTGCAGACCTGCCGGAGAGTCGGCAGGTCAGAGCAGGAGTACCGCGCTCAGGCCGTCAGCTCGTGGGACCCGGCGTCGTAGGTCCCCAGGTCCCCGCGGATCCCGGCACGATAGGCACGTCTGCCCAGGATCAGCGTGTAGGCCCAGTAACCGGCCAGCACGAGGGCACCGATCACGATCTTCAGCGCAGGGTGCATCCCCGAGGGCGTCACGAAGCCCTCCACCACTCCGGAGATCAGCAGCACCAGCACCAGGCCCAACGCCACCGTGACCAAGCGCCTTCCCTCCTGGGCCAGCGAGGTCAGCCGCCGCTGCTGTCCCGGCGCCACCCAGGCCCAGAAGATCCTCAGTCCGGCGGCCCCGGCGATGAACACCGCTGTGAGCTCCATCAGCCCGTGCGGCAGCAGGTTCAGCCAGAAGGCCGTCTGCTCACCCTGTTCGGCCATGACTCCGCCGGCGATCCCCACGCTGACGGCGTTGAGCACCAGCACCATGGGAACCCAAAGGCCCACGACTCCGAAGGCGACCATCTGCGCGGCGATCCAGGCGTTGTTCGTCCAGACCTGAGCGGCGAAGGAGCTGTTGGGGTGCTCGGCGTAGTAGTTCACAAAGTCGTGAGAGGCGTACTGCTGCCGATCCTCGGCCGGCATGATCAGATCCAGATGCGGGCTGTGATAGGCCCACAGTCCGGAGGCGAAGCCCACGACGATGAAGGCCACACCCAGGATCACGGTGAGCCAGCGGATCCGGTAGAAGGCCGCCGGCAGGGTCTGGGCGAAGAAGTAGGCCACGGAGACGAAGACGTTCTGGCCCGCCCCGGTCAGCTGGCTGCGTGCTCGGCCCAGACGGGCCGAGAGGCCGGCCGCCAGGGCGCCGTCGGGCTCCACGGAACGGACCATGGACAGATGCGCTGAGGTGCGCTGATAGAGGCGCAGCAGCTCATCGGCCTCCTCGGGGCGCAGCCGACGCCGATCAGAGAGGTCGGCCAGACGGTCCCACTCTCCCTGGTGCACGGCGACGAAGGCATCGATGTCCATGCGCCCACCTTATCGGCTGTCACCGCGCCGCCACGCGGCCATGCCACACAGTTATGCCGTGCAGTTAGGCCACACGGTCAGACCACGCAGTCAGACCGATAGGCTGGGGTCGTGCGTACTGTGGTCACCGGCGAGGCCGTCGAGCTCGAACTTCCTGCCGCCTCTCTGTTCACCCGCGGCGGCGCCCTGGTGATCGACGTGATCCTCTACGCGCTGACCTACGTGGCGTTCATCTTCCTGTTCGGCCTGACCAGCGGAGCCGCAGCAGTCGCCTTCGACGAGGCTCTGCTGCAGGCCACCGTGCTGGCCGGTGCCGTGCTCTGCTTTGTGGTCCTGCCGATCGGCATCGAGACCCTCTCCCGCGGACGGACCGTGGGACGGCTGATCTTCGGAGTGCGCGTGGTCCGCGACGACGGCGGCTCGCTGCGACTGCGGCACTCCGTGATCCGGGTGCTCATCGCCGTGTTCGAGGTCTACATGACCTCCGGGCTGGTGGCTGTGCTCTGCGCGCTGATCAACGACAAGGGCAAACGGCTGGGAGACATGGTGGCCGGCACCTACGGCATCCAGGTCCGCCAGCCGAAGATCCGCCCCATGATGCTCCCGGTCCCGCAGCACCTGCAGTCCTGGACCCAGATCGCAGACCTGGGCCGAGTCCCCGATGAGCTGGCGCTGCGGATCTCCCGCCTGCTGCGCAGCGCGGAGAACGACCGGGCGGGCAACCCGATGATCATGGAGCAGCACGCCGCCGGGCTGGCCCAGGAGCTGCGTCCCTATGTCTCTCCGCCCCCGCCGCCGTCGTCGGCGATGGATCTGCTGACCGCCGTCATGGCCGAGCGGCGCAACCGCGAATACCGCAGGCTGCGCCGCCAGCAGGAACGTCAGGAAGCCCTGGAGCGCCGCCTGCACACCGTGCCGTACTGAGGCAGGGCCTCAGTAGCGGTAGTGCTCGGGCTTATACGGGCCGGCCACATCCACACCGAGGTAGTCGGCCTGCTCCTTGGTCAGCTCGGTGAGCGTGGCGCCCACAGCATCCAGGTGCAGACGGGCGACTTTCTCGTCCAGGACCTTGGGCAGGACGTAGACCTGGTTCTCGTACCGGTCGTCGCCCTCGTAGACCAGCGCCGACTTCTCGAACAGCTCGATCTGGGCGATCGTCTGGTTGGCGAAGGAGGAGCTCATCACGAAGCTGGGGTGACCGGTGGCGTTGCCCAGGTTCAGCAGGCGGCCCTCGGAGAGCACGATGATCGAGCGGCCGGTGGACTCGTCGAAGACCCACTCGTGGACCTGCGGCTTGATCTCCACCTTCTTCACCCCGGGCAGCTGAGCCAGGCCGGCCATGTCGATCTCGTTGTCGAAGTGGCCGACGTTGCCCACGATGGCCTTGTTCTTCATCCGCTGCATGTGCTCGGCAGAGATGATGTCCTTGCCGCCGGTGGTGGTGATGAAGATGTCGCCCTGCTCCACGACATCGTCCAACGCGGCCACCTGGTAGCCGTCCATGGCGGCCTGCAGCGCGTTGATCGGGTCGATCTCGGTGACGATCACTCGGGAGCCCTGGCCGCGCAGGGCCTCAGCCGCTCCCTTGCCGACGTCGCCGTAGCCGCAGATCACGGCCACCTTGCCGCCCAGCAGAACGTCGGTGGCGCGCATGATGCCATCGGGCAGGGAGTGGCGGATGCCGTATTTGTTGTCGAACTTGGACTTGGTGACCGAGTCGTTGACGTTGATGGCCGGGAACAGCAGCTGACCGTCACGGGCCAACTGGTACAGACGCGTCACACCGGTGGTGGTCTCTTCGGTGACACCGCGCAGGTTCTTGGCGATCCCGGTCCAGCGGTGGGGGTTCTCCTGAAGAGACTTCCGCAGAGTCTCCAGGACGTAGCCGTACTCCTCGGGGTCCTCCGGCTGGGGCTGCGGGACCGCGCCGGCGGCCTCAAACTCGACGCCCTTGTGGACCAGCACCGTGGCGTCGCCGCCGTCGTCGAGGATCATGTTCGCGCCGCGGGACGGGTCCTCATCCACACCGGGCCAGGCGAAGATCTGCGACGCCGCCCACCAGTACTCAGCCAGGGTCTCGTTCTTCCAGGCGAAGACCGGGACGCCCTGCGGGACCTCCGGAGTGCCGTGGGGACCGACGACGACGGCTGCGGCGGCCTCATCCTGGGTGGAGAAGATGTTGCAGGAGGCCCAGCGGACCTCGGCGCCGAGGGCGGTGAGCGTCTCGATCAGCACGGCGGTCTGCACGGTCATGTGCAGGGATCCTGCGATGCGAGCGCCCTTCAGCGGCTGGGACTCGCCGTACTCCTCGCGCAGCGCCATCAGTCCGGGCATCTCATGCTCGGCCAGGCGGATCTGGTGGCGGCCGGCCTCGTGCAGCGAGATATCGGCGATCTTGTATTCAAAGCTCATAGCGGGGTCCTTCAGACGGCGGAATCGGCGGGCAGCAGCGTGGGCACGCCGTGTTCGATCGGGTAGCGCATGGTCTCGTCCTCGACGGCGACCAACTCATCACCGTCCTGGCGCAGCGGACTGCCGGTGACCGGGCAGCGCAGAACTTCAAGAAGTGATGCGGGGAGGGTACTGGGCATTGGTCCAGCCTACCGCGGCCTCCACGGCGTGGGTGAGCACAGATGACCTCGTATTGCTCAGTCCTTGAGCATGCGCAGATGGCCGCGGCTGATCGCGGCCTCGCCCTCCGGCGGCGCGATGCGCTCCCGGTTCTCCCGCATGGAAGGTGCCGGGGCGGCCGGCGTCGGCGATGGGCGCTGGACGGCGTCGGCCACAGCGAGAAGATCGTCCTGACCCGTGGAGCCGCCCGCAGCGGGCGCGTAGTTCAGGCGCATGACCTCCCAGCCGCGCGGCGGATTCACCGTGTCAGCGTGCTGGGCACAGAGGTCATAGGTATGCGGCTCGGCGTACAGGCTCAACGGTCCGACCACCACGGTCGAATCCTGATAGCTGTAGGTCAGAGTGGCGACCGCCGGCCGCTCACAGCTGCTACGAGTACATCTGCGCGAAGATTCCACGGTCCCTCACCCTACCCGAGGGTGGCCCGCGGTCAGGGTGACCTCACCCCCGGAGTGTTGGGACGGCTAGCGCAGCCGCACAGGGACCGTCGCCTCATCGTCCTGCAGCGGGCTGACCCGGCTCAGGGAGAAGCGCCCCTGATCATCGGTGGTGAGCAGAGAGGCATAGACACCCTCATCCGCAGGAGGATCCACGACGACGGCGACGGCATCCTCCGTGACCTCAGCCAGCTCCTCGGCGGGAACTGTGACCGAGCGTCCTGCCGGAACCTCTGTCTGCTGAGGCTCCGAGAACTCACCGTCGGCGGCGAGCAGGCGGTAGGACACTGTCCCGCCCTCCGGGGAGGACAGCTGCAGGTCAGTCTCCGCGTCCTCGGTCCGGCCGATCTCCGGAAGGATCGCACCTGAGGTCTCGGTCAGCGGCTCTGCTGCGACGCCCCAGCTGAAGTCCAGGGCCAGGGTGCCCTCGTCCAGCTCCTCGCCCTCCTGTTGGGCGGCATCCTCGGCAGCGGCCTCATCCTCGGCGCCCAGCTCGGCCAGTTCGCCCATGCCGCGGGAGGCCACCGCAGCGGCCGAGGGATTGTCCGTGCGGACCACCACGTCATAGACATCGGCCTGGGGACCCAACAGCTCCAGGACATCGACCTGGCCGCCCTCCACGGTGAACACCGCGGGGCTCTCCAAGGCCACCTGGCCGTCCTCTCCGAAGACCTGCAGCTCCACAGTGGTGGTCTCATCGCCAGGGACGTGGAGCCACAGCTCGGCCGGCATGGATGTGGGGTCATCGGCGGCTCCCTCGGATGAGGTGTCCGCCATCGGCACGCCAGGGATGACGTGTTCGTCCTGCAGGCCCTGCGCGCTGGGGAGGAATTCGGCCCCGGTGCCGGTCAGCCCGGCGGCACGGGAGGACTGCATCTGCGCGCCCACCGGGGCGCCGGTGGCACTGACCTCCACGCCCATGTTCACGCTGCCCCCGCTCAGCGCCGCCATATTGACGGTGCGCACCGTCTGGGGTGGGACCACAATGCTGCGCGCGCCCCTGGCTCCGCGTTCGCCGTCGGCGTCGTAGGTGGTGACCTCCACAGTGGAGGCGCGGTCATAGGGGTTGGACAGGGTCAGCAGCGAGGTGGCGCCGGGGCCGGTCTCCGGGCCGAAGAACCAGTGGTTCTGCTGGGCCGGACCGCACTCCCCCACGGCCAGCCCGGTCACCGGTCCCTGGTCCGCGTGGTACTCGAACAGCCCGGCCGCGGTCAGCGGATCACCGCTCTGCCCGGCCGAGACTCCCAGCACCGGAGCCTGCTGCTGGCCGGGCTCCGCATGATGGATCACGCCCTGGCCGCCACTGAGCGACTGGCGGTTCAGCTGTCCATCGCTGGTGATCTGAGCGATGTGGGCCTCGGGGAGCTCGGCCCCGTCCTCAGCGAGCACCAACGACTGGAAGAGGCTGGAGGCGGAGCCGTCGCGGGAGGCATAGTCCAGGATCCCGTCGGTGGTCAGCGAATCGGCCTGTCCCGGCATGGGCGGGCACAGATAGGTCTGACCCGTCTGGGGCGAGGCCACTCCGGATCCGGCCACCGGTGCCAGCGGCGCGCGGTCCGAGCCGGAGAAGTCGGTCACCGCAGAGCCCGCTCCGACGCCGACCAATGCCGCGGTCACGACGACGGCGCCCACCCGCACGGCTGAGCGTCGAGACCCGGTGCGGCGCGACTTCTTCTCTGCGGCTGCGGCGGAGGCTGCGGCTTCCGGCTCCGCCGAGGCGGGAGATTCGTCCGCAGGGGTGTCCTCTGCGGTGCGCTCCGCGGCGAGCGGCTCCTGAGCGGGAGCCTCGGAGACTGCGGCAGAAGAGGCTGCGGCGCCGCCGAACTGAGCCTGCGCTCCGGCGGGACGGCCGGCGTCGCGCGCCTCAGCGGTCTGCGCTTCAGCAGTCTTGGTCTGAGCCTTCTCGGTCTCAGCCTTCTTGGTCTCAGCCTTCTTGGTCTCGGCCTGATTGGCAGACGCCTGTTTGGCAGAGGCCTTCGCCTCCGCGGCCTGCTGCGCGGCAGCCTTCTTCTCAGCTGCGCGCTGGGCCTGCTGGGCAGCCTTGGCCCGGCGGGCCTGCTCGCGCTCGGCCCGGCGACGGTCCCGACGCTGCTGCCGGATGACCTTCTTGACCTTCTTGGCGCTCATACCTGCCTCACCTCCACCGGAAGCATCCGCCAGCTGCGCGGCAGCGGCACTGCGATCAGCGTCACCAGGACCAGGAAGATCCCGACGCCGAATACCATCGGCCACCGGTAGATCGGCTGGTGTGCGATGCTCAGCTCAGCCTCTGCGGTGAGCCTCTCACCGGCGACCTCGAAGCGCTGGGCCCATTCCTCGGTGCCGTCACCGTTCTCGTCGGCGGGCATCCGGCGCAGAGTCTCTCCGTCGAGCTGCGCCTCCCATCCGGTGGCGCGTTCGCTGGCGATCTGGATGTAGTAGTTCCGCCCGGCCTCCGCCTCCAGCGGTTCGCCGTGGCTGTCGCGCAGCTCGGAGAGCTCCAGATCGACCTGATGGTTCTGACTCGGCAGCAGGGCCACGGTCTCGCCCTCATCGTCGAGAAGCCGGGCCCATGACGTGTTCGCCCCGGCCTGGCCGGCCACATGGGGGATGTCCTGATCCTGGTCAGCCTCAGCCCGCCACAGCAGTCCACGATCCGTAGGGCCCACCGCGGTCAGACCGCCGGCGGTGTCCACCGCGTCGACCAGTGCGCCCTCCTCGCTGCCGGGGATGAGCACGAACCCGACGCCGAGCTCCTCCATGAGCTCTTCCGTGTTCTCCGCCCCGGGAGAGACCACGGCGGCCACCAGCTCGGCCAAGACTTCCTCCCCGGCCAGGAGGTTCTGCTCGGCGGCAGCGCCCTCCGCAGAGCGGGCCAGCAGCGGAGAGTCCCCCACGCTGATCCCGGGCCAATAGGTGTCCAGGGTCCGCCCCTGCCCGGAGACCAGCTCGGCCACCACACCCTGCGGAGCGGCCTCCAGGACCAGCGTGCGCAGCTGCGCCGGGCCCATGCCCTGATCCGCCGCGGAGGCCGGGATCTGCCGGACCTCCCCCGGGCCGATCGCCGTGGGCTGCTGATGCACGGCGGTCAGCGGCTCGCCGGTCAGCTCAGAGGCCGGAGTGCTGCGCGGAATCGCCCACAGGCCCAGCGAGGCCACCACCGAGAGCACCAGCAGCGTGGCCGCCACCGGGGTGATGTAGCCGCCGACGCGTCGCATCGCCTGGGGCAGCCGGGCCAGAGACCCGATGCCCGCGGCCAGCAGACAGAAGGAGATGACCGAGACCAGCGGCGCCACGCTGCCGGGCAGCACGTTCAGCCCGTCATCGCCGGCGGCCAGCTGGGCCACCAGCGCAGAGAGCCCCAGTGCGGCCAGCAGGATCAGCCCGACGGCGACGGCGGTGCCGCTGCGCAGACCGGCCGGATCGGCGTCGTGCTTGGGACCCCGGCGGAAGACGGCGCTGAAGATGCCCAGTCCGGCCAGGATCAGTAGCGGAGCACCGATCAGCAGGGCCAGACGCAGACTCCAGAAGTCCCCGGTGAAGTAGTCGGAGATCCACGATCCGGACTGGCCGGCACCCGCCAGTCCGGCGGCCGGGTCGAAGGCGACGTGATGGCCCAGCAGCTGCTGCCACAGCGGGGCGGTCTCACCGGTGACACCGGGGGCCGTGGGCGGGGTAGGCTCGGCGATGAGCGTGGCCAGCACATTCTTCTCCGCCACCGCGGCCGAGGCCAGCATGGGGAAGGACACAGCCAGCGAGGGCAGCGGGATCAGCCACAGGGTCCGGCCGCTGCGTCGCTGCGGATCCCGGACGGTGAGCACGATCGCCACCGTGACGATCACCAACAGAGCCAGCGGCAGCAGCACCGGAGCCGCCGCGGTGAGCACAGCCAGCAGCAGCGCCGCACCGGTGGCATGCTCCCAGGAGCCGCGGGCGCCGATGGCGCGCACGGTGCTGCGCACTACCAGCGGCAGCAGGATATGGGCGGCCACCGTCCCGATCCGCCCCTCGCCCAAGGCCAAGTGCAGCGTGGGAACTGCGGCCCAGAGCAGGCTGGCGATCACGCGGGTGACGGCGCTGCGGGTCCAGAGCCCCGCCGCCGACCAGGCGGTCAGCGCAGCCAGCGGCAGAGCCAGGATGACCAGCCAGACCAGCACTGTGGAGGCGTGTCCGAAGCTGACCAGCGAGAACAGCAGCAGAATCAAGGAGAAGGGATCAGCGGCGGCCCGGTCCCCCAGCCCCTCGGCGGAGACGAAGCTGGTGGTGTGGTGCAGGACCTCCTGCAGGGACGCGGAGACGGGCAGAGCCGCACCTCCGGTCAGCGCCTCAGCACTGAGCAGGCTGCGGAAGGCCACCAGGGAGACCCCGGTCAGCGCCAGCAGCATCAGGAACAGGCCGAGCCGATCCCCGGAGCCGCGGGAGGGCATCTCATCGAATTCGCCGTCGGAGGAGCCCACCGCCAGCAGCGCCTCGTCCTCGGCCTCCTGCCGGGCGCGTTCCTGAGCGCGTTCATCCTGCGCGGCCCCCGGACGCAGCGTGACCGTCTCAGCTGTCATCATCTTGCGCCGGTGGGCCCGCAGCTGCGCCGAGCTCAGCTGCAGCCGCTCATCGGCGCGGCGACCGGCGCGCAGCGTCTCACCGGCGTCGACGTCGTTCTGACGCTCCCGGCGGATGAACGCGGCCTTGCGGCCCTTGGCGCGGAAGCTGCGCACATGGAACAGAGCGGCCCAGTTCAGCAGCGCCCCTGCCGAGGCGACGAACTGGCTGACCCCGGCGTCGGGGGCTTTGGTCAGGCTCAGCAGGACTAGGCGCAGCAGGGCCGCCGCCCACCTCCCCACCCAGAGGAACGGGACGAGCAGCGGATGGGCAGCGGCCAGGCGGCGTCTGATCTGACCCCGACGCTGCGGGGCAGGCAGGTAGAGCGTGCCGCCGTAGCGGTGGACGCGGGCTGGGTCGATCTCCCCGGCCTCCTGACGGTCCTGGCCCGGAGCGGCGACCTCTCGGCCGACCACGGCAGTGGGCTCGATGACCACTTCAGCGCCGACCTCGCGGGCTGCCTGGCAGAACTGCAGCGCGGCATAGTCGGCAGGCAGGGTCGGGTCGAACCCGCCGAGGTCCGCGAAGAGCGAGGACTCCACGAGCATGCCGTGGGCAGAGACTCCGGCCACCCGGTCACGGCCGTCGTACTGGCCCTGATCCAGTTCACGGGGCTCGTTCAGCGCCACGACCTCACCGGAGTGCCCGGCGGCCAGGCCCACATTGATCAGCCGGCGGCCGTGGGTGTGGTCGGCATCGGTGACTTTGGCCCCGATGACGCGGATCGAGGGGTGGGTGGTCTCATCCTTGACCGTGAAGAGCCGGTCCTCCAGGTGGGACAGCGCCTCCGGCTCCGGGACGGTGCCGGCCGGCAGGATCCAGAGCCACTGATGCTCCGCGGAGAAGCCCTCGGGCAGCTGACGCTCCAACGTGCGCCACAGCTGGGTGGACCGGGTTCCGGCCGGTCCGGGCGAGGTGGTCTGTTCGGCCCGGCGTCGGTCCCGCAGCAGCTTCGAACGCAGCGATCGGGACAGGTCCTGGGGACCGGAGTAGGCGGAGGAGGAGAGCTCGATGACGGCGTCGGGCTGCCTGGTCTGGGCCGCCAGCGCCGCACGGGTGGCGTCCGCCTCAGACGCCGAATCGCCGCTGCCGTACAGAACGACAGCGGCGATATGTGGCTCGATCAGTGGTGCGATCAGACGGCTCGCTTCCGAAGCTTGCGGCGTTCCCGCTCGGAGAGACCTCCCCAGATGCCGAACCGCTCGTCATTGGCCAGGGCATAGTCCAGGCACTCCTGCTTGACGGTGCAGGCCCCGCAGACCTTCTTGGCGTCCCGGGTGGAACCGCCCTTCTCCGGGAAGAAGGCCTCAGGATCGGTCTGGGCGCACAGCGCGTCCACCTGCCAGGCGAGCTCGCCCTCGATCTGCTCCGCGGGGATCAGTGAGGGCAGACCGAGCCAGACGTTATCCTGGGCGGCCTGAGTGTTCTCGCGCTCAGCGCGGCGGGAAGGAGCCTCGCTGAGCGCGGTCACACCGTCCTGTGCAGAAGGCTCTGCGCTCTCAGCCGCCTCATGGGCGGCGAGGAATGCGGTGGCCTGATCCTCGATGGGCTTGCCGTGCTCCAGCCGTTCGGCTGCCTGAGGGTCCGCCGGATCGACGAACCAATCAGCAGGGACGTCGAGCCCGGGGCGCCGGGCGGCAGGAGTCTGCTCCTGCTGCTCGTGGCCGATCCGCTCTGCGTTCCCCATAACCAGGGCCTCCCTGTGTGATCATCTCTGCTTCAACTGCTACCTAATTACACTGGCGTAAGTTAGCTTCGTCAAGTGCGGACGATCCGCCCCCATAAGGCTCCTTTCCCCGAGATCTCGCCCGACACGCCGCGTCATCGCACCTCAGACATCGGTGTGGCGGGCAGGAGGAACAACCATGACACCCCTCACATTGGGATCCGCGTCCCAGAATGTTCCCGAAGACTTTCCTCAGCTGTTGGAGCTGCTCGCCGGGCGGCCGCAGCCAGCCGTGGTCTGCTACCGGCCGCGCGGCGCGGACGGCGAGGTCGGTGCCGAGCCGGACAGCACTGATCCAGACGGCACTGAGCCGGAGCGTGTGGAGCTCTCCGGGCGGGTGCTGCAGAACTGGGCGGTGAAGCTGATCGGGCTCTTCACCGAGGAGCTCGAGGAGATCTTCGACCCGGCCGAGCCCACCCCGCGGGTGCTGGTCGACTCCGCCCCGCACTGGAAGTCCGCCGCCGTCGTGCTGGCGGCCTCCTCGCTCGGCGCGCAGGTGGTGACCGCGGCCGGCGCCACGGACAGCTCAGGGACGGCGTCGTTGGCGGTGACTGACCGCCCGCAGGACTGGCAGAGCTCCCCCGCCTTGGGTCAGGCCGAGCTGGCAGCGCTCTCCCCCGGGCTGTTGGACGAGTCCTTCGAGGACGCCGTCGGCCAGGCGATCCCCGCCTGGGTGCTCGACATCTCCGCGGAGGTGCGCCAGCACCCGGACCAGCTGCTCACCCCGTTGGAGCCCGTGCGGCTTCCCGAGGGCGTGGAGTCAGGCGGCATCGGGACTGGCGGCGCCGGGGCTGGCGGCACCGCTCTGGTGACCCGCACGGAGTGGGCCGCCGACGCCGTCGGGGCCCTGCTGTCCACCTGGGCGCACGGGGGCACCGTGGTGCTGATCGACGGCATGCCGGAGGATCCGGTCTGGGGTCAGGGCCGGTGGGAACAGGCCCTGCGCAACGAAGGCCTCGCCTGATCCCCAGATCTCTACCCGCTCGCCTCTCTACCCACTCGACGACATCTCCACCCCTCTGTGCGGGGCGATTTGTCCACAACCGGGTAGACGGACCGCGGCGCCGGAGTCCCTCTCCACAGAAACGACCCTTCTTCGCGAGGTTGCTGCTCATCTGCGGAAGGGTGGCGGCATGGATACTACGACGCGATCCCTGCCTCTGCTGCGACCTTCGGACGACGGTCTCAGCGCCAAACAGCTCCAGCGCCGGCCAGGTCGCGGCGCATCCCGGAGGTCCCGCAGCTGCGCCACCTCGGCCTGCCGAAGCCGCGGCACCTCAGCAGGGCCGCATCAGATGCCGCCTACCGCGCCGGGAGCCTGACCGTGCCTCTGGCTCAGCTGGAGCCAGGGATATTCGCTGAACATCTGAATGCGGAGCCGCTGCGCGCCGCCGCCGTGAGAGTTCTACCGAGGTGACGACATCTCACCCCGGGTACGACGCCGGAATTGTCGCCGAGCGGGCAGAAGACTGCCGCTGGGAAACGCCTCAGAAGCCCGGGCTCAGTCCTTCGGAGTCGGCTTGGCCTGGACCTGCTCGACCTCCCCGGTGACCAGCTCGCGGTCGGAGAGCATGTGCAGGCCCTCGCCCTCGGCCGGGGCCTCACCCTCGGCCGGAGCTCCGGCGTCGCCGGTGAACACCCAGTACCGGTAGGCGATGAACCGGAAGACCATCGCCAGGCCCATGCCCACCACGGAGCCGGAGATGAAGCTGGCCGTGGTCGAGGTCAGGCCCAGCACGTAGAACGAGATCACCACGCAGCCGGACTGGATCCCCAGGCCGATCAGATTCATCACCACGAACATGATCAGCTCACGCGCTCGGGTGGGGGTCCGCCGATGCCGGAAGGTCCAGTAGCGGTTGCCCACCCAGGAGAAGAGCGTCGCCACGGCCACCGCGATGGCCTTGGACTTCACGTGGGAGTCATGCATGGGGCCGGAGATCAGCCAGAGGAAGGTGGCCGAATCGATGAGAAACGCCACACCCCCGACGACGCCGAACTTCGCAACTTCTCGCCACAGCTTCAGCAGGAGATCACGCAGCGTGGTGTACAGACGGGAGATCATAGGATGGGGAGACTCCAAGCGACGGGCCAAGACACAAGCTCTCATTTTACGGCCTTCCGGATCGATGACCCATAATGTGGGACTGTGACTTCTCCTTCCATCGGAATCCTCGGCGACGGACAACTGGCACGCATGATGGCTCCGGCCGCCGTGGAGCTGGGCATCGAGCTCCACCTGCTGGCCGGCTCCCCGGAGGCCTCCGCGGCGCAGGCGATACCGCGGACCACGATCGGCGACTTTCGCAGCGTCGAGGACGTCCTGGCCTTCGTTGAGGGGCTCGACGCCGTCACCTTCGACCACGAACACGTCCCCGCCGAGGTGCTCACCGCCCTGCAGCAGGCAGGCCACGCCCTGCACCCCGGGCCCCAGGCGCTGCTCTACGCCCAGGACAAGCTGGCCATGCGCGGCGCCGTGGAGGAGCTGGGCCTGCCCAACCCCCGCTGGGCCCGGGTGGACAGTGTCGGAGATCTCGTCGGATTCGGCGAAGACGCCGGCTGGCCCGTGGTGCTGAAGACCCCGCGCGGCGGCTACGACGGCAAGGGTGTCCAGATCATCGCCTCTGCTGAGACGGCTGACGAGGCCGCCGACTGGTTCGACCGCGCGGCCGCCCAGGGCACCGGCCTGCTCGCCGAGGAGAAGGTCCCCTACACCCGTGAGCTCTCCGCGCAGGTAGCACGCTCAGCCGCCGGAGAGACCGTGAACTACCCGGTGGTGGAGTCCAACCAGACCGACGGCGTCTGTGACGAGGTCATCGCACCGGCACCGTTCAGCTCTCCCGAGCACCTCGCCCGCGCCGAACAGATCGCCCGCACCGTGGCCGAGAAGCTCGAGGTCACCGGCATGCTGGCCGTGGAGCTCTTCGAGATCGCCGAGGACGACGCCGAGGCGCACCGTCCCGCCGGGATCTACGTCAACGAGCTGGCCATGCGTCCGCACAACTCCGGGCACTGGTCGATGGACGGTGCCGTCACCGGCCAGTTCGAGCAGCATCTGCGTGCCGTGCTCGGCCTGCCGCTGGGCGCTGTCGAGGTCACCGGCGGCGCCGGAGGCTATGTGGTCATGAAGAACCTGCTGGGCGGAGCCAACCCGGATCTGCACGCCGCGGTCCCGGAGGCCATGCGGCGCTCCCCCGGCTCCAAGGTTCACCTCTACGGCAAGGAGCCGCGCCCGGGACGGAAGGTCGGGCATGTGAACATCCTCAGCCAGACCACCGCGGCCCAGGAGAGCGAGGACGCGCGGAAGCGCCGGCTGGCACAGGCCCGGCAGGAGGCCGCCGACGCCGCCCGCATCATCATCGACGGACCGGACGCCGCCGACCGAGCACACGCCACCGACGGCGAGGGAGCAGCATGAGCGAGCAGACACCCCAGGCGCCCCTCGTCGGGCTGGTCATGGGTTCCGACTCCGACTGGCCCACGATGAAGGCCGCCGCGGAGGCGCTCGACGAGTTCGGCATCCCCTTCGAGGCCGATGTGGTCTCGGCCCACCGGATGGCCGCTGAGATGATCGACTACGGTCGGAGCGCCCACGAGCGCGGCCTCCGAGTGATCATCGCCGGAGCCGGCGGTGCCGCCCACCTGCCGGGCATGCTGGCCTCGGTCACACCCCTGCCGGTGATCGGCGTCCCCGTGGCGCTGAAGCACCTGGACGGCATGGACTCGCTGCTGAGCATCGTGCAGATGCCCTCCGGGGTCCCCGTGGCCACCGTCTCCGTGGGAGGCGCGCGCAACGCCGGGCTGCTGGCCGTGCGCACTTTGGCCGCCGGGGAGACCGATTTCGCCGCCGAGCTGCGTGAGAAGCTGCTGACCTTCCAAGAGGAGCTCGCCGACCAAGCCCATGCGAAAGGCTCCAGGCTGCGCGAGGAGGCCGCCGAGCTGCCGACCTTCCGCAGCGCCACAGCTCCGAGGAGCGGGAGCGGCGAACGGTGAGCATCCCGGCGATCACCTACCACCGGTTCACCACGGAGCCGGATGTCATCCGACGCCCACGAACGGGCTCGGAGACCGATCGCACCCGGCGGGCCTTCCTGGTCCTGCTGATCACCCTGTTCATCCCCGGAGGCGCGCAGATCGCCTTCGGCTCCCGGCGTCTGGGCCGAGCCGCCCTGGTGGTGACCATCGGCTGCTGGTTCACCGTGCTGCTCGGCGTCGTGCTGTACCTGTTCCTGCGCGGACCGCTGCTGAGCATCCTGACCCAGCCCTTCGTCATGTGGCTGGCAACTGTGATCCTGGCCGCTCTGGCCGTGGGCTGGCTTCTGCTGTGGCTGGATGCGCTGCGCCTGGTCCACTTCGCCTCGCTGGCACCGGGCATGCGTCCGGTGATCGCCGTGCTGAGCGTCGTGCTGATGGTGCTCACCTCTGGCGGCCTGGGCTACGCAGCCCACATGCTCAATGAGGGCCGCGTAGCCCTGAGCGGGATCTTCGGCGGCGGCCCAGCCATCGACGCCGACGAGGACGGCCGCTACAACTTCCTGCTGATGGGCGCCGATGCCGGCGAGGGACGCGAAGGACTGCGCCCCGACTCCATCCATGTGATGAGCGTCAGCCGAGCCACCGGCGAATCGATCATCGTCTCCATCCCGCGCAACTTCCAGAACGCCCAGTTCGAAGAAGGCTCTCCCATGCAGGAGATCTACCCCGAGGGCTACAACTGCGGCAACGAGTGCATCATCAACTTCCTCTACACCGAGGTGATGGAGCAGTACCAGCACCTCTACCCGGAGGCTGAGGACCCCGGGGCCGAAGCCATGATGGATGCGGTCTCCGGCACCCTGGACCTCCAGGTGGATGGCTACGTCATGGTGGACATGGCCGGCTTCGAGGAGCTCATCGACGCCATGGGTGGGGTCTCCGTGGAGTCCGGCGGCTGGGTCCCCTACCGCGGCGTCCGGCCCGACGGCGAGTGGGGCGACGCCTGGTGGGAGCCCGGCGAGTACACCTTCAGCGGCGAAGAGGCGCTGGCCTATGCGCGCTCCCGCACCCACTCCTCCGACTACAACCGGATTCAGCGCCAGCAGTGCATCCAGCAGGCGATGGTCGCCCAGTTCAACCCCCAGACCCTGCTGACCCAGTTCAGCGACCTCATGCAGGCCGGCGAGAACCTGGCCGAGACCAACCTCCCGCAGTCCCAGCTGGGCTCCTTCCTGGACCTGGCGGTGGACGCGCAGGGCCACCAGCCGAAGCGGCTCACCTTGGGGGCGCCCGACTTCGGCGCCTCGGGCGATCTGTTCTCCACCTACCCGGACTTCGATGAGATCCACCAGCGGATGGAGGAGCTCAAGGCGGAGGAGGACAGTGCCGAGGAAGGCTTCTTCGGCTCCTCCGGGTACGGGTCCAGATCCGCCGCAGCCGCCCCGTTCGGCACCGTTCTGTGGCCTGCTCCCGTGGGCTTGGCCACAGAGCCGCAGGCCCAGGACGCTGTCGAGGAGGACGAGCCGCCGATCGAGGAGACCACCCCTCCGACCCAGCCGGACGGTTCGCCGCTCACGGTGGAATACCTCATGGAGGCCGAGGATGCAGGCCAGATCAGCGTGCTGGAGGAGGCGGCCTCCAGCAACTACGACTGCACTCCCCAGTGAGATCCTTCTGGCGCGCTGGTCTCGGAAAGCGCGCTGAGAGCCGCCCCTAGCGAGGTCTGCGCGCCGGAAGGATCCTCCGCATACTGCTAAGGTTTCTGCGATGTTCAGGATGACCAACCCCGTGCGGGACTACGCGTGGGGCTCCACCAGCGCGTTCAGCACCCATTTCGGCTGGGCACCCTCGACAGCCCCCCAGGCAGAGATCTGGATGGGGGCTCACCCTGCCGCGCCCTCCTCAGTGACCGCCGACGACGGCACCGAGACCTCCCTGCTGGAGCAGTTCCCAGGGAAGGACGCTCCCTCGTTCCCGTACCTGCTGAAGGTCCTGGCCGCTGAGCGGCCGCTGTCCATCCAGACCCACCCCACCAAGGAGCGGGCTGAGGCAGGCTTCGCTGCTGAGGAAGCTGCCGGAATCCCGGTGGACTCCCCGCAGCGCAACTACGTGGATCCCAACCACAAGCCCGAGCTGATCGTCGCGCTGGGCAGCTTCTCAGCGCTCTGCGGCTTCCGCCCGCAGGACGAGGCCAAGCGCGAACTGTGTCTGCTGCGCGACGTGCTCGAGCATTTCCCGCCGCCGGCAGCTCAGGCGGAGGGCACCTCCGCTCAGGAGACGAGCGGCTCCGCTCAGGACGAGAGCACCGGGCCGACGGAGACGGAGCACCCGCCGCTGCCCCCGCTCTTCGTCTTCGACCGGCTGGTCACCTTCCTGGACCATGAGGACTACGCCGGGGCGCTGGACTACATCCTGCGCAGCGGACGCGACGATTCCATCCAAGCCTCCCGCGCGGTCAACGCGCTGTTCAGCCGGCGGGCCGGCCAGGCGCCCCGCCCCAGCACCGGACTGCCGGCGAAGACCATCGACACTCTGACCCGGGTCACCCGCTCCTCCCCGGGAGATCCGAGCATCCTGGTGACCCTGCTGATGAACCGGGTCGATCTCTCCCCCGGCGAGGCCCTCTACCTGCCGGCGGGCAACCTGCACGCCTACCTCTACGGACTCGGCGTGGAGATCATGGCCAATTCGGACAACGTCCTGCGCGGTGGGCTGACCTCCAAGCACGTGGATGTGGAGGAGCTCCTGGCGGTCACCCAATGCGAGGTGCTGCCCATTCCGCACTGCCCGGCCGAACCCGCCGGGCCCGGCCGCTACAGCTACCGTCCGCCCTTCGAGGAGTTCCAGCTCAAGCGGATCGAGTTCCCCCAGGCCCAGGGCCCGGTGCGCATCCACCCCACTCCCCCGGCCGTGCTGCTCTGCACCGCTGGGACGCTGGAGATCACCGACGACGACGGCGCTCAGCTGACACTCGGAGCAGGGGAATCAGCCCTGCTGACCGCAGAGGATGCAGTGACCATCACCGCTGAGGGCAGCGCCCAGGCATTCCTCGCCCTGCCCGGCACGGGCAGACTGTCGACCGCCTGACCCGGCGGTCGGCGTCGCCACTACCGGGTGTAGGACTCCCACTTGCGCGCGCGGTGCTCGGCCTCGACGATCCGGACGGTCCCGGACTTCGAGCGCATCACGATCGACTGAGTGGTCACCCGGTCGCCGCTGTAGGTGACCCCGCGCAGCAGGTCACCATCGGTGATGCCGGTCGCCGCGAAGTAGCAGTTGTCCGAGGAGACCAGGTCATGAGTGGTCAGGACCTTCTCCAGGTCATGCCCGGCAGCCTCTGCGGCTTCACGCTCTGAGTCGTCCGTGGGCGCCAGGCGCCCCTGGATGACGCCGCCGACGGCCTTGATGGCGCAGGCGGTGACGATGCCCTCCGGGGTTCCGCCGGTGCCCATGAGGGCATCGACTCCGGAGTCCTCGCGGGCGGCGGCGATGCCGCCTGCCACATCGCCGTCCATGATGAAGCGGGTGCGCGCCCCGGCCTCTCGGATCTCTTCGACCAGTTTGGAGTGCCGCGGACGGTCCAGCACACAGACGTTGAGCTGGTTGATCCGCTTGCGCTTGGCCTTGGCGATCAGGTGCAGGTTCTGTTTGACCGGAAGCCGCAGGTCGACCATGTCGGCGGCCTCCGGACCGGTCACCAGCTTGTCCATGTAGAAGACGGCCGAGGGGTCGAACATGGATCCGCGTTCGGAGACGGCCAGCACGGAGAGCGCATTGTTGTAGCCCAGTGCGGTCAGCCGCGTGCCGTCGATCGGATCCACGGCCACGTCGGCCTCCGGGGCGTCCTCAGCGCCGCTGTTGCCCACCCGTTCGCCGTTGAACAGCATGGGCGCCTCGTCCTTCTCGCCCTCACCGATGACCACCACGCCGCTGAGGTTCACCGTGTCCAGCAGCGAGCGCATGGCGTCCACTGCCGCACCGTCGGCTCCGTTCTTGTCTCCGTAGCCGATCCAGGCGCCGCCGGCGATGGCCGCCGCCTCGGTCACACGGACCAGCTCCAGCGCGAGGTTGCGATCCGGCTCGGAATCACCGACCGCAAGGCGCGGGGACAGGTGGGAGTAGTTCTCGTGGTTCTGAGATTCGTTCATGGACATCCTCGGCCATCTCTCGTGGTCACCGCTGCTGCCAGGCACACCGGTCGGTCTGCTCCCGATCATATCCACAGCGATCGGTCCGCGTCGCCGGATGACTCGGCCCCGTCTGCGGATGACGCGGCTGACACGGGGCTGGGGCCGCGCTGAGCAGGGCGCAGACCGTAGAATGATCGGGTGACCGATCCTGACCAGAACACTCCCCGCCCGGATGAGGACGACGCCGGCTCCCCCGCTGAGGACACGGCGGAACAGGGCAGCGAGGAGCAGCCCACGCCGCAGCTGACCCGTTCCCAGGTCAAGCGGCTCTCCCAGCCGATGATCGGCATGATCATCACGATGATGGTGACCGTGGCCGCCGTCGTCGCCTTCCTCATGATGAACCCGGAACCGGATGCCGAGCCCTACCAGCGTGACGAGGACGTCCCAGTGGAGGCGGTGCATGCCGGCCGCAGCGCAGAGTTCCTGCCGGCGGCCCCCGACGTTCCGGAGGAATGGTCGGCCAACTACGCCTACTGGGAGCACCAGTCGGAGCAGGGCATCCCGCTCTGGGAGGTCGGATTCACCACCGACTCCATGACCTTCGTAGGCTTCTCCCAGAGCGACCAGGGAAACCCCACCTGGATCTCTGAGGAGACCGAGGGAGCCACCCCCTCAGGCACGCAGACCGTGGACGGACTGGTCTTCGAGGTCTTCCACGGAGACGAGGACCGCACGTGGTTCGTGCTCACCGAGGAGCACAACGACGTCGACGGCACCACCGTGGTCCTCGGCGGCGACGCCTCCGAGGAGGACCTGGAGATCGCGCTGACCGCCGTGGTCGAGGCCCTGGACCAGGAACCCGACGTGCCCGCAGATGACGAGGCCGAGGTCGAGGATCCCAGCGCCGAGCAGGACGATGAGCAGGATGCTCAGCAGGATGACGCTGAGCAGGATGAGACCGCACAGGAAGAGGAGACCGAGGATGAGTGAGACCTCCACACAGCTGACCCCGGCAGAGGTCTGGCAGACCCTGCAGGAGGGCAACGCCCGCTTCGTCAGCGGCGAGGTGAACCACCCCAACCAGAACGCGGCCCGCCGTTCCTCGCTGACCGAGGCGCAGCACCCCATGGCGGTCATCTTCGGCTGCTCCGACTCACGGCTGGCCGCTGAGATCATCTTCGACGTCGGACTGGGCGATGTGTTCGTGGTGCGCACCGCCGGGCAGGTCATCGACGACGCCGTGCTGGGCTCCCTGGAGTTCAGCGTGGACGAGCTCGGGGTCCCGCTGATCATCGTGCTCGGCCACGACTCCTGCGGAGCGGTCTCTGCGGCACTGAGCTCCTCGGAGAGCGGCACCATGCCCTCCGGCCATGTGCGCGGCCTGGTCGAGCGGATCTTCCCCTCGGTGCTCGCCGCCCAGCAGCAGGGACTGAGCTCGGTCAACGACACTGTTGAGGAGCATGTGAAGCAGACCGCCGACCGACTGGTGGACCACTCGCGGGCTCTCCACGCCGCCGTGGAGGAGGGACGCACCGCAGTGGTGGGCGTGACCTACCGCCTGGCCGAGGGGCGGGCCGACCTGGTCACCACAGTGGGGAACCTATAGTTCCCGTCACAGTGGCATCGGGGCGGCCGCCGGTCATTAGACTGGGGCCCATGACAGATTCCTCTGCATCCCAGACTGAATACCGTATCGAGCGCGACACCATGGGCGAGGTGAAGGTGCCCGCCCAGGCGCTCTACCGCGCACAGACCCAGCGCGCCGTGGAGAACTTCCCGATCTCCGGGCGCACCCTGGAGCGGGCACACATCGAGGCGCTGGCCCGTGTGAAGAAGGCCGCGGCCCTGGCCAACAAAGAGCTGGGCGTCCTCGACGCCGAACTGGCCGACGCCATCGTGATCGCCGCCGAGCAGGTGGAGTCCGGTGAGCTGGACGAGCACTTCCCCGTGGACGTGTTCCAGACCGGATCCGGCACCAGCTCCAACATGAACACCAACGAGGTCCTGGCCACGCTGGCCAACCGGCACCTCAAGGAGCAGGGGTCGGACAAGGAAGTCCACCCCAACGACCACGTCAACGCCTCCCAGTCCTCCAACGACGTCTTCCCGACCTCGGTGCACGTGGCCGCCACCTCCGCTCTGGTCAACGATCTCAAGCCTGCGCTGACCTACCTGGCTGAGGCTCTGGAGGCCAAGGCCGGCGAGTTCGGCAGCATCGTGAAGTCCGGCCGCACCCACCTGATGGACGCCACCCCGGTGACCCTGGGCCAGGAGTTCGGCGGCTACGCGGCACAGGTGCGCTACGGCATCGAGCGCATCGAGTCCGCTCTGCCGCGCGTTGCCGAGGTCCCGCTGGGCGGCACCGCTGTGGGCACCGGCATCAACACTCCCCTGGGCTTCGCGGAGAAGGCCATCAGGTCCCTGGCCGAGGACTCCGGTCTTCCGCTGACTGAGGCCCGCGATCACTTCGAGGCCCAGGCCAACCGTGACGGCCTGGTGGAGGCCTCCGGTCAGCTGCGCAACATCGCCTACTCGCTGATGAAGATCAACAACGACCTGCGCTGGATGGGCTCGGGTCCGAACACCGGACTGGGCGAGCTGGCGATCCCGGATCTGCAGCCCGGCTCCTCCATCATGCCCGGCAAGGTGAACCCGGTGATCTGCGAGTCGGCCATCCAGGTCTGCGCACAGGTGATCGGCAACGACACCACCGTCGCACTGTCCTCCACCAACGGCGCCTTCGAGCTCAACGTCGGCATCCCGGTGATGGCTGCGAACCTGCTGGAGTCCATCCGTCTGCTGAAGAACACCAGCTATGTGATGGCCGACAAGATGATCAAGGGCCTGACCGCCAACGAGGAGCGCGCAGCGTTCCTGGCCGGCGCCTCCCCCTCGGTGGTCACCCCGCTGAACAAGCACATCGGCTACGAGGCCGCCGCGGAGATCGCCAAGCATGCGGTCAAGAACAAGAAGACCGTGCGCGAGGCCGTCGTGGAGCTGGGCTACCTGGAGCGCGGCGAGCTCACCGAGCAGCAGCTCGATGAGGCGCTCGACGTGCTCTCCATGACTCAGCCGGGCTGAGCCCCACTCCCGCTGAACAGCACAGAGCCCCTGCAGACTGATCCGGCATCACCGCCGATGAAGCCTGCAGGGGCTCTCTGCTGTCCGGGCTCTCCGGGCACAGGCCCCGAAGCCGACTACACACTTCGGGAATGGTTGAGGGCGCTGCGCACTGCCTCGCAGATCTCCTCGGTGTCCGCGGATTCGCCCACCAGTGCCACGACGGCATGCGGCCCTCTCGTGCCCGCCCAAGAGCGCGAACTGCCTTCAACCTCATATCCCGAGAGCATGACATGGATGAGCTTCTTCGCCTCTGCCGTGACTTCGCCCAAGACCTCCGGTGAAGGCTCGGCCAACCACGTGCGCAGATATGCATTGTGCAGCGCGACCGCCGCACCTGAGAGCGAGACGGCCACCGCTTCAGCAGCTGGGCCTGAGCCTAGGCGCCGTCGCAGCCAGCGCCGAAAGATGCGCTCATAGGTGTGTGATGTGAGCAGCTCACGATTGCGCAGCTGAGTCGACTGCTTCAAGAGGCGATGCCTTGCCAGGGTTCGTGCTTCGTCCTCCAGGTGATACCGAAACACCAGTGTGAGGCCCTCACGCATTGCTGACGCGATGTCATGATCAGTCCGTTCCAGAAAGGCGTGGAGACGCTCGATCATCTCCTCATGATCTGCGAAGACCAGATCTTCCTTGGACCCATAGACACGGAAGAACGTGGCACGACTGATACCTGCTTCCTTCGCCAACTCATCCACGGTGGTGGCGCTCCACCCCCGCTCATCCAAGGTGCGGATGAGCTGGTTGATCACGTCCGGCGATCTGCTCATGCCATCCTTCCCTCTGAAGCATCCCTTTCATTGGCACTCAGTCTCTTGACACGAGACCGAGTCTCTCACAGAGTGACGTACAACACATCCGCGTTCGTGTGAAGGAGACTCATGATCAACGCCAATTTCGAACCGCTCACTCCGCTCTCCTTCCTGGGGCGCAACGCTGTTGCCTTCCCTGACCGCGAAGCCGTGGTCTACGGGGACAGAAGACTCACCTACCGAGAGTTCAGTCTGGCAGTCCAGCAACAGGCCAAAGCTATTCAGCGGTATGTCGCACCGGGTGAAACTGTCACCGTGGTGGCGCCCAATACCCCGGAAATGTTGTTCGCTCATTTCGCCGCGCCCTTGGCCGATGCGATCCTCAACCCCCTGAATCCGCGCTTGGCGCCACAGGAGCTGCGCTACATCCTGGAACATTCCGGATCCAAGCTGGTCCTGGTCGACGCCGAAGTGAGCAGAAAGCTTGCAGACGTCGTCCTCGAGCTGCCCGAACCGCCCGCCGTGGTGGAGATCCCCGATCCCGTGGCGGACCTCGCGGCGAGCGGCATCCCACGTCTGATGAACTACGATGCCTTCCTCCACGAAGGGGACGGGGCACCTGATCTTCGTTGGGCCGTCCACGACGAGGGGCACCCCATCACTCTGAACTACACGTCGGGAACGACAGGAGCGCCCAAGGGTGCCGTCTATTCGCACCGAGGCGCCTACCTCGGGGCCCTCGGAAACCTGATCCACAACGGATATTCGGGAAGCTCACGCTACCTCTGGACTCTTCCCATGTTCCACTGCAACGGATGGTGCACTCCCTGGGCCGTCACCGCAGCCGGAGGGACCCACATCTGTCTCCGCTCGGTCCGGGCCGAGGACATCTGGGATGCCTTCACTGCTGAGGGAATCACACACCTCTGTGGCGCGCCTGTAGTGTGCTCTACCATCGTGGAAGCAGAGCAGGCAGAGCCGCTGCAGACCCCTATCCGGATGACGACCGCAGGCGCCGCCCCACCGCCGTCGACCATCGAGAAGTTGGAGACGCTCAACATCACCCCGGTCCATGTCTACGGGCTCACCGAGGTCTATGGCCCATTCACCATCTGCGAGCCCCAGGAGGAATGGGAAGATCGCACTCCCCGGGAGCGTGCCCAGCTCATGGCCCGCCAGGGAGTCCCGATGATCCATGCTGGAGAGACCAAGATCGTCGACGAGCACATGAACGACCTTCCGGCTGATGGGGCTTCCCTCGGCGAAGTCGTACTCCGCGGCAACGGTGTCATGCAGGAGTACTACAAGAACCCGGAAGCCACCGAAGAAGCTTTCCGCGGTGGCTGGTACCACACGGGTGACCTGGGAGTTTTGCATCCAGACGGATATATCGAGCTCAAGGACCGCGCCAAGGACATCATCATCTCCGGAGGAGAGAACATCTCATCGATCGAGCTGGAGAAGGCACTCTACTCACACCCTGAGGTGCAGGACGTAGCCGTCGTCGGCATCTCCCACGACAAGTGGGGAGAACGGCCTCTTGCCTATGTTGTTCAAGTGCCTGAATCCACAGTCGACGAGGATCAGCTGCGCCAGCACTGCGCCGAACATGTTGCCAAGTTCAAAGTCCCTGACCGAATCGAGTTCGTTGCCGAGCTTCCGCGCACAGCGACCGGAAAAGTCCGCAAGCACACTCTGAGAGCAGATCAGAGCTGAACCTTGGGGCTCAAGATGCCCCCTGTCCTCCCGATCACGGCGCGGTGTACGGTGGTGCTCTCGGCGTCGTACTGCGCTTCCTCCTCGAGTGGACCTGGGCCGAGAAACGTGAGAAATCGGAGAAAGAGACTCTGGAGGCCTCCGACGAATGAGCTACTTCACTGCCCTGCACGACGCCGGCCAGCACACTCAGCCGGCGCACTACCGCGCCACCGAGCACACCGAAGGTGCCTGGAATCCTCAGGAGCAACATGTGGCTCCGGTGTTCGGGCTCATGGTCCACGTGCTCCAGCAGTGGGGAGAGCAGCGGTGGCGCGATCAGCAGTCAGGCCAGCAGCCGGCAGGTCGGCGGAGCTCCCCGCCGAGGCCGGTGCGGATGTCCTTCGACATCCTGGGGACCCTTCCCGTCGGGGAGGTCAGCTGTGAGGTCCATCCGCTGCGCGAGGGACGCACCGTGGAACTGGTCGAGGTCGTGCTCTCCTCAGGTGGCCGGGCCGCAGTGCGCATGCGCGCCTGGTTCCTGGCGGAGTTCAACACTGAGGCTCTCGCGGGCAGCAGCTTCGAGCGGCTGGAGCCACCGGAGTCCATGGAGCCCTGGGACGCCACCGCGCTGTGGCCTGGGGGTTTCATCGCCTCCCTGGAGGGCCGGCGTCGGGAGCTCGGTGAGGGGCGGGGTCAGGTGTGGATCCGTTCCGAGCATGAGGTGGTCGAGGGTGAGGAGGTCGGCGAGCTCGCCTCGTTCTGCTCCCTGCTGGACACCGCGAACGGGGTGGCCGTCCGGGCCGACCCCACCGAAGTCGCCTTCCCCAACCTGGACCTGACCGTGAGCTTCTTCCGCATGCCGCAGGGCCCCTGGGTGGGCATGGACACCACGGCCAGCATCGGCGCCACCGGCCTGGGACTGACCCACACGGTCCTGCACGACGCCGATGGCCCGGTGGGTGCGATGACTCAGAGCCTCACAGTGCGTCCGCTGAAGAAGCGGTGAAGAACTGGGCCGGGGCGCCGCTGTCGAGGGCCCAGGCGATGACCATCTTCTGATCCTCGTTCATGGGCTCGGGCAGGGCGTCCACGGAGAACCAGCCCGTGTCCACCGATTCGTCGTCATTGACCCGAGGCTCTCCGGAGACGTGCTCCATCTCCATGACCGTGTCCAGGTACCGGCAACGGTCGCCGTTGCCGTACTGGACCAGGTGAGTGGCGAAGACGCCGGCCACCCGGACCGGGCGGGCGATCACTGAGGTCTCCTCCTCGATCTCGCGGACCGCACCGACGGCAGGGTCCTCGCCCGGGTCCAGGATCCCTGAGGTGACGGTCCAGGCTCCGTTGTCGCTGCGGCGGACCAGCAGGACTTCGGGCTCAGGATCTCTGCGCAGCGTCACTCCGCGCACGGCGGGGATCCACAGCTCGCGAGTGCCGATGTGTTGGCGCAGGTCCGTGATGAATTCAGGGGTAGCCACGGCCCCACGTTAGCGGATCTGCAGGAGATGGACCGGGACCGGCTCAGCTCAGCAGCAGCGCCAAGCCGGTTCCGAGCAGCAGGAACGGGCCGAACGGGATGGCTGTATGCCGAGAGGCCCGCCGGGTGACCAGCAGGACGGCCGAGACCAACCCTCCGCTCAGACAGGAGAGCACAACGGCCGCGCCCACAGCGGACCAGCCGAGAAACCCGGCGTAGACGCCCAAGACCAACACGAGCTTCACATCCCCCATGCCCAACGACGGCGGGTGCACCAGCCGGATCCCCAGAAAGACCAGCGCCCAGGTCAGCCCGGCGGCGACAGCACGCAGCACTGCTGAACCGTCCCCGAGGAGCAGGCCCAGCAGCGGCAGAAGTGCCAGCGTGAACAGCGCCCAGGGGTAGATGATGCGGTTGGGCAGCCGGTGCTCGCGCAGATCGATGAGCGCCAGCACAAGTGCACAGATCAGAAATACCGCACCACCGAGCAGAAGCAGCACCGCGGCTGTGAGCTCCGCGGCGCCGCCTCCGGTGAGCAGGTCGCCGAGGAGAGGGATCACTCCCCCACTCTAAAAGAGCCCTGAGGCCGGCGTCGGCGGTTCTCCACAGGGGCGGTCTGGGGCTGATCTGCCCGGCGCACCTGGGCATGCTCGCCCAGGCGCTGCTCCATGACCTCCAGAGCATGCGCAGAGGAGTCGATGCAGACGAACCGACGCCCGGAGGATGCGGCCACCTCCCCCAGCGTGCCGGAGCCGGCGAAGAAGTCCAGCACCCAGTCCCCCTCTCGGGAGGAGGCCTGGACCATGCGTCTCAGCAGGCCCAACGGCTTCTGGGTGGGATAGCCGGTCTTCTCCCGGCCTGTGGGCGAGACGATCGTATGCCACCAGACATCGGTGGGCAGCTTGCCGCGGGCCGCCTTCTCCGGAGTGACCAGGCCAGGGGCCATATAGGGCTCCCGGTCCACCGTCTCAGAGTCGAAGTAGTAGGTCTCCGGGTTCTTGACGTAGACCAGGATGGTGTCGTGCTTGGTGGGCCAGCGCTTCTTGGTGCGCCCGCCGTAGTCATAGGCCCAGATGATCTCGTTGAGGAAGCACTCGCGGCCGAAGAGCACATCCAGCATCACTTTGGCGTAGTGCACCTCGCGGTAGTCCAGGTGCAGATACAGCGTGCCGGTGTCCTTCAGCAGCCGCCAGGCCTCCAGGAGCCGGGGCTCCAAGAACTCCCAGTAGTCGGTGAAGGAGTCGTCATAGGTGGCCAGCAGCGTGCGCACCGTCTGGTAGCTGCGCCCGCCGAAGCCCACACGGTCCCCGGTGCCGTCCTGACGGCGCGCGCCGGTGGTCTCGACGCGACGCTGGGCCCGCCCCGTGTTGAAGGGCGGGTCCAGATAGATCATCGCGAACGTCTCATCCGGCAGCGCCGGCAACACTTCGAGGTTGTCCCCCTCGAGCACCAGATTGCGACCCTCAGGGTCGAAGACAGCATGCTCCACCTTGGGTCTATGGGTCAGCTGTCGCTGGAGGAGCCGCCGCCCTGAGACGAGCCTGAACCGCCCCCGCCGGAACGACGACGACGGCGCCTGCGCTGGCTCCCGCTGCCGGCGCCCTGGCCTCCGGAGCTCTGACCTCCCGAGCTCCGACCGCCCGAACGCTGGCCGGCCGATGCCTTCTCGCCTCCGCCGGAGGACGCGCCCTCACCCGAGCGGGTGCGGCTGCGGTTTCGGCTGCGACCGCCGTTGGACCGGCCGCCTCCGCTGCGACCACCGTTGCGATCTCCGCGGCCGCCGTCGCTCTTCTTGTCTCCGGGTCCGCCCAGGTCCTCGAGCTCCTCGGCATCGAGGCCGGCCTTGGAGCGCTTATGGCGCGGCAGCCGGCCCTTGGTCCCCTTAGGGATGTCCAGGTCCTCGAAGAGGTGCGGAGACGAGGAATAGGTCTCCACCGGCTCCGGAACACCCAGGCCGAGGGCCTTGTCGATCAGCTTCCACTTCTGGACGTCTTCCCAGTCCACGAACGTGACCGCGGTGCCTTTCTGACCCGCACGGCCGGTGCGGCCCACGCGGTGCAGATAGGTGTTCTCGTCATCGGGGCAGGTCAGGTTGATCACGTGAGTGACATCGGTGACGTCGATGCCGCGGGCAGCCACGTCGGTGGCCACCAGCACGTCGATCTTCTCCGTGCGGAAGGCCCGCAGCGCCTGCTCGCGTGCGCCCTGGCCGAGGTCTCCGTGGATCGCACCTGCGGCGAATCCGCGGGACTGCAGCTCGGCGGAGAGCTTGTCCGCCTGGCGCTTGGTCTTGGTGAACACGATGGTCCGACCGCGGCCCTCGGCCTGGAGGATGCGGGCGATGACCTCATCCTTGTCCAGGTGGTGGGCGCGGTAGATGACCTGCCGGATGTCCTTCTTGGTCCGGCCCTCATCATCCGGGTCAGCGGCATGGATGTGGGTCGGCTTGGTCATGTAGCGGCGGGCCATGGAGACCACCGGGCCCGGCATGGTGGCCGAGAACAGCATGGTCTGACGGCCGATCTCCGGCACGGCGGCCAGGATCTTCTCCACGTCGGGCAGGAAGCCGAGGTCGAGCATCTCGTCAGCCTCATCGAGGACCACGATGTTGACGTTCTTCAGCTTCAGGTAGCGCTGCCGGTGAAGGTCGATCAGCCGCCCGGGGGTGCCGACCACGATCTCCACGCCGCGCTCGAGCTCCTCGATCTGGGGCTCATAGGCCCGGCCGCCGTAGATGGTGGCGATCCTGATGCCGCGCTTGGAGCCGGCGACCTTGAGGTCCTCGGCCACCTGCACGGCGAGCTCACGGGTGGGCGCCACGATGAGCGCCTGCGGAGCACCGGGCACGGGAAGATCCTCGTAGCCGGCGTCGTCGGGGGTGGTCACCCGCTGGATGGCGGGGATGCCGAAGCCCAGCGTCTTGCCGGTTCCGGTCTTGGCCTGGCCGATGATGTCGTAGCCGCCCAGCGCGATCGGCAGGGTCTCTGCCTGGATCGGGAACGGAGTCCTGATCCCCTTCTCGGCGAGCGCCTCGACGATCTCGGGGCGGACGTTGAAGTCCGCGAAGGTCACCTCAGCCACAGGCTGGACGGTGTCTTCGGTCTTCTCTGCAGATTCAGTCATAAGGTCTTTCATCCGTTGACCGCGGCGGCGAAGCCCACGGTCTGCTTGGTGTCGGATCCGATCTCCACGTATCCGATGGAGGACACCGGCACCACGATCTTCTTCTCGCGGCGGTCCTCAAGGGTGAGCAGGGTCTTGCCGCTCTCAAACGCCTCTGTGACGGTCTTCTCGACGTCCTCGGGCTTCGCGTCGGTCTCGACGACGATCTCGCGGGAGACGTGCTGCACTCCGATACGTACTTCCATGCCACTCCTTCAAGAGAACTGTGCCGGTCTGGCGGAGGCTGCCGCGTCAGAGGCGCCGTCATCTCTGATCTGAGGGATCAGCTGATCCGTCGTCAGGGCGCCGCGGCAGATCCATCCCGACCGATACTATCGGTTCATCCTGGCTCAGGCCCTTCCGACTCCTTGGGGAAGCCCGAAATTCCTCGCCAAGCCAAACGCGAGGTCAGCTGTGAGGAGACCTCCAGGCCCGGCCGCTCCGACAGTCGGCTCCAGTGGCGGGCTCCGGAGAGCACCATGCCGATCAGTCCGTGGCCCAGCAGTGTGGCCTCTGCCATCGGCTGCCCGGTGTCATCGGCGATCACCTCGGCGATCGCCCCGGCCACCGCGTCGTGGAAGCGCCCCATGCGGAGGCTGACGGCGTCGTCGTTGTCCATGCCGGAGGCGAAGATCAGCCGGTAGGCCTCGTCCTCGCGGTCGATGAACTCGAAGAAGGCGGTCATCGTGGCCGAGACCCGCTCCTTGTTGTCCTCGGTGGAGGCCAGCGCAGCGGTGAGCATCTCCTCCAGCTGCCCCAGGTGGGTCTCCAGCAGGTCCAGGAAGAGCTCGTGCTTGCCTGGGAAGTGCTGGTAGAGCACCGGCTTGGAGACCTGCGCCACCTCGGCGATGTCATCCATGGAGGCGTTGTGATAACCCTGGGCCACGAAGACCTTCAGCGCGCAGTCCAGCAGCTGATGACGCCGCTGCTCCCGGGGCAGACGTTTGGCCCGCTGGGTCACGGCTGTCGGCTCCGATGACCTGTCCGTCTGTTCTGACATAGCGGTCAGTATAGCGGCAGCGTCCCTGCCGGAGTGGAACCCGTGGCCCGTTCCAGCAGCTGCTCCACCGTGTGCAGGTCCGTGGTGTTCTCGCCCAGGAGGTTGGGCTTGCCCGTGCCGTGGTAGTCCGAGGATCCGGTGGTCAGCAGCTCGTGACGTCGCGCCAGCTCCAGCAGCCGCTGGCGTCCCTCCTCCGGGTTGTCGCGGTGCCAGACCTCGACGCCGGCCAGTCCGGCCTCGATCATCTCCTCCAGCTGCTCGCCGCTGACGGTGCGGCCGCGGGTCGAGGCCATCGCGTGAGCGATGACCGGCACTCCCCCGGCGGCGGAGACCAGCCGGATGGCCTCGATCGGGTGGATGTTCTGTTGGCTGACGTAGTAGGGGGAGCTGCGGTGCAGCAGCCGGTCGAAGGCCTGCTGCCGGTCGAGCACCACTCCTGCGGCCACCAGCGCATCGGCCAGGTGCGGACGCCCGATGGTGGCCCCGTCGCTGACCTGGGCCTCGACGGCTTCCCAAGTGATCGGGAAATCATGGCCCAGCCGTTCCACCATGGCCCGGGCACGCTGCTGGCGCCCCTGCCGCGCCCCGCGGATGGCCGCGGAGAGCCCCGGGTGGGCCGGATCGTGGAGGTAGCTGAGCAGGTGGACGCTGATGCCGTCCTCGGTCAGCGTGGTGATCTCCATGCCGGGGATGACCAGGATCTGATGCTCCTGGGCGGCGCGGACGGCCTCACCCCACCCCGCGGTGGTGTCATGGTCGGTCAGCGCCATGCCCTGCAGCCCGGCCCGCTTGGCCGCGGCGACCACCTCGGCCGGCGGCTGTGTGCCGTCCGAGATGTCGGAGTGGACGTGGAGGTCGAAGCTCATGCCTCTCAGCCTAGCGGTGGGGGCGTGAACTCCCCAGGCGCATGCAAAACTGGGGGCTATGAGCACCGAGAACCAGAACCCAGCAGACGAGGCGGCCGGAGACGAGCAGAACCTGGAGGAGCAGAACCTGGAGGACCGGGGCAGCAACCGGTCCCAGCGGCCCACCTCCCAGGCCTTCAGAGAGTTCATGGCCTCCCAGTGGGCGCCCGCTGATCAGCAGGAGTTCAGCCGGGACGAGGTCGCGGCCTTCGCCGCCGAACGCCGCAGGCGGCTCTCGCAGCGCTTCCCCGGTGAGCGCCTGGTGCTTCCGGCCGGACCGCTGAAGGTTCGGTCCAACGACACCGACTACCGCTTCCGTCCGCATTCGGCGTTCGCCCATCTGACCGGTCTGGGCCTGGACCATGAGCCCTCGGCGGTGCTGGTGCTGGAGCCGGCGGAGGAAGGAGCCGGCGACGACGGCGGCCACCATGAGGCCACGCTCTACTTCAAGCCCATGGCCGGCCGGGACACCGAAGAGTTCTATGCCGACGCCCGCCACGGCGAGTTCTGGATCGGTCCGCGCCCCGGGCTGGAGGAGTTCCGTCAGCGGCTGGGCCTGCGTACGGCCGACCTGTCCGAGCTGGAGGTGGCGGTGACCAAGAACGCCGGAGCGGTGGAGGTCGGCGGCACCCGCATCCGTCTGGTGCGGGAGATCGATCTGGACGTGGACGCCCTGGTGGACACCTCCCGGATCAACACCGGAGTGGACCTGGAGGCCTCGGACAGCTTCGACGGCGAGGTCGCCGAGTTCCTCTCTGAGTCTCGCCTGGTCAAGGACAGCTGGGAGATCGAGCAGCTGCGGCATTCGGTGGACGCCACCATCGCCGGCTTCGAGGATGTGGTCCGGGCGCTGCCGCGCGCCGTGGGCAGCACCCGGGGCGAACGGATCGTGGAGGGAGCCTTCTTCGCCCGGGCCCGGCTGGAGGGCAACGACCTCGGCTATGACACCATCGCCGCCAGCGGCAACAACGCCACCGTCCTGCACTGGATCCGCAACAACGGCGAGGTCCGCGACGGCGATCTGCTGCTGCTCGACGCCGGCGTCGAGGCCGACTCCCTCCACACCGCAGACATCACACGCACTCTTCCGGTCTCCGGCACCTTCAGCCCGGTCCAGCGGAAGATCTACGACGCGGTGCTCGCAGCGGCCGATGCTGCCTTCGAGGCGGTCAGGCCGGGCATCCGCTTCCGCGAGATCCACCAGGCGGCGGTGGCGGTCCTGGCCGAGCACCTGGACAGCTGGGGCCTGCTGCCGGTCAGCGTGGAGGAGGCGCTGGACCCCGCGGGTCAACACCACCGGCGCTGGATGCCCCACGGCACCAGCCACCATCTCGGGCTGGACGTCCACGACTGCGCCCAGGCCAAGCGCGAGCTCTACCTCGACGGTGTGCTGGAGCCGGGGATGGTCTTCACCATCGAACCGGGCCTCTACTTCAAGGAGGAGGACCTCGCCGTGCCGCAGGAGTACCGCGGCATCGGGGTCCGCATCGAGGACGACATCCTGGTGACCGAGCAGGGCGCCGAGAACCTATCGGCCGCCCTGCCGCGCACCGCTGATGATGTGGAGCGCTGGATGGCGGACCTGCAGGCCTGACCACGTGTGATTCTGTGGCCGCGTGCCCCTCCCCATCACCTGGGAGTGGGCTCTAAGATGGCCGTACGGACCAAAGCGGTTCGACGCGACTGAGAAGGAGGCTCACATCATGGGAATCATCGGTTGGCTCATCCTAGGCCTGATCGCCGGCGCCATCGCTCGTGCCATCGCCCCACGCAAGCCCGCAGGCGGCATGATCGCCACGCTGGTCACCGGCGTGCTCGGTGCCGTGCTCGGCGGTTGGATCGCTTCTGCAGTCTTCGGAGTCAACGTCAATGACGCTTTCTTCGACCTGGGCACCTGGATCTTCGCGATCATCGGCGGTGTGATCGTGTCCTTCCTCTGGTCACTGATCACCGGTCGTCGCGTGAACTCCTGAACCGCTGCATCTGAGACAACGCCCCCAGGCTCGGCTCCGGCCGGACCTGGGGGCGTTCTCATATCTGCTGCAGCTCTGCTTCATCTCTGCCGCCGTTCTTCTACCGGGTCGGCGACATCTCAGCCGTCACAGCTGGGGTGGGATGTCGCTGTCCCGGTAGAGAAATCCCAGCGGTCTCTGCTCAGCGCTCCTGGCGCTCCTCGTCCGACGCCGGCCCCTCCGGGATCTCGCCCTCCGGCGCCTCGCCTTCCTGCGCCTCAGCATCAGCGCTGGGCTGCTCCTGCGGCTCGTCCTTCTTCACCTCGGAGAGGCGGACGCCATAGCGCGGGCGGCCGTCGGGAAGGTTCTCGTAGCCGGTGGGCTCGCGCTCGGAGCGGCGCGCGGACTGGCCCTGCGGCGTCGTACTCTCGCCCTCTGCGCCCGCGCCCTGGTTCCCCGAGGGCACTGCCGGCCCCACAGGAGGCCGCACGCCGGTGGGGTCATCCGAGGCGCTCACGCTGGAGACCCCGGCCCCGGAGACCAGCTGCCGAGCCTTGGCAGAGACCGAGAAGTCGCAGACGATGTCAAAGGTGGTGGCCACCATCTGCGAGGAGGAGGCGAAGCCGCGGCCCTTGCGCACGGCAAAGCCGACCACTCCCATGATCATCCAGATGCCCATACCCATCAGCACCGAGAGCAGCAGGTTGGCCATCGGGGCCTCCGGGCTGAACAGGTAGATGAGCAGACCGATGAACAGGCCGAAGAGTGCGCCCTGGGCGGCACCGGCCCCGGCCACCCGCGGGTAGGTGAGCCTGCTGCGGATGTGCTCCACCGAGCGCAGGTCATTGCCCACGATGGTCAGATGCTTGATGTCGAAGTCCTGGGAGGAGAGATGATCCACCACCTGCTGCGCCTGCTCGTAGGTGCGGTACCGGCCCAGCAGCTCTCCCCGGGGCAGGCCCCCGGTCTGAGTGTTACGTGCTGTGCCACCATCAGGATTCATCGCCATAACCCCATTGTGGCACCCCGTAGACTGTGGGGGTGTCCGATAACGCTGTCCCCGCAGACGCCGTGACCGAGCGCATCCGACGCCGTCTGGCTGAGGTGATCGACCCGGAGCTGCGGCTGCCCATCACCCAGCTGGGCATGGTCGGTGACATCAGCGTCGACGACGCCGGCACCGCCTCCATCGGCATCAAGCTCACCATCGAGGCCTGCCCGATGCGCAGCCGGATCGTCGACGACGTCACTGCCGCCGCAGTGCGCGCCGAGGGCGTCTCCACCGCCGAGGTCTCGCTGGGTGTGATGACTCCGGAAGAGCGCGCTGAGCTCAAAGAGCACCTGCGCGGAGGCGAGACCGGCAAGGTCAACCGCTTCGCCCAGCCCGACAGCCTGACCAAGGTCTACGCCGTGGCCTCCGGCAAGGGCGGGGTGGGAAAGTCCTCGGTCACCGTGAACCTCGCCTGCGCGCTGGCCGACCAGGGGCTGAAGGTCGGGGTGATCGACGCCGACATCCACGGCTTCTCCGTGCCCGGCCTGCTGGGCATCACCGATAAGCCCACCCGGCTGGATGAGATGATCCTGCCTCCGGTGGCCTACGGGGTGAAGACCATCTCCATCGGCATGTTCGTCGACGGCAATCAGGCGGTGGCCTGGCGGGGACCCATGCTGCACCGCGCAGTCGAGCAGTTCCTCACCGATGTGCACTTCGGGGACCTGGACGTCCTGCTGCTGGATCTGCCGCCGGGCACCGGGGACATCGCGATCTCCGTGGCCCAGCTGCTGCCCGGCTCCGAGCTGCTGGTGGTGACCACGCCGCAGGCTGCGGCCGCCGACGTCGCCGAACGCGCCGGAGCGCTGAGCACCCAGACCGCGCAGAAGGTGGCCGGTGTCATCGAGAACATGGGGCCGATGACGCTGCCCGACGGCACTGTGCTGGATCTCTTCGGTTCCGGCGGCGGGCAGATCGTAGCCGACCGGCTCACCGAGAACCTGGGGACCGAGGTCCCGCTGCTGGGTTCGGTGCCGCTGGACTCCGGACTGCGCCAGGCCGGCGACGACGGCCACCCGGTGGCGCTGTCCGCACCTGACTCTGCCTCCGGGTCCGCGCTGCGCGACATCGCGACACGGCTCTCCGGGCAGGGACGCGGCCTGAGCGGTCGCAGCCTGCCGGTCTCCGTGGGCTGAGACACCGGCTCGGTGGGCTGAGAGACCGGCTCGGTGGGCTGAGAGACCGGGGCCTTCCGGCTCGGTGACTGCTATTGCGGGGTCATCGGTGATGTGCAACACTCCCCGTTGTGCAGATCACTGATGAGAATCCACGGACCCCGCTGATCACACGTGGACGGGTCGGTCTGCTGCTGGGGCCCGCCCTGTTCGCGGTGATCTACTTCCTCCCCGGCATCACCGGACTCGACGACGCCCCACGGGCCGTGCTGGCAGTCACACTCTGGGTGGCCACCTGGTGGATCACCGAGGCGCTGCCCATCCCAGCCACCTCACTGATGCCGATCTTCCTGCTGCCCCTGGCCGGCGGCACCGACGAAGAGACGGCCGCCATGGCCTACACCAACCCGTTGGTGTTCATGTACATGGGCGGGTTCACCATCGCGCTGGCCATCCAGAAATGGAATCTGCACCGACGGATCGCGATGGCGGTGATCCGGATGATCGGCAGCCAGGGCCAGCGGCTCATGCTGGGCGTCATCCTGGCCACGGCGGCCCTGTCCATGTGGATCTCGAATGCCGCCACGGCGCTGATGATGCTGCCCATCGGTCTGGCGCTGATCGAGGAGGTCCGGCAGAAGCAGTTCTTCGATGAGGAAGGTCTGCGCCGCTTCGCCAAGGGCCTGCTGCTGGCCATCGCCTACGCCGCCTCCATCGGTGGGCTGGCCACCCTGATCGGCTCTGTGCCCAACGCTGTGCTCGCGGCTCAGGCCGAGATCCACCTGGGCATCGAGGTCAGCTTTGCCGACTGGATGCTCTTCGCCCTGCCGCTGACCGTCCTTCTGCTGCTCTTCCTCTACCTCTACCTGGCCAAGGTCCAGTTCCGGATCTCCTCCCAGGTGGACATCTCCTCCGACTTCGCCAAAGAGCAGCTGCAGAAGCTGGGCCGGATGAGCTACGAGGAGAAGACGGTCCTGGGGATCTTCACCGTCGTCGGGCTCATGTGGGTCACCAGCGGCTTCCTGCCTGACGAGGTCCGCCTCTCAGACACCACGATCTCCATCATCGGCGCAGTGAGCATGTTCCTGCTCCCGGCCAAGCAGCTGCAGGACACCGGCGACGGTGAGCGCCGACGCGGCGGCATCCTGGTCTGGCAGGATATGCGCGAACTGCCCTGGGGCATCCTGCTGCTCTTCGGCGGTGGGCTCTCCCTGGCCGCGGCCTTCGAGGACTCGGGGCTGACCCCGTGGTTCGGTGAGCTGCTCGGCGGCCTGGAGGTGCTGCCCTACGTGGTGATCGTGGTGGTGCTCGGGGCCATCGTGCTGTTCATGACCGAGATCATGTCCAACACCGCGGTGTCCAATATGCTCATCCCGGTCAGCGTGGGCCTGGGCCTGGGCATGGGGGTGGACCCGATGGCGATCATGGCCATCGTGGCCCTGACCTCCACCTGCGCGTTCATGCTGCCGATCTCCACCCCGCCCAACGCCGCCGTGTTCAGTTCGGACTACCTGACCATGGATGACATGGTGAAGGCCGGCTTCTGGATGAACATCATCGCGCTGAGCCTGATCTCGCTCTTCGTGCTCTTCTGGCAGCCCGTGGTCCTGGCCTCCTGAGCGAGCCGGACGGGGATGTGCGGGATCAGACGGGGATCTGCTGGGTCAGAACCGGCCGAATCAGATCCTGGCGGATCAGGTGGCGTCGACGTCGAAGGGTGCCGGCTGCTGAGCCGTCTCCGCCTCCGCTGCCGCCGCTCCGGCCACGCCTGCCGCCAGTGCACTGCCGGCCGGCAGAGCCGCGTCGGACGGCCCTTCAGCGGTTGAGGTACCCTCACCGGCGGTGGGCACGGACGCTGCCGGTGTCCCGAAGACCTCGCGCGGGTCCATGCCCTGGGAGGAACGTTCAGCGGCTCCGGCCACACCGGCGCGGCTGGCGGCTTGGGAGGCACCTGTCCGGGTGGAGGCTGAGCGCGAAGGTCCTGGTCGGGAGGCCGCACGGGCTCCGGCCGCAGACCCGTTGCGAGCCACGGAACCGGCGGCGGATCCAGCGCGTGCACCCGCACGGCTGCCGGCACCTCCGGAGGCGGAGCCCCCGCGGGAGGAGCTGCGCGGCGCGGAGCCAGCAGAGCGCGACGGCGCGGAGCCGGAGGAGCGCGGCGACTCCAGACGGGCCGAGGAACGGACCTCGTTGACGGCGTCGTACTCCTCCGAGAGAGCATCACGGATGATTCGGCGGGGATCGTACTGGCGGGGATCGTATTTCTGCCAGTCCACCGCGTCGAAGTCGGTCCCGGTCTCCTCGCGGAAGCGCACTTTGGCGCCCTCAGCCATGCCGCGGGCCCTGCGCACCCAGTCAGCCAGGGTGCGGGCATACTGCGGGAGGCGCTCCGGGCCGATCAGGAAGAACGCGAGCACCATCAGTAGGAGAAACTGATAGCCGCTGATTCCGAACACGGGACTACTCTACCGTCACGCCGAGCCCTAGCTCACACCGGCGCTCACCACCGGTGATCACCAGCTGAAGATCTCGCGCAGCCCCTGCCCGACCCGTTCGAACCCGTCTGTCTCTTCAGTGGGAAGCACCTGCAGCCGGGAGCGGTCGGTGACCAGCACCCAGGCGGCGAGGTCAGCGGCGGGGACCTCGTCCATATCGGAGGTGATGACGTAGTGGGCGTAGCTGGTCCCCACCGCCACGGTCCGCTCCGGGGAGCCCTCCACGCGGTAGAGGTCGCCCGCATCACCGGTGCTCAGCTCGATCTCCTGATGCTCCGCCGCTTCCAGGTCCACCGTCCGGGCCGCCAGGTCACGCAGCGGAGTCAGTTCAGCGCCCTCCTCCTCGGCGCGGGTCTCGGCGACTTCGACCACGCTGTCGCCGTTGCTGAGCTCGACGTCGACGGTGCGCACCCCATCGACCAACTGGGTCTCGGCCTGCTGGGGCTCCAGGCCGTACCCGGAGAGCTGGGCCACGTTCCACCCCAGGGGCCTGAGCTGGTCGAGCTGATCCACAGGGATCCGGTGCGCGAGCGGAGCGGCAGCGTCATCAGTGGGCTGGCCGCCGCCGGCCTGAGCGCCCTGGTCCTCTGCGGGCAGGAGCCGTTCGCCCAGCGATCCGGCCTGGACGCGGCCGCCGACGATCCAGGCGGAGAAGAAGACGATGCCGGCCAGAGCGGCCGCGGCCACGCACAGAACAGCGATCCACCCTGCCCGTGAGCGAGTGGGCCGTCGGGAATCCTGCTGAACCATCGCCCACAGTCTGCGAGATGCAGCTGGTGACTTGCTGGAGGCACGCTGGGCAGGTCTCAGGTTCGTCCCCCATGCCTCAGCAACTAGGATGAGAACGTTATGAAGGCCCTGAACACCTCCCCGACGGCCAAGCACACCAGCTGGGCCTACGCCGAACAGCACCTCGGCGACGATCCGGTGCTGCAGGCCGCCCGCGATCTGGCCTTCGACCTGGGCATTGAGCCGGTGAGCGGAGGAACGGCCGCCACCCTGACCGTGCTGGCCGCGGCAGTGCAGGCGAAGACACTGGTGGAGGTCGGGACCGGCGTCGGGGTCTCTGGGGTCTCCCTGCTGCGCGGCGCACAGCTCGAAGCCATTCTGACCAGCATCGATGTGGATCCGGAGCATCTCCACGCAGCCCGGACGACCTTCCGTCATGAGCAGCTGCCGGCTCGACGAACGCGGCTCATCACCGGGCACGCTGAAGAGGTCCTGCCCCGGCTGGCCACCGGATCCTATGATCTGGTGTTGCTCGACGCCGGGACGGAGAACCTGCCGACCTTCACCGCCGAGAGCATCCGTATGCTCGCTCCCGGCGGACTGCTGATCATCAACGACGCCTTGGACCAGGATCAGGTGCCTCGCCCCGCAGTGCGCGAGGAGAGCACTCAGACCATGCGCGAGACGGAGCGGCTCCTGCGTGAGGATGACCGACTCACCACCACGCTGCTGGGGACCGGGACAGGGCTGCTGGTCGCCGTCAGACGTTGAACGCTGCCACAGCCGCCGAACGACGCCGTCCGGCGCTGAACGGCACCGCAGCGGAGGGGATCACTCCCCCACAGCGTCGATGAGGCAGGCCTTGAGCGCCTCGGCCTCGTCGTTGTTGATCTCAAGCACCAGGCGTCCACCACCGTCGATGGGTACCCGCATGATCAGGCTGCGTCCTTCCTGAGTGACCTCCATAGGACCATCGCCGGTACGCGGTTTCATTGCAGCCATCGGGTGATTCCCTTCTTGGTGTTCCTCGCAACATTCATTTCCATTATCACTCATCTGAGCGTGATGTGACTATCGAGGGTCGTTGCGAGGCCCCTCATCAGCCTCAGGATGAGGCCCCTCCGAGCGCTCTGAGCGGGCGTCCTGAACGTCCTCAGTGCGGGTCTCGGCCCGCGTCTCGCGCAGCTGCTGGGCCAGCGCGTCCAAGAGGGCGTCCACCTGATCCATCCGATAGCCGCGCAGCGCCGAGTCGAAGCGGACCTCCTCCAGGTGCTCCGGTGTGATCGCACCCGCCGAGAGGTCCTGGTGCGCGAAATCCTGCAGCGCAGCGCCGCTCTCCTCCTCTGGGGCGGCGACCCCCTCCCATCTGCCCATGAGCAGCAGGACGATCACTCCGAGGATCGCCAGCGCCGCCAGGTAGAGCCACATCACTCTGCCACCCTATCGGCCGCAGCGTCCCGGGCGCCCTGCTCCTCCTCCACCGGCACCTGATCGACCGCCGCGTCCTCATCGAAGGTGGGCTGATAGATCAGCACGAATGCCGCCAGGGCCACCACGTAGACGGCGAAGATGCGGAAATAGCCCTTATAGAGCAGGCGCAGCACCATCCAGAGTGCGCCCGCACCGATGACCGCCGAGACCACGAACGCCATGGTGTAGGCCTGCCAGCTGATGAAGAACCCGCCCTGATGGGTGAGCAGATCCAGAGACTGCACACCGGTGGCCGCGACGATGGTCGGAATGGCCACGAAGAAGCTGAACTGAGCGGCGATCCTGCGGTGCATGCCCAGCGCCAGTGCCATCGCGATCGTGAGCCCGGAGCGGCTGAGCCCCGGGAACAGTGCGGCCGCCTGAGCCAGGCCGATCAGCACAGCCACCCACAGGGTCATCTGCGCGGCACCGCGCCAGGTGGTCTTCACCGAGTCGGACCACCACAGGATGGCGCCGGTGATCAGCAGCAGCAACGCCACCAACCAGGGAGCTGCGAACGCGTCGGTGCCGTAGGCCCGCACCAACAGGCCCAACACACCGGTGACGCCGGTGGTCACCACGCCCAGCAGGACCAGTCGCAGGTGGATGAGGTGGCGAAGCGTCCGACGCCGGGCGAAGAGCTTCAGCTCACGGACGGTTCCGCTGATCAGCTTCTGCAGCGGCCGCCACATGACCACCACCACGGAGACCATGGTGCCCAGGTGGACGATCAGGTTGAACAGGATCATCTCCGGGGTGTCCGGAGAGGGCAGCGGGGAGCCAGCGTCGGCGAGCCAGTTCTGGGTGAGCACGAGGTGGCTCGAGGAGCTCACCGGGATGAACATGAAGAGGCCCTGGATCGCGCCCAGGAGCACGGCTTCGAGAAGGGTCAAGAGATTCTCTCCAGCAGGGTGGGAAGCATCTGGCCGGAGGGGCCACGGAGGACGAAGTCCATGGTCTCACTGAGCTCGGTCTCCTGCGGGTTGACCTCCACCAGGGGCGTGCCGCGCTCCAGGGCCAGCAGCGGCAGCCCGGCCGCGGGCTGGACGATGCCGGAGGTCCCGACGACCAGCACCAGGTCCGCCGCGCGGATGGCGGCCATCGTCGCTTCGAAGGCCTCCATGGGCAGCGCCTCGCCGAACCAGACGATGTCCGGACGGATCAGGCCGGTGGTGCAGTGCTCGCAGGAGGGTGGATCCTCCGCCTCGGGAGGTGCTTCGAAGCCGTCGTATCCCGGCGCCGGCAGCTCAGCGACGGCGTCGCAGTCTGTACAGCGGTGAGCGGCGATGTTTCCATGCAGATGGGCCAGAACCTCGGCTCCGGCACGCTCGTGGAGGTCATCGACGTTCTGCGTGGAGATCGCCAGGCTCCCGCCGGCCTGAGCCAGGCGCTTCTGCCACTGAGCCAGGGCCAGGTGACCGGGGTTGGGTTCCACGGCCTGGACCAGCGACTGGCGCCAGCGGTACCAGGTCCAGACCAACGCGGGGTCCTCCTCGAAGGCCTCCGGCGTGGCCAGGTCTTCGGCGGAGAACCGCTCCCAGAGCCCGGTCTGGACTTCGCGGAAGGTGGGGACCCCGGATTCGGCACTGATGCCTGCCCCGGAGAGCACGGCCACATGTCTGGCATCCTGTGCCAGCGCGGCGAGCTCATCGTCGACCTGGTCCAACAGCTTCATCCGAAACACCTCAATCTTTTGCGCATGCAAAAGCAGTCAGTACACTGGCCACAGGACATCGCTCACAGCACCGTCCTGAAGCATCAGGATCACACAGAGGAGGAAACCATGTCACAGCCACCTGAGGGCCGCGGCACTCCCCCGGACCCCCACCGGCTACGCCACCATGATCATCCTGATCGGCTTCATCATCGTGCCGCTGATCTTCGTCATCGCCCTGATCTTCGGCATCCTGGGCGCTGTCGCGGCCTATAACCGGCGGCCGTTCCGGTACCCGTTCAACATCCGCTTCATCAAGTGATCAGCCTCTCCGCCGCGCGGGTCATCTGATCGTGCAGCGGAGAACCAGAGAGGGCGGCCCCTCAGCCTCACCGGCTGGAGGGGCCGCCCTCTCTGGTTCCAAGAACACTTCCGCCTGATCGCAGAATGCTGTGAGGCACTCTGGGTCCACGGAATCAGCTCTTGCGGTTGTACAGCACCATCGAGATCGGCGCGAAGACGGCGACCAGCACAGCGCAATAGATCAGCACTGTGATCATGCTGCCGAGGTCGTAGACCCCGTCCATCAGCTCGCGGATGGCCGTGACCACCACTGAGACCGGGTTGTGGTCGACCACAGACTGCAGCCAGTCCGGCATGGTCTCTGTGGGCACAAAGATGTTCGAGGCGAAGGTCAGCGGCATCATGATGGTCATGGACACACCCATCACTGCCTCCTCAGTGGGCAGCAGCAGCGAGATGGTGGTCCACACCCAGGAGAGGCAGAAGCTGAAGACCAGCAGCAGGACGAAGCCAGCTGCCGCTCCGGCCAGCCCGCCCTCGGGACGGAAGCCCACGATGAAGCCCACACCCAGGATGATCACGCCGGCCAGGGCGTAGCGGACCTGGTCACCGAGCAGCGCACCCACCAGCTGAGCGGGACGCCAGGTCGGCAGGGAGCGGAAACGGTCGAAGATGCCCTTGGAGATGTCCTTGTTCAGGGTCATCCCGGTGTACATCGTGATCATGATCAGCGTCTGCACGAAGATGCCCGGGATGAAGAACTGGACATACTCGCTGATGGCCACCCCGCCGGTCTGACCGGTCCCGGAGACCACCGCACCCATGGCTCCGCCGAAGATGTAGGTGAACATCACCGTCATGATGATGGGGAAGATCGTCACGTCGAAGAGCTGGGTGGGGATGTGCTTGATCTTCAGCATCGCGCGCCACCCGAAGGTGATGGAGGCGCTGAAGGCGTTGGACGGCGTCGGGCGCTCGTCCTCGCTCAGCAGGACACCGAGCACCTTCTGGGATTCTGCGGCGGTCGGGCCGCGGCCCGGCCGCTCTGTGGTCTGGGCGCTCATGCGGAGGCCTCCTCAGTCTCGAACTCGGCGGCCGCGTCTTCGGCGACGTTGTCTTCTGCAGGCTTGCCGGTCAGGGCGAGGAAGACCTCGTCCAGGCTCGGCTGGCCCAGGGCGAAGGTCTCGACGCCGATGCCGGCGTCCTCCAGGGCGGCCAGTCCGGCTGAGGCCCCCTCGGAGGCGCCCAGCCTGGCGCTCAGCGCGGCACTGTCCTTCTCGCGAGCGATCTCGGTGCCCAGCGCCACGCTCAGGACCTCGGCGGCCCTCTCCCGATCGGCGGGGTCGATGACGCGCACCTTCAGCGCGCCGGAGCCGACCTGAGCCTTGAGCTGGCCGGGCGTGCCTTCGGCGATGACCTTGCCATGATCGATCACAGCCAGCCGGTCGGCCAGCTGATCAGCCTCCTCCAGGTACTGGGTGGTCAGCAGGATAGTGGTCCCGCCGTCCACCAGGGTCCGGATGATGTCCCAGACCTGGTTCCGCGAGCGAGGGTCGATGCCCGTGGTGGGCTCATCCAGGAACATCAGCTCCGGGGTCACGATCAGTGAACCGGCGATGTCCAGACGGCGGCGCATACCGCCGGAGAACTTCTTGACCTGACGACCGGCGGCCTCGGAGAGCCCGAAGGCTTCCAGCAGATCCAAGCCGCGACGCCGGGCCGCGGACTTGGAGAAGCCGAGGAGTCGGCCCAGCAGGATCAGGTTCTCGATCCCCGTGAGGTCCTCGTCCAGGGACGCGAACTGGCCGGTCAGGGCGATCTTCTCGCGGATGGTCTTGGGCTCGGCGAAGACATCGTGGCCCAGCACCCGGGCCTCACCCGCATCCGGGCGCAGCAGGGTGGCGAGCATACGGATCGCGGTGGTCTTGCCAGCGCCGTTGGGGCCCAGCACACCGTAGATCCCGCCGCGCGGGATGGTCAGGTCGATGCCGTCGACAGCAGTGTTCTCACCGAAGGTCTTGACCAAGCCGCGCGTCTCAATAGCAGGGGCAGCTGAAGGATTCATGCTCATAAGCCTAGTGTGTGCGCAACACTAGGGCACCCCGTGCTGAACGGAGTTCACTCACGCGTCAACCAGGAGGCTGCCCCGGACCGCCAGCCCATGTCATCCTGAGCCTGCGGTACCGTCCTGTTCTGGCCCTGCGGGGCCGTCCTATTTCGGATCCAGCCGCACCGCCCCGTCCAGTCGGATGGTCTCTCCGTTGAGCATCGGGTTCTCCAGGATCTGCAGCACGGTCCGGGCATAGTCCTCCGGCCGGCCCAGGCGGGGCGGGTGCAGAGTCTTGGCGCGCAGAGACTCCCGAGCGGCTTCCGGCAGGCCGTCCATCATCGGAGTCTCGAAGAGTCCCGGCGCGATCGTCATCACACGGATGGCATCGCGCGAAAGCTCCCGGGCCGCCGGCAGCGTCAGCGAGGCCACGGCACCCTTCGAGGCCGCGTAGGAGATCTGACCGATCTGCCCATCGAAGGCTGCCACGGAGGCGGTGTTGATGAGGACGCCTCGGTCACCACCCTCACCTCCACAGGGCTCGTTCTGCCTCATGACCCCCGCGGCCGCAGTCATCAGGTTGACAGTGCCTCCGGTGTTCACCGCCAAGACCTTCATGAACTGTTCGGCCGGCAGCGGACCTTCACGCCCCAGCAGCTTGCCGGGAGTCGCGATGCCGGCACAGCTGACTGCAACCCGCAGCGGTGCCTTGGTCTGCGCCTGCTGGGCGGCACGACGCAGAACCTGCGGGTCGGTGACATCTCCGGGGAGGAAGGTGGCGCGCTCCCCCAGAGCGGCGACGGCGTCGGCGCGCGGACCGGCTGGGAACCCTTCACCGGGGCTGCCGGCCTCGGAACGACCTGCGGCGTCGGGAAGGTCCACGACCACCACATGGGCACCGGCCTCGATGAGGGCTGCCGCTGTGGCACGCCCCAGCCCGGAGGCCCCACCGGTGACCACGGCGCTGGCAGTGCTCAGATCCATAGATGCTCCTCCTCAGGCGTGATCGGCCTCACGTCAGACTATAGGAGCCCAGGCTACAGCGGCCCCACCCCCATGGACAGATCAGGCCCGTCGCACCCTGAGCCCCAACAGAACGCGCATCACTGTGATCCATGCCACTATAGAGGCGAGAGGCAGATCCGGCGGCGGACAGCCCTTCGGGGAACCGTCCCCGCCCAGCGGCAGGAGGCAGCACCGATGACGACGCCGACCACACCCGGATACTCCGCGTCCCCAGACCGGGCCGCGCCGAGCCGAACCAGCCCGGACCGGGCGATCGCCGACCAGCTCCACAGCGGTGACGAACACCCCGATCTGCTGGACCTCGCCCGCCACCTCGACGAGGGCGAGCGACGGCGGCTTCAGGCCCTCGAGGACTTCGCCCAGCGGCGCATCCGCCCGGAGTCCATCGAACCGTGGAACCGTGAGCAGCTGCCGCGCCAGCTGCTCACCGAGCTGGGACGGCTCGGCCTGGGCGAGATCTCCGTGGACGGATCCTCCGCGCTGTTCCAAGGGCTGGCCCACGCGGCCTTGGCCCGGGCTGACCTGTCCCTGTCCACGCTGGTCGGCATCCATAACGAACTGCTGGTGGGACTGACCGACAGCCTGGGTTCGCCCCAGCAGCGCGCCGCCTGGCTGCCGGGGCTGCGCCGCCTGGAGACCCTCGGGGCGTTCTGCCTGACGGAGCCTGACCACGGCTCCGACATCGCCCGCGGGTTGGCCACCACAGCCTCGCTGCAGGACGGTCAGTGGCACCTGCAGGGGAAGAAGCGTTGGATCGGGATGGGCGCCGTCGCGGACCTCGCACTGGTCTGGGCGCGGGACACCGCCGATGACCAGATCAAGGGCTTCCTGGTCCCCACAGATGTGCCCGGCTACCGCGCGGAAGGGATCCGGCAGAAGACCGGTCTGCGGATCATGCAGAACGCCGAAGTGGACCTGGACCTCCGGGTCCCGGAGTCGGCCCTGTTGGCCGGTGCCACCAGCTTCTCCGCCGTCCATGCCGCCCTGCGGGACTCCCGAGCCTGGGTGGGCTGGCAGGCGGTGGGCGCTCAGCAGGCACTCTTCGACATCGCGCGCAGCTACGCGGCCGAGCGCGACCAGTTCGGCCGGCCCATCGGCTCCTTCCAGCTAGTCCAGTCAGCTCTGGCCCAGGTGGCCGGGAACATGGGCGTCTCCACGGCGTTCATGGGCGAGGTGACCAGGCTCCAGGCCGAGGACCGGCTGACCATGCTGCGCGCCAGCCTGGCGAAGTCCACCCTGACCCGGCTGGCCAGAGAGTCCGCCTCCCTCGCGCGGGAGGTGCTGGGCGGCAACGGGATCCTCAGCAGCCATGAGATCGCCAAAGTGGCCGCAGACATCGAGGCCGTCCACGCCTATGAGGGCAGCTACGGCATCAATCTGCTGATCGCCGGACGTGAGATCACCGGGATCTCCGCCTTCGGCTGAGCCTGAGCGGAGGCAGATGGGATGAGCTGCCAGAGATGCGCAGGAAGCGGCACCGGGTTTGTGCCGCGACTGCGCAGAGCGCCGCAGATCGCCCAGCTGCGTCCGCTCAGCCGGTGTTCTGCAGGCCGGCGGCAACACCCTTGAGCGAGATCAGCAGCAGGTTGCGGGCGTCGTCGAGCGCCTTCTCCTCGGAGGTCTCACCGGAGCGCAGCGTGCGCAGGGCACGCAGCTGGAGCAGCGAGAGCGCATCTACGTACGGATTGCGCAGCTGCACCGCACGGCCGAGCACGCGATGCTCCTCGAGCAGGCGCTGCTGGTCGGTGATCAGCAGCACCCATTTGGTGGTCAGCTCCAGCTCCTCGAGCACCAGGGCGGAGAGGTCCTCGCGGTCGCCCAGCGCCAGGTAGCGCTCGGCGATGCGCCGGTCGGTCTTGGCCAGGGACATCTCGATGTTGTCGATCAGAGCGCGGAACAGAGGCCACTCGGCGTAGGCCGAGCGCAGCAGCTCCACATCCCCGACGGCTTCCAGCGCAGTGCCCAGGCCGTACCAGCCGGTCAGGTTGATCCGGGCCTGGCCCCACGCGAAGTTCCACGGGATTGCGCGCAGGTCTTCCAACGACTCGACGGACAGTCCGCGCTTGGCCGGGCGGGAGCCGATGGCCAGCAGCCCGACCTCATCCTGCGGGGTGACCTGGGCGAACCACGGAGCGAAGCCCTCAGCACCCACCAGTCCGTGGAAGCGCTCGCGGGAGACGTCGTCCATCGTCCGGGCCAGATCGGCGAAGCGCCGGGCGGCCTCAGCATTACGCTTCTCCGTCGACGGCGCCGAGGCCATCAGCGTGGCCGCGGCGACCTGCTCGATATGGCGCAGGGCGATCTCCGGATTCCCATAGCGGGCCGAGATGACCTCGCCCTGCTCGGTGACCTTGAACCGCAGGTCCACCGAATGCGGGGGCTGGGCCATGATGGCGCGATTGGCCGGCCCGCCGCCGCGGCCCAGAGCGCCGCCGCGGCCGTGGAACTGAGTCAGGGTGATCTCGTTCTCGATGGCCCAGGCGGCGATCTTCTCCTGCGCCTCGTAGAGGGCCAGCGTGGCCGCCACCGGGCCGACGTCCTTGGAGGAGTCCGAGTAGCCGAGCATGACCTCCATGCGCCGCCCGGTCTGCTCCAGACGAGCCTGCAGGTGCGGGTTCTGGAGGATCTCGTCCAGGATGCGCGGGGCGTTCTGCAGATCGTCGTAGGTCTCGAAAAGCGGGATGACGTCCAGCACCGGGACGTTCTCCGGGCCGCCGAGGGCCTTCTCCGCCAGGGTGTAGACATCGGCGAGGTTCTGCGCGGACTGAGTGAAGGAGACGATGTAGCGGCGGGCGGCGTCGATGCCGTAGCGCTGCTGGACCGAGGCGATGGCCCGGAAGGTCTCCAGGACCTCCTCCCCCGGCACGGCCATCTTCTTGCCCGCGGCCTCATAGCCCTCCGGGTCCTCAAGCCACTCCAGCGTCTGGCTGTGCACCGCCGAGTGCTGCCGGACCTCCAGCTCGGCCAGGTGGAAGCCGAAGGTCTCCACCTGCCAGATCAGCTCCTGCAGGTCCCCGTAGGCCGCACGCAGCGCTCCGGCCTCGGCCAGGGAGGTCTGGACGATCTTCAGGTCCTCGATGAGCTCCTGGGGCACCGCGTAGGCGAGGTCGGCGTCGCGCTGGCGGGTGGCCTCCACCCGCCCGGCGATGGCGAGCATGACCTGACGGTGGGGCTCCCGAGGAGAGTGCTCGGCCGCCGTCGTCGTGAGCTCCTCGGAGAGCTGCCGGTAGCGGTTCCACAGCGCGGTGAGCTTCTCGTTCGGCGGGGTGTAGCGCTCGTCGAGGGTCAGGGAGAGCCCGACGCCGCGGGATCGGGTCTCCAGCTCGGAGAGGACGCGGTCTGCGGCCTGGGCCACGGCCTGGCGGGTGATGGAGGCGGTGACGTTGGGGTTGCCGTCGCGGTCCCCGGCGATCCAGGATCCCAGGCGGATGAAGGCCGGAGCCTTGGGAGCACCGGCGCCGCTGCCCTCGCCCTGCAGCCAGTCATCCATACGGCGGTAGGCCTGGGTGAAGGTCTTGGAGAAGGAGTTGTCGAAGTGGCCCAGGGCAGTCCGGACCTCGTCCAGCGGTGAGGGGCTGGAGACGCGCAGCTGGGCAGTGCGCCACATGTTGTCGATCTCTTCGAGCATCTCCCGGCGGTTCTTGGCACGAGCACCGGTGCCCATCCGAGGGTCGTCCCGCTCGTCGAGCAGCTCGCCGATGCGCCGGACCGAGGCGGTGATGGCGTTGCGCCGCGCCTCGGTGGGGTGGGCGGTGAGCACCGGCTGGAACCGCAGCTCCTTGAGGCGGCGCTCGGCCTCGCGCTGACCGACCTCCTCAGAGAGGTGGGCGAGCGCCGAGGCGACCGAGTCGGACGGCTTCTGTTCGGTCAGCGGCACCTCGCCGTCGCGGGAGCGCAGCGTGCGCACCCGGTGCTGCTCCTCAGCGAGGTTGGCCAGCAGGAAGTAGCAGGTGAAGGCGCGGGCGACTTCGCGGGCTCGGTAGGCGGAGAAGGAGTCGACCAGCTCCTCCGCTGCGGCCAGCGCGTCGCCGTCGGGATCATCCAGCGCTGAGATGGTGAGCTCACGCAGCTTCTCCACGTCCTGGAGCAGGCCCTCCGAGCCGTACTCGTTGAGCACCTGGCCCAGCAGCTCGCCGAGGAGCCCGACGTCGTGCCGCATCTCCTCGGGGATCTCGTGCATCGCAGCAGAGCGGGTGTGTGAGCCGGTGACGGCAGCTTCATGGGTCATGCGATTCTCCTCCACAGAACAAGATGCTCATGAGGTCCTCACGTGACCCCATCGTCACGCCTTGTCGACCTCAGAGACTACCAAGATCAGCGACGCGGCGAGTGATCCGCGTCATGGAGGGCGGGCTCAGTCGTCACCGCGCAGCGCCCGACGCCGACGCTCCAGCTCCATCAGCTCAGCGTTCAGCGCCCGGTGCTCCTCAGGGTTCTCCGCAGGGTTCATCCGCTGCAACCGACCGATGAGGTTGGCCTTCTGATGGGTGATCTTCAGCTCCACCAGGCGGTTGAGGATGGACTGGCAGTAGTTCTCCAGATCCTCCTCCGTGCGGGTGGGCAGCGTGACCACGGCCAGCTCGGAGACCAGCGAACGGATGGGCTCGGGGACCTCGTCGCGGACGTTCTGCACCCAGTTCCGCGGATCCGAGGCCTGGGCCGCCGCCACTCGGATGCCGTCGTGGATGGCCTGATGGGCCGGGGCGGTGAAGCGGACCGTGAAGATCTCCTCCCACTGTTCGGCGGTGAGCCGCGTGGGGTGCTGCAGAATGACCTCCAGCGCCTGGCGCTCCATCATCACTGCCGGGTCGCGGGTGTCGGGCCGCTGGAACTGTGGCATGGCGGGCATCCCCGGCTCGGCCGGATCGCGGGACGGTCCCTGGCCGCCGAGAGGTCCCTGACTGCCGTGGCCTCCTGAGCCGCCGTTCTGCTCCTGGGCCGAGGGCTCCCCCTGGCGGCCGGACCGAGGATCAGGCTCGGCGCCGGGCTGCAGGCCGCGACGCCGAGCAGACTCCACCGCGCGCACGACGTCGTCCATCTCCGCTCCGAGCCAGCCGGCCAGCTCACGCGTATACGCCGGACGCAGCGCGGGGTCCTTGATGCCGCCGACGATGGGCGCAGTGGCCCGCAGCGCCTGGACCCGGCCCTCGATGGTGTTCAGGTCGAAGTCTCGGAGCTTGGCGCGGATGGCGAACTCGAACAGAGGCGTCTTGGTCCCGATGAGCTCCTTGACGGCGTCGTCACCGCGGTGCTGGCGCACATCGCAGGGGTCCATGCCCTCAGGCCCCACAGCGATGAAGGTCTTGGCCAGGAACATGTGGTCCTCTTTGAAGGCCTTAAGCGCAGCCTGCTGGCCGGCATCGTCGCCGTCGAAGGTGAAGATGACCTCTCCTCCGCCGCCGTCGTCGGAGAGCAGGCGCCGAGCCACCTTCACGTGGCCCTCGCCGAAGGCGGTGCCGCAGGTGGCCACCGCAGTCTCCACTCCGGCCACATGGCAGGCCATGACATCAGTGTAGCCCTCGACGACCACCAGCTGGCGCTGCTTGGCGATGTTCCGCTTGGCGTGCTCGATCCCGTAGAGGACCTGCGACTTCTTATAGATGTGGGTCTCTGGGGAGTTCAGGTACTTGGGGCCCTTGTCGTCCTCGTAGAGGCGACGTCCGCCGAAGCCCACCGTGTTGCCGGTCATGTCTCGGATGGGCCACATCAGTCGGCCGCGGAAGCGGTCATAGATGCCGCGCCCGCCCTCGGAGAACATTCCGGTGAGCTTGAGCTCGTCGTCACGGAAGCCTCTGCTGCGCAGATGGTTGAGCAGGTTGTCCCAGCCCTTGGGGGCATAGCCGACGTCGAACTTCTCGGCATGCTCACGGGTGAAGCCGCGTTCGGTGAGGAACTCACGGGCCGTCTGCGCCTCGGCGGAGAGCAGCGCGGCGCGGTAGAACTCATCGGCGATCTTATGGGCGTCCAGCAGGCGCTGGCGCCGGCCGATCTCTTCCTTGTCCGGGCCTCTGCCGCCGTCCTCGTAGCGCAGCTCGATCCCGTACTTGCCGGCCAGCCGTTCGACCGTCTCCTGGAAGCTGGTGTGGTCCATGGCCATCAGGAAGGCGATGACGTCACCGGACTCGCCGCAGCCGAAGCAGTGATAGGTGCCGACCTGGGGGCGGATGTGGAAGCTGGGGGTGCGTTCGTCGTGGAAGGGGCACAGACCCTTCCAGCTGCCGATCCCCGCGCCCTTGAGGGTGACGTACTGTTCGACCACTTCACGCAGATCGGCACGCTCACGTACGGCGTCGATGTCTTCGCGCTTGATCAGTCCTGCCACAGCTACAAATCTACTCCGAGAGACCAAATCGGCGCTCCGGCTCTCCACAGGTCGGGGCACCCTCGTTTTACCAAGCCTTTCTCGCTTTACCTGACCGTATCTGCAGGGGTTTTCCGAGAAGTGGTTGGTAAAACGAGGGTGGGGTTCTCGGTAGGCTTCTGCTCATGAGCATCGAACTGACCGGCCGTGAGCGGGTGCGCGCCGACGCTGCGGCGCGCGGAGTGGAGATCGAGTTCGTGGACCGGGGGCCGGCGTCGTCGCTGCCGGAGGCCGCTGCGAACCTGGGCGTCGAGCCGCGGAACATCGTCAAGACGCTGGTCGCCAAGGCCAAACTCACCCAGACCACCACCGAGTACAGCTACGTCATCGCACTGATCCCCGGTGACAAAGCCGTGGACTGGGCCAAGCTGCGCCGGCTGGCCGGCATGAAGAAGATGTCCATGGCCTCACCCGAGGAGGGCTTCGAGGCCAGCGGCTACATGCCGGGCACCATCAACCCCTTCGGGCTGCGCAACCAGCTGCCGATCTACGCCGATGAATCCATCACCGGGCGCATCGCCATGGGCGCCGGTGAGCCGGATCTGAATCTGTTCGTCGACGCCGAACAGCTCTTCGCCGCCTTCGAGGTCACCACCGGCGACATCGGGAAGTGATCCGCGGGGGGCGGCACCCAGCCTGGACGATCGGCTCGGACGATCCGCCCCGCCTCAGGAGAACAGCCGGTTGACCACCGGTTTGCCGTGGACCAGGGTGGCGTACCACTCCAGGCAGGCGCCGTCGGTCATGGAGGCGATCTGGTCGATGATCGCGCGGTGGCGGCCGGACTCGTCCTGAGCATCGCGGAAGTCCGCCTGGAACTGCGGATCCAGGAAGCGGTCCCCGGTCTCGATCAGCAGGCTGTGCAGCCCTTCGATGACCTCGCGCTGACGCATGTAGACCGGCATCTGCTCGCGTGAGGCCATGATGTAGTTCGCCGCGATCCCCTTCATCAGGGAGATCTCCACCAGCGTCTCGCGCGGGACCACCAGATCCGCCTCGTGACGGACCAGCGGATGGTCACCGTGGGCCTCGCGCGTGGCACGGTAGATCGCATCGCAGAAGCGGCCGATGAACTGGCTGGTCATGTTCTTCAGCGCGGCCAGCGCCCGCCGGGACCCGTCCGATTCGCGCACCCAGTGCTCATCGGCGGCGAGCCGCGTCAGCGCCTCTTCGATCTCATCCTCCGGGGTGTCCGGCAGGTACCACTCCTGGGTGGTCTGGATGACCCGAGCGCGCTGGACCGCGTTGTCCAGCAGGGTCAGCTGGAAACGCCCGCTGACGATCCCGTCCTCCACGTCGTGGACGGAGTAGGCGATGTCATCGGCGGCATCCATGACCTGGGCCTCCATGGACTTTCGCCGGCCCTCGATCCCGCTGCGCAGCCAATGGAAGACCTCGAGGTCGTCCTCATAGGCGCCGAACTTCTGGCTGCGGGTGCCGTCGCCCTTCAGCGGTGCCTCGTGCGAGCGCCACGGGTACTTCACCGCCGCGTCCAGGGAGGCGCGGGTCAGGTTCAGTCCGGCGGAGCGGCCGTCGGGGTGGAACCGTTTGGTCTCCAGCTTGGTGAGGATGCGCAGGGTCTGGGCGTTGCCTTCGAAACCCCCACAGTCGGCGGCCAGCTCGTTGAGCACCGTCTCCCCGTTGTGCCCGAACGGCGGGTGCCCGAGATCGTGGGACAGGCATGCGCCGTCGACGACGTCGGGGTCGCAGCCCAGCAGGCGGCCCAGCTCCCGGCCCACCTGGGCGACCTCCAGCGAGTGGGTCAGCCGGGTGCGGGAGAAGTCGTCGATGTCCGGTGAGACCACCTGAGTCTTCGCACCCAGACGCCGCAGCGAGGAGGAGTGCAGCAGCCGGGCGCGATCGCGCTCAAAGCTGGAGCGGTACACGGATTTCCCATGCTCAGGGAGCCAGCGCTCCTCATCGGCCTCGGTGTAGCCGGGTTTGAGGGCCGCGTAGTCCCCCTCCAGTCGCTCGACGTTCTCAGTGCTCACCGCTCCAGCCTATCGGAGACATGACGGCGCACCGCAGGCGCAGGCCGGATCAGCCGCCGGAGGTGTCGACTTCGGCGGCCTGGATCATCTCGCGCTGTTCCTCGTTGAGCTCCTGAGACTCCAGCCAGTCCTCCGGCAGGTGGACCTTCTTCGGCGATCCGGCACGGCCGCGCGGACCCTCGGCGGGCTCCCCCGGGTAGCTGATCGACTGGTCCAACTGTCCCAGGAGGTCCTCGAGCTGGGCCAGGCTCTCCACTGTGACCAGCTGTGAGCGCAGCGCTCCGCCGATCGGATAGCCCTTGAAGTACCAGGCGACATGCTTGCGGATGTCCTGCATGGCCTTGCGCTCGTCTCCGTCGAAGTACGGGATCAGCATCTGCGCGTGGGTCAGCAGCGTCTGGATGACCATCGGCAGATCCGGACGGTGCCGGTCATCACGGCCTTCGAAGGCCGCCTGCAGGTCACCGAAGAGCCACGGCCGCCCCTGGCAGCCGCGCCCGACGACGACGCCGTCGACGCCGGTCTGCTCCACCATGCGCACCGCATCCTCAGCCGACCAGATGTCACCGTTGCCGAGGACCGGGATGTCGGGCAGCGAGTCGCGCAGCGCTGCGATGGCCGACCAGTCGGCCTGACCCGAGTAGTGCTGGCGGGCGGTGCGGCCGTGCAGCGCCACGGCGGCGACGCCGGAGTCCCGCGCGATCTTGCCAGCCTCGATATAGGTCAGGTGGTCCTCGTCGATGCCCTTGCGCATCTTCACGGTCACCGGGATGTCGTTCTTCGAGGCTTCGCGCACCGCAGTGGCCACGATGGATTCGAAGAGCCGGATCTTCCAGGGCAGCGCCGATCCCCCGCCCTTGCGGGTGACCTTGGGAACCGGGCAGCCGAAGTTCAGGTCGATATGGTCCGCCCGATCCTCCTCGACCAGCATCCGCACGGCATGACCGGTGGTGACCGGGTCCACAGAGTAGAGCTGCACGGAGCGCGGCACCTCGTCCGGCTCGTGCCTGATGATCCGCAGCGACTCCGGGCGCCGTTCGACGAGCGCCCGGGCGGTCACCATCTCATTGACGTAGAGGCCGCCGCCGTATTCGCGGCAGAGGCGGCGGAAGGCAGTGTTGGTGATGCCAGCCATGGGGGCCAGCACCACGGGGGTCTTCACCGTGATGGGGCCCAGTGTCAGGGCAGGCAGGAGCGCGGCCGACGTCGTACTGGTCTCTGCGGGGGCTGTGGTCACCCTCCTATTGTCCGCCAGAGCGCGGAAGTCTCAAAAACTCCGCCTCCCCCATGATTCGAGCGGGGTTTCAGCCCTTGTGAGACGCATCTGGGCGTCATAAGGGCCGAAACCCCGCTCGAATCCGGAGAGGGGGTCAATCAGTTCAGGCGCGGAAGCGCGGGAAGGCGCTCGCCCCTGCGTAGGCCGCGGCGTCGCCGAGCTCCTCCTCGATGCGCAGCAGCTGGTTGTACTTGGCCACACGCTCGGAGCGGGCCGGCGCACCGGTCTTGATCTGGCCGGCGTTGGTGGCCACCGCGATGTCCGAGATGGTGGTGTCCTCGGTCTCGCCGGAGCGGTGGGAGATCATCGTGGTGTAGCGGTTGCGCTGCGCCAGAGAGATCGCGTCGAAGGTCTCCGTCAGGGAGCCGATCTGGTTGACCTTCACCAGCAGCGAGTTGGCGGTGTCGTTCTCGATGCCCTTGCCCAGGCGGTCCGGGTTGGTCACGAACAGGTCGTCGCCGACCAGCTGGACCTTCTCGCCGATGGTCTCGGTCAGGGTCTTCCAGCCGGACCAGTCGTCCTCATCCAGCGGGTCCTCGATGGAGACCAGCGGGTAGGCCTCCACGAGCTCCTTGTAGTAGGCGCTCATCTGCTCGGGGGTCTTCTGCTCGCCCTCGAAGGTGTAGGCACCCTCGGCGTAGAACTCGCTGGCGGCGACGTCGAGCGCCAGCGCCACATCCTTGCCCGGGGTGTATCCGGCACGCGTGATGGCCTCGGTGATGAGGTCCAGCGCCTCGCGGTTGGAGGACAGGTCGGGAGCGAAGCCGCCCTCGTCGCCCAGGCCGGTGGCCAGGCCCTTCTCCTTCAGCAGCGACTTCAGCGCGTGGTAGACCTCGACGCCGGCGCGCAGCGCCTCGGAGAAGGTGGCCGCACCGATGGGCGCGATCATGAACTCCTGGATGTCCACGTTGGAGTCCGCGTGGGAGCCGCCGTTGAGGATGTTCATCATCGGCACGGGCAGCAGGTGAGCGTTGGGCCCGCCCAGGTACTTGTACAGGGACAGGTCCGAGGCATCCGCGGCGGCCTTGGCCACAGCCAGGGAGACGCCCAGGATGGCGTTCGCGCCCAGGGAGCCCTTGTTCTCGGTGCCGTCGAGGTCGAGCAGGATCTGGTCGATCACGCGCTGCTCGGTGGCGTCCTGGCCCTCCAGGGCGGGGGCGATGACGTCGTTGACGGCGGAGACCGCGCCGGTGACGCCCTTGCCCAGGTAGCGGCCCTTATCGCCGTCGCGGCGCTCCACGGCCTCGAAAGCACCGGTGGAGGCGCCGGAGGGCACGGCGGCCTGGCCGAAGCTGCCGTCGTCGAGGAGGACGTCCACCTCCACGGTGGGGTTGCCGCGGGAATCGAGGATCTCGCGGCCGTACACACTGGCGATCAGAGACATTGATGCTCCTTATGTCATGGATAGATGAAGAGTCCCCGTTGACTTAGGCACCAGCCTAGTCGACGGAATGGGTCAGGATCGGCCCTGCTCACCCGCAGCTTCCTCAGACTTCTCCTGCTGTTTGATCCGCTGCCAGGCGGCGTCGATCTCCTCCAGGCTCGCCTGGGTGGGCGAGAGCTCGCCCTCAGGGGTGAAGACGTGTGGGCTGCGGCGGATCAGTTTGGCGGTGATGGCCTCGGCCACCCCGCCGAAGTCGAAGTCTCCGCGCTCGGAGGCGATCTGGGCGTGCAGCACGATCTGCAGCAGCAGATCCCCCAGCTCGCGGCGCAGCGGATCTCCGAGGATGCCGGCCTCGATCTCGTCGATGACCTCCTGGGACTCCTCCGCCAAGTAGGGGGTCAGCGCCTCATGGGTGAGCTGCGCGGTCCACGGGCAGTGTTCGCGCAGCGAGGCGATGACCCACTGCAGCTTGGCGAAGGGATCCTCAGGGGGTGTGGTCATCTCAGGCTTTCGTGCTCAGGCGTTCCAGGCCTCGAGGATCACGCCGGCCAGCGCCTCGCGCTCCTCGTAGCCGAGGAAGGAGGACTCCAGGGCGTTGATCTGGAAGTCGGCCAGCTCGGCCAGGCCGTAGTCGAAGGTCACCGCGATCTGGGCCAGCTCATAGGAGAGCGTGACGCCGGAGACCAGGCGGTTATCGGTGTTGACCCCGATGTTGAAGCCCAGCTGGTAGAGCATGTCGAAGGGGTGGTCGGCCAGTGCCGCCTTGCCGCCCTCGGAGAAGCCGTCGGCGGCACCGGTCTGGAGGTTCGACGTCGGGCTGGCCTCCAGGTGGATCTGGCGGTCGCGGACCCAGCGGGCCACCGGACCGAGCTCCACCTCGACCAGCTCCTCCTCGCCGTCCTCGGCGGTCTTGCTGCGCGAGGACTCGCCCACGGTGACGGTGATGTCCTCGGCCACGCGGATGCCGTGGCCCAGGCGCTGGGCACGGCCGGAGACCAGGGCATCGCGAATGGAGTCGACGCCGTCGCCCTCTCCGGCATGGACGGTGGTCGGCAGCATCTCCTCGGCCAGGCGGGTGAAGGCGCCGGCGAACTTCGACGGCGGGAAGCCTGCCTCGGGGCCGGCGATGTCGAAGCCGAGCACGCCCTTGTCGCGGTGGCGCAGGGCGACCTCGACGATCTCATCGGCGCGGTCGGACTGGCGCATCGCGGAGATCAGCTGACCGACCACGATGATCCCGTCCTGAGCCTCCACGGAGGACATGCCCTCCTCCAGGCCGGTCTGGACGGCCTCCACGGCCTCATCCACGCTCAGGCCCTCGGCCTGGTGCTGCTCGGGGGCCCAGCGGACCTCGGCGTAGACGATGCCGTCGGCGGCCAGGTCCTCCACGTATTCCTTGGCCACGCGGCGCAGGTTGGCGGCGGTCTGCATGACCGCAGTGGTGTGGGCGAATGCCTCCAGGTACTTCTCCAGGGAGCCGGAGTTCGCGTTGCGGCTGAAGGTCTCGGCCAGCTCCTCCGGGTCCTGGCTCGGCAGCTCGTGGCCGATCTCAGCGGCGAGCTCCACCAGAGTGGCGGGGCGGAGGGATCCGTCCAGGTGATCGTGGAGGGAGACCTTGGGGAGGTTGCGAAGCTGCTCTTCGAGTTTTGCGGCAGCAGTACGATCTTCGGCTTCGGTGGAAGTCATGCTCCCAGCCTAATCGCTCTCCCCGTCCGTGTGCCGCTTTCGCCTCAGATGGATGGGCGCGGGCAGATCGATGGCTGCGGTGTCCTGGTAGCCCGCCGGGTCCAGCGGAACGCCCTTGCGGTCCAGCCAGCGGGCCAGCAGGCTGAACAGCCGCTCACAGAGCAGTCCCAGCAGCACCGCCATGACGATCCCCAGCGCCATGGCGATCAGTGTGTTGCCGAAGATGGCGTCACCGGCGATCCCCAGCCCGATCAGCCATCCGGCCCAGGCGAGGGAGGCCGCGGCATCGATCAGCAGGAACCGCGGCAGCGAATAGCCGGTGGAGCCTGCCACGAAGTTGATCGCCACCCGCGCCCCAGGGATGAACCGGCCCACGAAGATCACCATGACGCCGCGCTTGTCCAGCTCATGTCGGGCCCACATGAGCGTCTTGAGCATGGTCGGCCGGCGCATCCAGCGGAACCGGCCGCGCCCCTCCAGCATGCCGCGCCCGATGAGGGAACCGAGCCGATAGGCGGTCAGATCGCCGAGCACCGCGGCGGTTCCGGCGGTCAGCACCACCCAGGGCCACCAGGGGGTGCCCGGCTCGTCCTGGACGGAGCCCAGCGTGATGATCAGCGAGTCGGAGGGCAGCGGCGGGAAGAACCCGTTGACCGTGACGAAGCCGAACAGCGCCAGCAGCGTCCACCAGCCGGACGCGGCCTCGACCACCAGGTCCTGGAGCGCGTCGGAATATTCGATCAGGCGCATAAGTCCTCTGCCGTCGGCAGGTCAGAGGTCCTGAGCGGTGATGCGTCCCTGCAGCAGCGGCGGGAGCTCAGCGGGTCCGCCGGAGACGTCCACATCCACGGCGCCGTTCAGCGCTTCCTCAGCCCGGGCGATCCGCTCCTGATCATCGGTGAGCAGGGTGAACAGCGGCTGACCCGCGGCGACCTGATCCCCCGGCTTGGCATGCATCCGCACACCCGCTCCGGCCTGGACGGTGTCCTCCTTGCGCGCACGTCCCGCCCCCAGACGCCAGGCGGCCAGGCCCACGGACATGGCGTCCAGGCGGGTCACCGTCCCGCCGACCGCGGCGGTGATCGTGTGGGAATGGGCGGCCTGCGGCAGCGGGGCCTGCGGATCTCCGCCCTGGGCCGCGATCATCTTCTTCCAGGAGTCCATGGCACGGCCGTTGCGCAGGTTCTCTGCGGGGTCCACATCGGTGACCCCGACGCCGGCGAGCATCTCGCGCGCCAGTTCCACCGTCAGCTCGACGACGTCGGCGGGGCCGCCGCCGGCGAGCACCTCCAGCGATTCCTCGACTTCGATGCCGTTGCCGGCGGTCAGGCCCAGCGGCGTCTCCATCGACGTGATCAGCGCCGTGGTGTTCACCCCGGCGTCGGTGCCCAGGGCCACCATCGTGCGGGCCAGCTCCTCCGAGTCCTCGCGGGTCTTCATGAAGGCACCGGACCCGGTCTTCACATCCAGGACCAGGGCGTCGGTGCCCTCGGCGATCTTCTTGGACATGATGGAGGAGGCGATCAGCGGGATCGCCTCGACGGTGCCGGTGACGTCGCGCAGTGCGTAGAGCTTCTTGTCCGCCGGGGCCAGGCCCGCTCCGGCCGCGCAGATCACCGCGGAGAGGGAGTCCAGCTGGGCGAGCATCTCCTCATTGGTCAGCGAGGCGCGCCATCCGGGGATGGCCTCGAGCTTGTCCAGCGTGCCGCCGGTGTGGCCGAGTCCACGGCCGGAGAGCTGCGGGACCGGCACGCCGTAGCTGGCCACCAGCGGGGCCAGCGGGAGGGTGATCTTGTCCCCCACGCCGCCGGTGGAGTGCTTATCGGCGGTCAGCCGACGTGCGCCGTCGGCGGTCTTCAGGGAGCTGAAGTCCATCGTCTCGCCGGAGGCGATCATCGCGGCGGTCCAGCGGCTGATCTCCTCGCGGCTCATGCCGCGCAGCAGGATCGCCATGGCCATGGCGGACATCTGCTCATCGGCCACATAGCCGTCGGTGTAGGCGGCGATCATCCAGTCGATCTCGGCGTCGCTGAGGCGGCCGCCGTCGCGCTTGGTCCGGATCAGGTCGGTGGCGCTGAAGGCTCCGGGATCGAAGGCGGCGCCGGAGACGGACGAAGGGGTCATGGAGGCTCTCACTTCTCGAGGTCGCGGGGGCCGAAGGCTTCGGGGAGGAAGTCGTCCATGCTCACCACACCTTGGGCGGTGAGGATGAACATGGTCTCGGCACGGAATTCGTTGAGCAGCTGACGGCAGCGGCCGCAGGCGGTGATGTACTCGCCCTCGCCGTTGACGCAGGTGAAGGCGACGATCTTACCCCCGCCGTTCATCTGGAGCTGACCGACCATCGTGCACTCGGCGCAGAGCCCGACGCCGTAGGAGGCGTTCTCCACGTTGCACCCGGAGACCACGCTGCCGTTGTCCAGCAGGGCGGCGGCGCCCACCGGGTACTTCGAGTACGGCACATAGGCCTTGGTCATGGCGATGCGCGCCTGGGTGGTCAGCCGTTCCCAGTCCACATCCTCAGGGACCCGCGGGACCAGGCCGATGGCTCCTGTCAGGCTCAGTCCGGCGGTGTCCGGTCCGGTGGAAGAGATCTCGTCGCTCATGGACTCATCCTAGAACGTAGCGCCACAGCAGCCATCACCTTGACCCCGACGCCGATGGCACGCTCATCCGGAGCGTAGTCACCGCGATGCAGGTCGAAGGAAGGGCCGTCCGGGGTGCGGGTGCCCAGGCGGAACATGGACCCGGGGATCTCCTGAGTCATCCAGGCGAAGTCCTCCCCGCCCATGGACTGTTCGGCCAGAGCCAGGCATCCCGAACCCAGGATCTCCTTGGCGGCGGTGTCCACGCGGGCGGTCTCGGTCTCGTCGTTGATGACCGGGGGCACTCCGCGCACATGTTCGAGCTGGACGTCCACGCCATAGGAGTTCGCGGCCTGCTCCACGATGGGGGCGAGGACTCCCCCGGCCTCCTTCCACGCGTCGGCGTCCAGGATCCGCATGGTCCCGGCGAGAGTGCCGGCGGCAGGGATGGCATTGGCCGCGTTTCCGGCGCGGATGGTGCCCCACACCAGGGAGACGCCGCTGCGCACGTCGATCCGCCGGGCCAACACGGCCGGCACTGTGGTGGCCAGGTGCCCCAGCGCGCCCACCACGTCTTCGGTCAGATGGGGCCGTGAGGTGTGGCCGCCGCGTCCGCTGACGTCGATCCGCACCAGGTCCGAGGCGGAGGTGATGGCCCCGATGCGCGTCCCGACGGAGCCCACCGTGAGCTTGGGGTCGCAGTGCAGGGCGAAGATCCTCGGGAGCGGGGTCAGCAGCCCCTGGCTGACGACCTCCTTGGCACCGCCGGGCATGGTCTCCTCGGCGGGCTGGAAGATCACGCGGTAGCGGTTCTCCAGCCCGACCTCACGGTGCAGGTGGTCCAAGGTGAGCGCCAGGCCCATCATCACGGTGGTGTGGATGTCATGACCACAGGCGTGCGCCGCCCCGGGGTTCTGGGAGGCGTACGGAAGGTCGGTGACCTCATCGAGCGGCAGTGCGTCCATATCGCCGCGGAAGCCCGCTGCGAACGGAGCCTCCTGCGGCCCGATGTCCACGTAGAGGCCTGTGGTCTCGGGCAGGGTCTGCGGTTCCAGACCCGCCTCGCGCAGCCATTCCACCAGGCGTCGGGTCGTCTCCTTCTCCTGGAAGGAGAGCTCAGGGTGCTGGTGCAGCTCGCGGCGGATCTCCACCAGCCGCTCCCCGAGGGAGTCGACGACGCCGGCGGCGCGGGAGATCAGCGCGGGACCGGCACCGGTGGCAGCGGAACCGGTGACCGCGGAGCCGGTCACACCGGATTCGGTGACATCAGAGGACATCAGAATCTCCCTTCTTCTGCAGCGCCTCCACCGCCTGCTTCACGGACTGGGCGTGGTCGGTGGTGGTGACCAGCAGGGCGTCGTCGGTGTCCACCACCACGATGTCCCTGACCCCGATCAGCGCCACCACACGGTCGGTCTCGGAGACGACCACACCGGAGGACTCGTCCGAATAGACCCGGGAGGAATCGCCCAGCACGGTCATCTGATCTTCGTCCTCGGCTGGGTTGAGCCGGGCGATGGCGGCGAAGTCGCCGACGTCGTCCCAGGTGAAGTGCCCGGGGATGACGGCGACGTCGCCGGCCGCGGCGGCCGGCTCGGCGACTGCGTAGTCGATGGCGGTCTTGGGCAGGGTGGGCCAGATCCGGGCCATCACCTCCTGCTGCCGCTCGGTGCCCCAGGCGGCGGCGATCTCCACGAGGCCGTCATGCAGCTGTGGTTCGTTGGCCTTCAGATGTTCCAGCAGCAGGCCCACCGGAGCGACGAACATGCCGGCGTTCCACAGGTGGGATCCGCCGTCGACGTACTCCTGAGCCTTCTGCTCCCCGGGCTTCTCCACGAACTCGGCCACCTCGCAGGCATGCGGGGCGCCGTCGATGCTCAGCGCCTCACCCTGGCGGATGTAGCCGAAGCCGGTGGCCGGCGTCGTAGGTTTGATGCCGATGGTGACGATCCTGCCGGTGGCCGCGGTGACGGCGGCCTCCTTCACCGCCTCCTGGAAGATGTCCACCGGAGCGATGACCTGGTCCGCGGCGAAGGATCCCATGATGATCTCGGGGTCGCGACGGTGAAGGATGGCGGCGGCCAGTCCGATGGCGGCCGCAGAGTCTTTGGGTGAGGGCTCCAGCACCAGGTCTCCCCCGGCGAGCTCCGGGATCTGCTCCCGGACCGCATCCCGGTGGGACTCCCCGGTCACCACCATCACCCGGTCCCCGGTCAGCGGGGCCAGCCGTTCGAAGGTCCCACGGATGAGAGTCGTTCCGGCACCGGTCAGGTCGTGGAGGAACTTGGGCGCATTGGCGCGCGAGAGCGGCCACAGCCTGGTGCCCACTCCACCGGCAGGGATGACGGTGTAGAAGTTCGGGAGCGCTTGAGTCACTCCACCAGGGTACGGCAGGGCGCACTGAGCTGACATCGGAGAACGGCTTTTCCATGTTTCACATTCATTGCGATTTTCTACCGCGTGTAGAACAACATCGGCTCTGTGCGTCGTTTCGGTCCTGGAGCCGAGTTGTGCCTACCATGATCTGCGCAACGACGCGTCCGGGGCAGGAACGCGGTCCACGTCACTGACGGCGGTGCCTTACCCTGGTATGAGATCGCACTCGCACCGGCGTCACACGCCCGCACCGCCGAACGCGATCGACTACGCACCCAAGACAAGGCGGCGCGGAACGCCATGCGACGATGCAGGGAGGTTTGTACACAGTGACGCAGACAAAGAGCGCCCCGACCGGCCGGGGCACCCTCTACAGAGGCCGCGAAGGAATGTGGTCCTGGGTGGGGCACCGGATCACCGGAGTCGGCATCTTCTTCTTCCTTCTGGTCCACGTGCTGGACACTTCGCTCGTGCGAGTGTCCCCGGAGGCCTATGACGCCGTCATCGGCGCCTATAAGAACCCCATCATGATCGTCGGCGAGATCGGCCTGGTGGGCGCCATCGTCTTCCACGCCTTCAACGGCCTGCGGATCATCCTGGTGGACTTCTGGAAGCAGGGAACCCGTTACCACCGTCAGATGCTCTGGGCCGTGCTGGCCCTGTGGTTCGTGACCATGGCCGCATTCAGCGTCCGCCACCTGATGCTCTTCGTCCAGGGAGGATGACCGAATCATGACGACGACGAACTCTGACTCACTCCTCCCCGCGCAGGGCATCGAGGCACCGCGCTCCGGACGGATCGACCCCAAGTACCTCCGCACCAAGGGCTCCAACGGCAGCTTCGAGATGGCCACCTGGGTCTTCATGCGAGTCTCCGGCCTGGCCCTGGTGGTGCTGATCTTCGTCCACCTCTGGGTCAACCTGATGGTCGGCGACGGCATCCACCAGATCGACTTCGGCTTCGTGGCCGGCAAGTGGGCCAACCCCGTCTGGCAGTTCTGGGACCTGACCATGCTGTGGCTGGCCATGCTGCACGGCACCAACGGCATGCGCACGATCATCAACGACTACGCGGAGAAGGACTCCACCCGCCTGTGGCTGAAGTCCATCCTCTTCGTCAGCTCCACGGTGGTCATCGTCCTGGGCACCATGGTGATCTTCACCTTTGAGCCCTGCCTGGTGGACAACCAGACCGGCGAGCTGCTCGAGTCCGTGCCGGCGTTCTGCCACGACCTCTAGAGCGCCGACCGCACCCCTTCTTCACCGCACTGACTGACAGAAAGAGCCCCAAGTTCATGCAGGTTCACAAGTACGACGTGCTCATCGTCGGCGCCGGCGGCGCAGGTATGCGCGCCGCCATCGAATCCGGCCAGCGTGCGCACACCGCAGTGCTGACCAAGCTCTACCCCACCCGGTCCCACACCGGTGCCGCCCAGGGCGGCATGTGCGCCGCACTGGCCAACGTGGAAGAGGACAACTGGGAGTGGCACACCTTCGACACCGTCAAGGGCGGCGACTACCTCGTCGACCAGGACGCGGCCGAGGTCATGGCGAAGGAAGCCATCGACGCCGTCCTCGACCTGGAGAAGATGGGTCTGCCCTTCAACCGCACTCCTGAGGGCAAGATCGACCAGCGCCGCTTCGGCGGCCACACCCGTGACCACGGCAAGGCCGCAGTCCGCCGTGCCTGCTATGCCGCGGACCGCACCGGTCACATGATCCTGCAGACCCTCTACCAGAACTGCGTCAAGCACAACGTCGAGTTCTTCAACGAGTACTACGTGCTGGACCTGCTGACGGTGGACGAAGAGGTCACCGCCGAGGACGGCACCACCTACACCCAGAAGAAGACCGCAGGTGTGGTCTCCTACGATCTGGCCAACGGTGAGATCCACGTCTTCCAGGCCAAGTCGGTGGTCTTCGCCTCCGGCGGTCTGGGCAAGATCTTCAAGACCACCTCCAACGCGCACACCCTGACCGGCGACGGCATGGCCATCGCCTACCGCCGGGGCATCCCGCTGGAAGACATGGAGTTCGTCCAGTTCCACCCCACCGGTCTGGCCGGCCTGGGCATCCTGCTCTCCGAGGCGGCCCGCGGTGAGGGCGGCATCCTCCGCAACTCGGAGGGTGAGCGCTTCATGGAGCGCTACGCCCCGACCATCAAGGACCTCGCACCGCGTGACATCGTGGCCCGTTCCATGGCGAACGAGGTCCGCGAGGGCCGCGGCTGCGGTCCGAACAAGGACTATGTGCTGCTGGACCTGACCCACCTGGAGCCCGAGCACATCGATGCCAAGCTCCCGGACATCACCGAGTTCGCCCGCACCTACCTGGGTGTGGAGCCCTACACCGAGCCGGTGCCGGTCTTCCCGACCTGCCACTACGCGATGGGCGGCATCCCGACCAACGTCGAGGCTGAGGTCCTCCAGGACAACGACACTGTGGTCCCGGGCCTCTACGCCGCCGGCGAGGTCGCCTGTGTGTCCGTGCACGGCTCCAACCGCCTGGGCACCAACTCCCTGCTGGACATCAACGTCTTCGGCAAGCGCGCCGGCATCGCCGCCGCCGAGTACGCCACAACAGCCGAGTTCGTGGAGCTGCCGGAGAACCCGGCCGCCTACACCGAGCAGCTGCTCAACGTGGTCCGCGACGGCCAGGGCGGCGAGCGGGTGGCGACCCTGCGCTCCGAGCTGCAGGAGACCATGGACGCGAACATGCAGGTGTTCCGCTCCGAGACGACCATCAAGGAGGCGCTGGCCAAGATCGAGGAGCTGCGCCAGCGCTACCAGAACGTCCAGATCCAGGACAAGGGCAAGCGCTTCAACCTCGATCTGCTCGAGGCTGTGGAGCTGGGCTTCCTGCTGGATATGGCTGAAGCCATGACCGTGGCGGCCCTGCACCGTCAGGAGTCCCGCGGCGGTCACTACCGCGAGGACTTCCCGGACCGCGACGACGACAACTTCATGCTGCATTCGATGCTCTACAACGATCCTGAGGCCGAGACCGAAGGCACCAAGGGCATCCGCTTCGAGACCAAACCTGTCGTCTTCACCCGCTACGAGCCGATGGAGCGTAAGTACTGATGAGCACCCCCACCCAAGAAGTCGCAGAACCTGCCTCCAAGATCGATCTGGCCGAGGCCGGCGGATCCGGCGGTGAAGTGCCCAGCTTCGACATCACCCTGAAGGTGCGCCGCTACGATCCCGAACGTGCTGAGGATGCCTGGTGGGACGAGTGGACTCTCACCATGTACGGCACCGACCGCGTGCTGGATGCCCTGCACAAGGTCAAGTGGGAGATCGACGGGTCCCTGACCTTCCGCCGCTCCTGCGCCCACGGCATCTGCGGCTCCGATGCGATGCGCATCAACGGCCGCAACCGCCTGGCCTGCAAGACGCTGCTGAAGGACCTGGACACCTCCAAGCCCATCACCGTGGAGGCCATCAAGGGTCTGCCCATCGAGAAGGACCTGATCGTGGACATGGAGCCCTTCTTCCAGTCCTACCGCGAGATCATGCCCTTCCTGGTGAACAACTCCCCCGAGCCGACTGCTGAGCGTCACCAGTCCCCCGAGGACCGTGAGCGGTTCGACGACACCACCAAGTGCATCCTGTGTGCAGCCTGCACCAGCTCCTGCCCGGTGTTCTGGACCGACGGCCAGTACTTCGGCCCGGCAGCGATCGTGAACGCGCACCGCTTCATCTTCGACTCCCGCGACGACGCCGGCGACATGCGCCTGGAGGTCCTCAACGACCGTGAGGGCGTGTGGCGCTGCCGCACCACCTTCAACTGCACGGACGCATGCCCACGCGGCATCGAGGTCACCAAGGCCATCCAAGAGGTCAAGACGGCCATCCTGACCCGCAGCCTCTGAGCGGCTGACCGGCCGCCTCGCCGAGCACAGACGACTGAGGGCCCCTGGGATGTTCCCAGGGGCCCTCAGTCGTCTGTGCAGCTGTGTGCCGGGCTCTCCCCTACTCGCCCAGGGCGAAGCCTGCTTCCAGATCTTGGGAGGAGTAGGTGCGGAAGGCGACCATAGTCTCGGTCTCGTAGATGGTGGCCACTTTGGCGATCTTGGCGGGGATGACTTCGCTGAGGTCTTCGAAGTCGGCCGTCTTCACCGTGGCCACCAGGTCCCACTTCCCGGTGACCGAGTAGACGGCGTCGACCTCTTCGATATCCGCGATCAGCTGAGCCGATTCGGGGATCTTATGCGGCTCGGTCTTCATCATGACCAATGCTGTGACCATTGTGGCTGCTCACCTCTCTGCAGGCTTTCGAAGGGACAGCGGACGCTGTTCCCTACGAGCCTAGTCCAGAACTCAGCCCTGCCGGGTGGGGCCCTTGTGGTGGGCGTGGTCAGAGGCCGCCACAGCGCCCCACGCCGCCGCTACGAGGTAGACCAGCCCGAAGAGGTAGAAGTAGAAGAAGGCTCCCAGGACTGCACCGAAGCCGCTGAGCAGGGGGTTCGGGCTGTCGCTGAAGTTGCTCAGCAGCTGGGCCGAGAGCAGGCGCAGCAGCGAGGCCCCAATGCCGGCGATCAGAGCAGACTGCCACAGGGCGCTCACCGGGATCACCAGGTGCGAGGCCAGGCGCATCAGCAGCACGGCCACCACCATGTCCAGGCCGAAGGAGATGACCAGAGAGGCCAGGCGGGTCAGCTGGGCGAGGCCCCCTTGGGAGTCCCAGTCGAAGAGTTCGAAGATCTCCTCGATGAAGGTATGGCTGATGAAGCCGAGGATCGCCGAGGTCAGTGCGACCACACCCAGCAGAGTCAGGACACCGAGGTCCTTGACCTTGACTGCCACGATGTTCTCGGCCATCAGCGGCCGCTCCCAGATGCTGCGCATCCCGGAGCGCAGTCCGTGCAGCCAGCTCAGCGAGGTGAAGATCGCCAGGATCACCGCGATACTCAGGGAGAGGTTGAACCCGCCCACGTGGAAGAGGGCCTCGACCTGTTCCTCGGTCATCAGGCCGCCGTCGCTCAGCAGGCCGGGCAGCGCGTTGTTCACCGACTGGATGATCAGCTGCTGGTACTCCGGGCTGTTGCCCACCACGATTCCGGCCACGGAGAACCCCGCCCACAGCAGGGCGGCCACGGAGAAGAACATCATGTAGGCCGCACCGGCGGCCATGACCGTGCCGTAGCGGAAGAAGAACAGGTTCACGGCTCGGACGGGCCGAGTCCGGTTCACCCGGGCCAGCCTCCACCCCAGGAGCGCCAGCGCCACGGTGGGGAGTCCGGATCCGTCGCGCCTGCGCCGCCCGAACTCCATCCGCGCCTGCAGCTCGGCCTGGATCAGCTTCTCGGCGTGCAGGGGGTTGGTCTTCTGCGAGGTCTCCTGCGAATCATCGATCTTCTCGATCCGCGACTTCGCGGCGTCGACCAAGGCGTTGTGGTGGCCGGTCCGCGGCCTCAGCCGGCTGGGATTGGTCTGTGGCACTGTCGGACCTAGGACCCCGCCGGCAGGAAACCGATCCTGTCGTAGGCCTGAGCCAGCGTCTCAGAGGCCACAGAACGGGCCTTGGCCGCGCCCTTGGCCAGCAGCGCATCCAGCTCTGCAGGGTCACGGAGCAGCTCTTCGGCCCGGTCCCGCACCGGGCCCAGCTTGGCGACGACGACGTCGGCCAGGTCGACCTTCAGGTGCCCGTACATCTTGCCCTCGTACTCGGCCACCAGCTCATCGATGGTCGTGCCGCTGAGCACCGAGTAGATGCTCAGCAGGTTGGACACCCCAGGCTTGGCCTCACGGTCGAACCTGATCTCGCTGCCGTCGTCGGTGACCGCAGACTTGATCTTCTTGGCGATCTGCTGATCGGTGTCCAGCAGGTTGAGCAGACCGTTGGGCGACTCCGCGGACTTGGACATCTTGGCCGTCGGATTCTGCAGATCGTAGATCCGAGCTCCCTCCGCCGGGATGTAGGGCTCAGGCAGACGGAAGGTCTCGCCGTAGCGGTGGTTGAACCGCTGGGCCAGGTTGCGGGCCAGCTCCACGTGCTGCTTCTGGTCCTCCCCCACCGGGACGCCGTGGGGCTGGTAGAGAAGGATGTCAGCGGCCTGCAGCATGGGGTAGGTGAACAGTCCGACGCTGGCCGCATCGGCGCCTCCCTTGGCCGTCTTGTCCTTGAACTGGGTCATGCGGGAGGCCTCGCCCATGCCGGTGCTGCAGATCATCAGCCAGGCCAGCTGAGCGTGCTCGGGCACATGCGATTGGACGAAGAGCGTGGAGCGCTCCGGGTCGATGCCTCCGGCGATGTACTGGGCAGCGGTGCGCCGGACGCGCTGCCGCAGCTCCTCCGGCGGCTGGGCCACGGTGATGGCGTGCATATCCGGGATGAAGAAGAACGCGTCATAGCGCTCCTGCATCTCAACCCAGTTGACGAGCGCTCCGAGGTAGTTGCCCAGGTGGAGGGAATCAGCGGAGGGCTGCATTCCGGAGAGTACGCGCTCAGTCACAGTTCGTTCCTCAGTCTCGTCACGGCTATGCGGCGGGGCAGAAGAAGACCTGCGCCCGCGCGGAGATATCGCTGTCAGACTACCAAGCAGCGCGTTCTGAACGAATCTACGTCAGAGGCTCAGGGTCCTGTGTCAGGCAGCGGCAGCCTGCTCAGCGCATCACGGCAGGCGGTAGTCCACCATCAGCGGGGCGTGGTCGGACCAGCGCAGCGAGTAGTCCAGCGCGCGGTCCACCTTGGCGTTGGAGGCCAGCTCGGCCAGGGCCGGAGTGGCCATCTGATAGTCGATGCGCCAGCCGGTGTCGTTGTCGAAGGCCTTCCCGCGGTAGGACCACCAGGTGTAGGGCCCCTCAACCTCGCCGGCAAGGGAACGGGCGACGTCGACGTAGCCGGCCTCTCCGAAGTACTGATCGAAGTAGGCGCGCTCCTCCGGCAGGAAGCCGGAGTTCTTCCGATTTCCCTTCCAGTTCTTGATGTCCAGCTCGGTGTGGCCCACGTTGAGGTCACCCATGACCAGCACGTGATCCACTCGCTGGGCCAGCTGCGGCAGGTAGTCCAGCATGTACTGCAGGAAGCGCATCTTGTGGTCCTGCTTCTCGGTTCCGACCTCACCGGAGTGGACGTAGACGCTGACCACGGTCAGCGTGCTGCCGTCGCCCAGCTCATAGTCGGCCTCGATCCAGCGACCGTCGTCCTCGGGGTGGCCCTCGCCGATCCCGGTCCGGGTGGCCACCGGCGCCTGGGTCGAGAGGATGGCGACTCCGGCGCGACCCTTCTGGGCGGCCTCATGTTCGTGGATGTGCCAGGTCTTGCCGGTGGATTCGGTCATGTCCTGGACCAGCTTGGTCAGGGTGGCACCGTCGGCGCGCACCTCCTGAAGAGCGAGGATGTCGATCTCGCGGGAGGCCAGCCACTCCCCCATACCCTTGCGGTGGGCGGCTCGGATGCCGTTGACGTTGACGCTGCCGATCCGGGTCAGCCCGTCGCCCTTGGGGTCGACGATCCGATGCGGGAACTCGCCGAAGGGGTTCTCCTCAGTGGTGGCCTCAGCCATAGGTGCTCTCTCCTGTATCGGAACTGCGGGTCAGCGGACGATATCGCCTTCGATGGTTGCACCGCCGGCGTCGCCGTCGTCGCCCCCGCTCTTCTTCTCACCGCGGCCCACCAGATCGGCCAGCATGTCGCGGCCGTTGGTCGCGGTGATCTCGATGGTCTCCAGGGCGCGCTCGACCATCTCCATGTCGGCCTCCGCACCCTTCTGGAGCTCCTGAGTGATGACGCGCTTCTGGACCTGGACGATCTTGAAGGAGTGGTCCAGCTTCATGTTCCGGGCGTGGGTGTCCTCATCGACCACGGCTGCGGCCCCGGACTGGCCGGCGCGCTGGGCGGCGGCATCGGCGCGGGCCGAATCGAGCGTCTGCCCGACCTTCCGCGAGGCGCGGCGGACGGTGAAGACCAGGACGGTGGCCAGCAGCAGCCAGCCGGCCGAGATGACGACGATGATCCATCCGATGATGTCGTTCTGGTTGGCGGCGAAGATCAGCGCCACCAGCAGCACGGTGATCATCACGGCAAAGGTGATCCCGGAGGTGCGGCGACCGAAATTCCGGACCGCGTGGTCAGCACGTGATGCGCCCGACGACGGCAGAGAAGACTGGGAACTCATAGCCCAGATTATCCCCGGCCACGCACTCGGAACGCTAATCGGACTCCCGCCGGCGGCCCGTCAGGCATAGGCTGGTGTGCGGACCAGATCCGTTCCATCAGGAGGACACCATGACTGAGCTGCCCGAGGGCATCGCAGGAGCCGAACAGGCCGAGCGAACCACGATGATGCGCCGCTACACCACCGACCCGCAGCTGCTCGACGAGTTCGTCCAGTTCCTGCACACCGAGGTCTTCCCGGCCCGCGAGCAGCGCGGCTTCACCGTGGAATCCGTCTGGCTCTCCGCGGAGAAGGACGAGCTGACCTGGTTCGTCAGCCGTCCGGGGACGCGGGAGGAGTTCGACCGGGCTGAGAAGGAGTGGGAGGAGTCCGAGGAACGGGCCCGCATCTTCGACGGGCGTCCGGCCTATGTGCTGGCCAAGGATATCCGGCCGGTGACCCGCCTGCGCTGAGGCGACTCCTCAGGAGGCAGGCTCAGCCGCCCGCGCCCGCCGGGCGGCGAACACGGCGGCCGCCACAGAGCTGACCATGAACACGGCGATGCCCAGGGCGCCGACCACCAGCCCGTCCTGGTGTTCGCCGTGAGCACTGACGCTGAAGTAGATCCCGGTGATCAGGGCGACGCCCACGGCGGTGCAGACACGCTGCGCCGTCTGGGCCACTCCCCCGGCCGCCCCCGCCATCCGCTCAGGGACATCCTGCATGGACAGCGTCTGAGCGCTGGGGATGATCAGCGCTTGGGAGAGCCCTACGCCGGCGACGGCCGCGGTCAGCAGCCACAGGGAGCCGTAGTCGGTGCCCATCAGGGCGGCCGCTCCGGCCACGGCCAGCATCGCGAGCACGGCGAGCACCGTCCCCCACACGAGCATCAGGGAACCGCGGACGGCCACCCGCTTGCCGACAGACGATGAGAGCAGCATGACCATCAGCGCGCTGGGCAGGGTGACCAGCCCGGCGATCAGCGCGCCTTCGCCCAGTCCCTGCTGGACGTAGACCGCCACGATCGCCCAGATCGCGGGCATGCCGGTGAAGTACAGGCCCAGCACCAGGGAGTTCAGCGTGTAGCTGGGCACAGTGAACAGCGCCATGTCCACCATCGGCGCCCCCGCATGACGCCGACCGAGCCGACGCTCCCACAGGACCCAGACCAGCAGAACGGCGGCTCCGAGCACACCCAGCACAGCACCGAAGAGGCTGCGGAACTGGATGAACGGAAGCATGATCAGCACGACGGCGGCCGAGAGCAGCACCACGCCCACCGGATCCAGACGGTGGAGCCCCCGCGGCCCGAGCTCAGAGGCGGCCTCCTCATCCTCAGCCTGCGGGTCGGCGTCGTCATCCACTGACTTCGGCAGCCACATCAGCGCGAAGACCAGCGCAGTCACCGCCACCGGAACGTTGATGAGGAAGGTCAGCCGCCACCCGATCTCCGGGCTCGTGGTGTCGATGATCAACCCGCCCAACGCCGGCCCTGCTGCCACGGCCAGTCCGATCACTGTGGACATCAGCCCGTAGGCCTTCCCGCGTTCGGAGCCGGTGAAGAGGCGCTGAATCATGCCGATGATCTGCGGGGTCAGGATTCCGGCACCGATTCCCATGAGCACGCGGGCAATGTTCAGCAGCAGCGGGTCCGGAGCCAGAGCGGTCAGCAGCGAGGCCACGCCGAAGGAGACCACTCCGAGCAGGAAGAAGCGGCGGCGGCCCCACACATCCCCCGCCCGGCCGGCTGGCACCAGGGCCACGCCGAACGCCAACGCGTAGCCGGAGAGCACCCACTGCAGGTCCGAGTCGGAAGCTCCGAGCCCTGTCTCGATGGCGGGCAGCGCCACGTTGACGATACTGATGCTCAGCAGCGCAGCGAAGAGCGGCAGGAACATGGCAGCCAGCATCCGGCGGGGGTGAGAGGTCATGCCGCCATGCTAAGCGGTGGTCTGCGGGGCATGCTCACACTGCCTCGCCGCGCAGGGCAGTCTTGGCGCGGCGCCGCAGTCATCACGATTCGATGAACATTCCTCCCGGCAGGTCCCGCAGGAGCGCTGGCCTCAGGTGCTATGTATAGGGTGCTCATAGAACTCGCACCCGTTCCGGCGAGCAGATTTCGCGATAAGGAGAGACCTATGTCCGATCAGGACCAGACCATCGAGATGCTGACTACTGAGGGCCCCGCTGCGCGCGGCCTGCTGCGCCCGCGCCTGATGAAGGCGGCCGGCGTCGGCATGGCCGGCCTGCTTGCCCTGAGCGCCTGCGCCTCTGTCGAGGGAGGCGACGACGCCGAGGACGACGGCCAGGATCAGACTGAGGCCGCCGGCGAAGAGGCCAGCGAGGAGGAAGCCCCCGAGGAGGCCGAGGTCCCGGAATTCGAGGACCTCGCTGAGGACATGTTCGATGCCATGGAGGCCCAGGACAACGTAACCATGGTGGGCCAGGGCGCCATCTGGGACGACGAGTTCGAAGACCTCACCGACGAGGATATCGAGGACGTGGAGCAGAGCTTCACCGTCAAGGGTGCCATGGACGGCGAGACCAGCCACATGGAGATGGAGTATGGCGACCAGGTCATGAGCATCCTGGTGGCCGAGGGCGAAGCCTTCATGTCCGGTCAGTTCGTCGCAGACATCTTCCAGTCCGAGGCCGCGGACTACGGCGAGGAGGACTTGGTCGATTGGGATGCCCTCAGCTCTGATCTCGAGGGCACCTGGGTGGACATGACTGCCGAGCTGGGCGAGGGAGACGCAGAGGAGTTCTCCGTCGGGTTCCTGCTTGAGGAGATGCGCGAGGGCTACGAAGAGGGGACGTCGGATTCCGACGATATCTTCGGTGACATGGGCAACGCGCCCGAGGGCGAGGCTGACGAACGCGACGGCGAGGACGTCTGGGTCTACGCAGAGGATGACACCGAGGTCGTCGTCCGAGCCGACGAGGAGGAGCCGCTGCTGCTGGCCGTCAACACAGTGGACGAGGACGGCAACGACGTCGAGATGACTCTCGAGGACTGGAACGAGTCCGAGGTCGAGGCCCCAGACACCAGCGACGTCCTGAGCGAGTCCGACTTCGAAGAGCTTCTGCTCGAGCACGCCGACGAGGAGCTCATCGAGCAGATGTGAGGCACTCCGCAGGGCGAGGAGCGGGCGGCCTGGGCCGCGGCAGGAGACGATCCCCTGCCGCGGCCGCCGTCTACTTCCAGCCCAGCGGCTTGGCCACGTGCTCGATGATGTTCTCCAGCAGCCGGGCGTTGTACTCCACGCCGAGCTGGTTGGGCACAGTCACCAACAAGGTGTCCGACTCCTGGACAGCCGTGTCCTTCGCCAGCTCCTCCACCAGCTCGTCGGGCTCCGCCGTGTAGGAACGGCCGAAGACTGCCCGGGTCGTCTCGTCGATCATTCCGAACTGGTCCTGGCTGTCGCGCTGTCCCAGGAAGTAGGCGCGGTCCTGGTCAGAGACGATCGGGATGATGGACCGGCTCACTGAGACCCGCGGAGTCAAGCCGTGGTCGTGGTTGCTCCACTCATCGCGGAACTTCTGGATCTGCTTGGCCTGCTGGACGTGGAGCGGTTCGCCGGATTCGTCATCCTTGAGCGTGGAGCTCATCAGGTTCATGCCCTTCTGCGCGGCCCACTCGGCAGTGGCATCGGAACCGGCACCCCACCAGATCCGCTCGCGCAGGCCCTGGGAGTAGGGTTCTACACGCAGCAGCCCGGGAGGGTTGGGGAACATCGGGCGGGGGTTCGGCTCGGCGAAGCCCTGACCGGAGAGCACCTGCAGTGCGATCTCAGTGTGCCGGCGGGCCATGTCGGCGTCGCTCTCTCCCTCGGCCGGGTGGAAGCCGAAGTACTTATAGCCCTCCACCACCTGCTCCGGCGAACCTCGAGAGATGCCCAGCTGCAGCCGGCCCTCTGCGATCAGGTCAGCGGAGGCCGCGTCCTCGGCAAAGCGCATCGGCGGCTCATAGCGCATGTCGATCACGCCGGTGCCGATCTCGATGCTGGAGGTCTTCGCTCCCACCGCAGCCAGCAGGGGATACGGCGATCCCAGCTGGCGGGCGAAGTGGTGGACGCGGAAGTAGGCGCCGTCAGCGCCGGCCTCCTCCGCGGCCACGGCCAGGTCGATGCTCTGCAGCAGGGCGTCCTGGGCGGAACGTGTCCCAGAGTGCGGGGACGGAGTCCAATGGCCGAAGGACAGGAAACCGATCTTCTTAGCGCTCATACCTGAGCCAACCCGCTGAACGGCGCCGGCATTCCGAACCGATTCATCCCCCTCAGCACCGTCGGTGGACGGGCGATCGTGCTCGCAGACCTCCTGATCCGGCTCATGAGGCAGAATTGCAGGCATGCGTGATTCTGCCCGTACGCTCGGCGTGGCCGGCGTCGCCCTCCTGCTGCTGACCTCCTGCGGATCCGATGACCAGGAGCGCCCTCCTGAGGATCAGCCCACGGTGATGGAGGGCGCTGGCCACACGGCCGAGGGTGTGGAGCTGCCTGAGACTGCCTCCGGCGAGGCGGCCGGCGACGTGTTGGAGATCCTCAACGCTGAACAGGACAGCACCGCGAGCGACTGGGAAGATCGCCTGGCTGAGGCCTTCACCGAAGAGGTCAGCGCTGAGGAGCTGGCCCAGACCGTCAACAGCCAGTTCCGGCCGGTGGGCCCGTGGACCGCAGTGGAGCATGAAGACTTCGACGACGCTTCCCTCACCTCTTTGGAAGCCCCGGAAGGTCAAGAGCTCGAGATGCAGCTGACCTTGGACGAGGACGGACTGATCGAGACGCTGTTCTTCGCCGAGCCGCGCGAACCGGTGGAGCCCGCTGAGGGCTTCGAAGAGATCGACCAGCGGCTCACAGACCTCCCCGGCGAGGTCCATGCCGTCGTGGTTCAGGACGACGAGACCCTTCTGGAGGCCTCCGGCGGTGAGGCCGCACCGCTGGCCTCTGTGGCCAAGCTCTATGTGGTCCTGGCCCTGGTGGAGGCCGTCGACGCCGGTGAGGTCAGCTGGGATGACACGCTGGAGGTCACCGATCAGCTGCGCAGCCTGCCCTCTGGAACCCTGCAGGATCAGCCCGCAGGATATGAGACCACTGTCTTCGATGTGGCTCAGCGGATGATCCAGTTCAGCGACAACACCGGAACCGACATGCTCATCGACCTGCTCGGCCGTGACGCCGTGGAACAGGCCGTGGCTGATTCCGGTCACCATAATCCCGCGCTCATGGACCCTTTCCCCAGCACCCGTGAGATGTTCCAGCTGCGCTGGGGCTTCCCGGAGCTGGGCGAGGACTGGAAGGAGGGCGACGCCGAGGAACGCCGAGAGATCCTCGCGGAGATCGGTGAGGAGGAGCTGGAGATCACCGACGAGGACGTCGCGGCCGATGATGTTGACTTCGACATCGACTGGTACGCCACCCCGGAGGACCTGACCAGCCTCTACGACCAACTGTTCGAAGCGATGGAGGAACACCCTGAGCTCGAAGCGGTCCTGGCCAGCAATCCGGGGCTGACCTTCGGCGACTTCTCCCCCGAGGACCTCTGGTGGGACACATTGGCGTTCAAGGGCGGCAGCCTGCCCGGCGTCCTGAACGGCGCCTGGCGCGCCCAGGACGAGGACGGAACTGTGCGCACCGTCATCCTGCTGACCCAGCATGAGGACGCCGAGTCGCTCAGCGAAGAGGCCGAGGAGATCTTCTCCCTGGCCGAAGACGCCCTGACGCTGGAAGCTCCCTGACGCGCGGATACCCCTGACCGCCGTACGCCTTTCCCCTGGGGCGACCCTGAATCAACCCTGAACTCTCCCGTAATCATCCTTGCGGCCGATGTGCTCAAGCCTCTCCTCCGTAAGAATGAGTGCCATGACATCATCAGCGCCTGTTCTTGAGACAGAGAACCTGGTGAAGGTCTACGGCAAGGGAGCTTCACGCTTCGATGCCCTCAAAGGCCTCACCTTCGAAATAGCCCACGGCGAATCCGTCGCCATCGTCGGCAAGTCCGGCTCCGGCAAGTCCACTCTCATGCACCTGCTGGCACTCCTGGATCAGCCCACCTCCGGAGTCGTCGCTCTGGAGGGCGACCCGGTCACCGATCTGAAGCCCAAGCAGGTCTCTGCCCTGCGCAACGACACCTTCGGCTTCATCTTCCAGCAGTTCTTCCTCAACGCGAACCAGACGGTGTTGGAGAACGTGACCCTGCCGCTGAAGATCGCCGGCGTCGGCAAGTCCGAGCGCAACCGGCGCGGCATGGAGGTCCTCGAGCAGCTGGAGATGGATTCCAAGGCCAAGAACAAGGCCACGGACCTCTCCGGCGGTCAGAAGCAGCGGGTGTGCATCGCTCGCGCTCTGATCAACGAGCCCTCGGTGCTCTTCGCCGATGAGCCCACCGGCAACTTGGACTCCACCACGTCCGAGATCGTCGAGGACATCCTCTTCGGGCTGCACCGCGACCACGGCATCACCGTGGTGGTCGTCACCCACGACGACGACCTCGCCGCCCGCTGCCAGCGCCGCCTGATCATGCAGGACGGCGAGATCGTCCGCCAGGAGCACGGCGTCCTGTCGACCGGTCAGGAGGCCACCGCATGAAATCTCTGGATGTCACACGCACCGCTCTGAGCAACACCCTGCGGTCGAAGCTGAGGACCTTCCTGACCGTCATCGCCATCGTCATCGGCGCCTTCACCCTCGCGGTGACCTCCGGCCTGGCGGCCGGGGTGAACCAGACCATCGATGAGATGGTTGAAGGCTACGGCGCCCAGGACGAGCTCTATGTGATGACCGCCGACTCCATGGGCCAAGGCGAGGAGACCGGTCCCGGGCCGCAGGAGTACGATCCCGACGCCGCGGCCTCGCAGTCCGAGTTCGGCCAGTCCATGCTCACCGAGGAGGACATCGAGACCATCGAGGGTCTGGACCACGTCACTCAGGTGGACCCGATCTTCTTCGTCTCCCCTGACTACCTGGAGACTTCCGACGGCAACCAGTACACGCTCAACGACCTGGGCATCCCCGCCGATGCTCCGGCCATGGAGCTGGTGGCCGGAGAAGCCCCGGAGCGTGAGGCGATGGAGATCACCGTCCCTGAGTCCTGGCTGGCCGTCTTCGACGAGTCCACCGACGACGCCGAGGAGGCAGACCCTGAGACCGCGATCGGGGAGACCATCGAGGTGGGCATCTCCGATATGGCCTATGAGCAGCACACGGTCGAGGCGGAGGTGGTCGGCGTCTCGGCCCCGAACCTCGCGGGAATCGGCAGCAGCCCCATGCCCTCCCACGCGCTGAACGATGAGCTCTATGACATCCAGAGCACCGGGCTCGACGTGGACCAGCCCGACTCCTTCGTCCAGGCCGCGGCCACTGTGGAGGACTTCTCCGCCAACGAGGACGCCGTCAAGCAGGCTCTTCAGGAGGAGAACCTGGTGGGCATGAGCGTGGATGATCTGATGGGCATGATCCAGACCGTCATCGACGCCATCGCCTGGGTCCTCTACGGGTTCGCGTTCATCGCCCTGCTGGCGGCCTCCTTCGGCATCGTGAACACGCTGCTGATGTCGGTCCAGGAGCGCACCCGGGAGATCGGCCTGATGAAGGCCCTGGGCATGTCCAGCGGCCGAGTCTTCGGGCTGTTCTCCATGGAGGCGGTGATGATCGGCCTGCTCGGCTCGATCATCGGCGTCGGAGGCGGCGTGCTCACCGGCGTGGTCGCCAACGGGCTGCTGACCGGCAGCGGCGGGCCGCTCGGCGAGATCGGCGGGCTCTCCCTCTACGCAGTCAGCCCCACCGCTATCCTGAGCATCACCGCACTGATCATGGTCATCGCGTTCCTGGCCGGTACTCTGCCGGCAGCTCGGGCCGCGAAGAAGGACCCGATCGAGGCCCTGCGCCACGAGTGATCCAGTCACCCCCTGAGCCGCCGAAGCTCCTGCCCTTCGGCGGCTCAGGCACGTAGTATGCACAGCATAAGGACCTGAAGCAGTCGTCCCTCAGAAATGGAGAGAGCTCATGACGAATTCACCCTACGGCGCACCGGAGCCGAACGACCCCGGCCAGCAGCCCAACTGGGGAGCCCCAGCACCTCAGCCCGGCGGCTCCAAGTTCGGCACCAACCCCTATGATCCGGCCATGGCCGGGGCGCCGATGCCCAAGCCGGCCAAACAGAGCCTGCTGGAGAAGCTCACTCTGGTCTCCATGGTCCTGTCCCTGATCTCCACTGTGGCCTACAGCGCCGTCATGGCCGGCGATGACTTCGCCGACTTCATGCGGGAGAGCTACGCCGAGGTGGGCATGCCTGCCGAAGACATCGACGCCATGGTCGACATGATGGGCGGGGCAGCGATCGGTGGTGCCATCTTCGGTGTGGTGATCACCGTGGGCCTCTACCTGCTGGTCTACTTCCCGCTGACCAAGGGCAAGTCCTGGGCCCGTGTGCTGGGCCTGGTGTTCGCCTTCATCGGCGTGGCCGGAGCCCTGATGTCGATGCTCTCCAGCGGCGCATTCATGTTCGGCAGCGCCGTGGGCATCCTCGGCGCCGTCGCCTACCTGGCCTACGCCGTGGTCACCGTGTACTGGATCGTCCTCGCCTTCAGCCAGGACGTGCGCACCTATATGGAGCAGCAGAGCGCCTGAACCTCGCCCGCTTCAGAGACAGGTCCGCCCCGGGAGGTCATCCTCCCGGGGCGGACCTGTCTTCAGGGCCTCAGAGACCTCGGCCGCTCAGGCCCCCGCCGCGAGGGCCGGCACCTGCTGCTCCGCAGACTGGACCACGTTGGCCAGCAGCTCCACGCGAGTCATGGGGCCCACTCCCCCGGGGTTCGGTGAGTACCAGGAGGCCACGTCTTCGATGCCGGGGCCGACGTCGCCGTGGATCTTCGCCTTGCCGGTCTCTGGGTCCACCTCACGGGTCACCCCAACATCGAGCACGATGGCTCCGGGCTTGAGGTCCTTGGGGTCCACGACATGTTTGACCCCGGCGGCCGCGACCACGACGTCGGCCTGAGCCAGGTGCGCAGCCGTATCCCGAGTCCCGGTGTGGCACAGGGTCACCGTGGCGTTGACCTGCTTGCGTGTCAGCAGCAGACCGATCGGCCGTCCGATGGTCACACCGCGCCCGACGACGACCACATGCTTGCCGTTGAGATCCAGGCCGTAGTGCTCCAACAGATCGATGCACCCCTTGGGGGTGCACGGCAACGGAGTGGTGATGTCGCCGTCCACAGCGGAGACCAGACGGCCCAGGTTCATCGGATGCAGGCCATCGGCGTCCTTTTCCGGGGAGATCGCCTCCAGAATCTCATTGGTGTCCAGGTGCTTGGGCAGGGGCAGCTGCACGATGTATCCGGTGCAGGCGTCGTCGTTGTTCAACTTCTCCAGCTCCGCCAGCAGGTCTTCCTGGGAGATGTCCTCCGGAAGCTCCACCTGGATGGAGTTGATCCCGACCTCGGCGCAGTCCCGGTGCTTGCCTGCCACGTAGGTCTGGCTGGCAGGGTCTGCCCCCACCAGGACTGTGCCCAGTCCCGGGGTGACGCCCTGTTCCTTCAGCGCGGCCACCCGGACGGCCAGGTCCTGCTTCAGCGCCGCTGCGGTCGCCTTGCCGTCGAGCTTCTGTGCTGTCGCCTCAGTGCTCATGTCTCACCACTGCTCGAGGCCGTCGTAGAGCGGGAAGTCCGCGGCCAGCGTGGCCACGCGGGACTTCAGGGCCTCAAGGTCGGCCTGCGGCTTGAGGGCCTCCGCGATGATGTCTGCGACCTCGCGGAACTCAGCGTCTCCGAATCCGCGGGAAGCCAGCGCCGGAGTGCCGATGCGCAGCCCGGAGGTGACCATCGGCGGGCGCGGGTCATTGGGCACAGCGTTGCGGTTCACCGTGATGCCGACCTCGTGCAGCCGGTCCTCAGCCTGTTTGCCGTCCAGCTCCGAGTTCCGCAGGTCCACCAGGACCAAGTGCACATCGGTGCCGCCACTGAGCACAGAGACGCCGTGCTCTGCGACGTCGGAAGACTCCAGACGCTCGGCCAGGATGTGTGCGCCCTGAACGGTCCGCTGCTGCTTCTCCTTGAAGTCCTCCGAAGCCGCGATCTTGAAGGCGATCGCCTTGGCCGCGATGACATGCATGAGCGGGCCGCCCTGCTGACCGGGGAACACTGCGGAGTTGATCTTCTTGGCGTGCTCGGCCTTGGACAGGATCATGCCCGAGCGCGGACCGGCCAGCGTCTTGTGCACCGTAGTGGTCACCACGTCCGCATACGGGACCGGGTTGGGGTGCAGACCGGCGGCGACCAGACCGGCGAAGTGCGCCATGTCCACCCACAGCACGGCGCCGACCTCATCAGCGATCTCACGGAACTTCGGGAAGTCGAGCTGGCGCGGGTAGGCGGACCAACCGGCGACGATCATGTCCGGCTTCTCGGCCAGGGCCTGCTCACGGACCTTCTCCATGTCGATCACGCCGGTCTCCGAGTCCACCTCGTAGGCGGCGATCTCGTAGAACTTGCCGGAGTGGTTGAGCTTCATGCCGTGGGTCAGGTGTCCGCCGTGGTCCAGGGAGAGGCCCATGAGCTTGTCCCCCGGCTTGAGGAAGGCAGTCATCACGGCGACGTTCGCCTGGGCGCCCGCATGGGGCTGAACGTTGGCGTGCTCGGCACCGAAGAGGGCCTTGGCACGCTCGATGACCAGGTTCTCGGCCACATCCACGAACTCGCATCCGCCGTAGTAGCGGCGGCCCGGATACCCTTCGGCATATTTGTTGGTCAGCACGGACCCCTGAGCCTCGAGCACCGCACGGGGCACGAAGTTCTCGGAGGCGATCATCTCCAGAGTTCCGCGCTGGCGGCCCAGCTCATCGGCGATCGCCTGGGCGATGTCCGGGTCGACGTCGGACAGGGGCTGGGTGTTGATGTCTTTGCTCAAAGATTCTCCTAAGACCGCGAGGACGTGCCTCGGCCAGTCTAATACCGTCGAAGTCGCCGTCGCCCACCTGTCCTGAACAGTGAAAAACCCCTCCGGGGAGGAGCCGCAGGGCTCTCCCGGAGGGGCTTCTCAGCTCAGAGGCACACCGGAAGACTCGGCGCCTCGGATCTTCATGGGTCAGCCCTTGACCGAGGCCTCGATGCGGGCACCGATCTCAGCGTCCACGTTCTTCCAGTACTGGAAGGCGTTGGAGAGCACCGGCTCCTGAACGCCGTCCAGAGCGCCGGCCACAGTCTCGACCAGGCGGTCGCGCTGAGCGTCATCGAAGACCTCACGGACGAGGATTCCGGCCTGGCCGAAGTCGTCGTCGCCCTCGCGCAGAGCGTAGGCGGAGCGGACGAGCTCGCCGTCGGCCTCCCAGCCGTTGTCCACCGGGCCCTGCTCGTCGGACCAGGTGGAGCCTTCCACCGTGTTCGGGGCGTAGACCGGACGATCGCCGGTGTGGTCGAACCACATGTTGCCCTCGAAGTTGTAGGTGTGGACCGGGTTCTTCGGACGGTTGACCGGCAGCTGCTGGAAGTTGGTGCCGATGCGGTAGCGCTGAGCGTCCGCGTAGGCGAAGTTGCGGCCCAGCAGCATCTTGTCCGGGGAGTTGCCGGTACCCGGAACCATGTTGGCCGGGGAGAACGCCGCCTGCTCGATCTGGGCGAAGAAGTTCTCCGGGTTCCGGTTCAGGGTCAGCTTGCCCACCGGGATGCGCGGGTAGTCCGCCTTCGGCCAGGTCTTGGTGAGGTCGAAGGGGTTGATCCGGTAGGTCTTGGCGTCCTCGTAGGGCATGATCTGCACGTAGAGGGTCCAGCTCGGGTGCTCGCCGTTCTTGATGGCGTCGAACAGGTCGCGACGGTGGAACTCGGCGTCGGCGCCGGCCAGGCGCTCGGCCTCCTCACCGGACATGGTGTCGAAGCCGTCGTCGTTGATGAAGTGATACTTCACCCAGAAGCGCTCGCCCTCGGCGTTGACCCAGGCGTAGGTGTGGGATCCGTAGCCGTTCATGCGGCGCCAGGAGGCCGGCAGACCGCGCTCGCCCATGAGGTAGGTGACCTGGTGGGCAGACTCGGGGTTCTGGGTCCAGAAGTCCCACTGCATGTTCGCATCGCGCAGGCCGGAGTCCGGCAGACGCTTCTGGGAACGGATGAAGTGCGGGAACTTCATGGGGTCACGCACGAAGAACACCGGGGTGTTGTTCCCCACGATGTCCAGGTTGCCCTCTTCGGTGTAGAACTTCAGGGCGAAACCGCGGACGTCGCGCCAGGTGTCCGGAGAGCCGATCTCGCCGGCCACAGTGGAGAAGCGCAGCAGAGACTCGGTGGTCTTACCGGGCTGGAAGACGTCCGCCTTGGTGTACTGGGAGACGTCGTGGGTCACCTCGAAGGTGCCGAATGCGCCGGCGCCCTTGGCGTGCGGGCGGCGCTCCGGAACGTTCATCCGGTTGAAGTGAGCCAGGGTCTCCACGAGGTGGTGGTCATGCAGGACGATCGGGCCATCGGATCCCACGGACAGCGAGAAGCGGTCGCTGACGGCGGGGATGCCTGCCTGGGTCGTGGACCCAGTCGCATTCGGGGTGTTGGGTGCGCTCAAAGCTGACTCTCTCTCTTGTACTTCGGGGGAAACAGCGGGGCTCAGGCTGCGGCCTTGGCCGCGCACTCATCACAGACACCGCGGAAGACGACATCGGCGACGTCTACCTTCATCCCCAGACCTGCCGGTGCTTCGAGGCACGGAGCCTCGCCGTGGACACAGTCGACGTCCTCGATGCGCCCACAGACCGAGCAGATGGCGTGGTGGTGATTGTCATGGGTGCGGGTCTCGTAGCAGGCCGGAGACCCGGGTGGGTCGAACCGGCGCACGAGTTCCTTGGCAGTGAGGTCATGCAGCACGGTGTACACGGACTGGACCGTGATCTCCGGAAGCTGTTCGGTCACAGCGGCATGGACCGCCTCAGCCGGCTGATGCGGATGAGCTGCGACGGCGTCCAGGACCGCAAGGCGCTGACGGGTCACGCGGAGTCCGCGAGCACGCAGCTGTGCCGGCCAGTCCATCGTCTCAGTCATGAGGTCTAGTCTGCCCCAGATCTGAGTGATTCACAATTACGCCACACCACTCTGAGGTGCGGGAACCTGCAGCAACAGCTTCTCGCCTGCCGCAGGAGCGCACAGAGAAGCCCCTCCCGGGAGCCGGAGCTCCTGTCGGAAGGGGCTTCTCTTCGAGAGACCTGCGGCGCTCAGGCCGCGAGAGTCAGCTCAACCTCAGAGGCCGGAGTCCTCCTCAGCATCCTGCTCACCGTTGAGGTCATCCATCGGATCGTCCTCACCGGCCGGGTCCTGAGCCGGATCCTCCTGAGTCGGATCCTCCTCGGCGGGATCCTCAGCGGGGTCCTGTGCCGGATCCTCAGCCGGTGCCTGGGCCGGGTCCTCCTGGGCGGGGTCCTCAGCCGGCTCCTGGGCCGGCTCGTCGACGGTGCCGTCCTCCTCGGCCGGAGCGTCCTCCTCGGTATCGCAGGCGGTGACCCCGAACAGCGCCAGAGAGCCGACGCCGACTGCGGCAGCGAGGGAACGAAGCTTGTTTGCATCGGTGGTTGCCATGGAAGTGCACCTCCGTGGTCTGCATCGAATGGATGCTGCGCGGACTCTCCGCGGTTCCTTCTCTGTCATCCGTAGCGGATGACGTGGACCCATACTGACCAGATCGGAACCGCCTAGAAAAGGCCACAGCGGCAGTTTCGGCACACTCGGAGAAACCTATTACCAGCGTTGGAGGAACTGCTCACCCGAGCCCGCGTTCCTGGACGGGCGCTGGTCACCTCCGCACAGCGCGGGAGCAGCTCCTGGGCACCCCGTGATGGACCGGCAGACAGACTGCGGCCCCGCTCGGATATGTCCGAGCGGGGCCGCAGGCCAGACGCATCAGAGGAAGCTGCTCAGAGCCCCTCATCCTCCTCGCCGGCGGGATCCTCTTCAGCAGGATCCTCTTCAGCGGGATCCTCAGCCGGGTCCTCGGCGGGATCCTCAGCCGGGTCCTCGGCGGGATCTTCGGCCGGGTCCTCAGCTGGGTCCTCAGCGGGGTCCTCTGCCGGATCCTCACCGTTCTCAACTGCGTCATCCTCAGTGTCATCGGTGCCGCCATCGTCACATGCGGTCACGCCGAACAGTGCCAGCGAGCCGATGCCCAGAACGGCGGCGAGGGAACGAAGCTTGTTGTCATCGGTGGTAGCCATGCGGTTAAGTACCTCCGTGGGTGCGCATCGTATGATGCCGTGCGGACTTTCCGCTGCAGATCCGCCCAACATCCGATCTCCTCTGGGCGGTCTGAGACCATCATCACCTTATTCCTGCGTGGGAGAGAAGGCCTGAAAAGGCTTCTCCCCGAAACTCATAGCCAGCATTGATCCGGCATTCAGGCGACGCCGATGTCCGCCGATTCCCTGGGCAGAACCTGGACATTCTCCTGGGGGTTCCGGACGGACCAGCCATCCGGACATGTGACGCCTCTTTCCTCGCGGTGGGACGGGACCGTTCAGAGCTCCTCGACGATCTCCATGGTCTCTTCGGCGCTGTAGACCTCGTCGTCCTCCGGCGCTTCGGGGCCCTCGGACTCATTCCACTCGGTGAACTCGATGGTGGATTCGATGCCCTGGGTGTCGATGTCCATGACGAGCAGCAGCGGCTCCTCTTCATCGGCGAGCACGACGATCTCCACGTCCTCAGTCTCATAGATCCAGACGTCCTGGCCGTCGTGGGTGCCTTCGCTGGCCTCAGCATCCAGATCCGCCAGAGAGTCTTCCAGCAGAAGCATCTCCGTGCTGTCCTGCAGCTCCTCGAGGTACTGCTCGGCGGTGTGGTTCATCTGGATCTCGAAATCTGTGTGATCGATCCACTCGCGGTCGACCGCTTCCTCGATCTCGTCCTGTTCGGGTAGCTCGATGTCCTCAGGAGCGCTCAGCAGCAGATCGCTGATGAAGCTGTCGGCGCTCTGGAAGGCGCTGTCCTCGAAGGAGAGGATCTCTCCCTGATGCTCGACGCCGTCGACCTCGCCGTAGTCATACTCCACGGAGGACCCCGCGCCCGTCAGGTCACCGGTGTAGACCAGCTCGTACCGAGCCATAGCGTCTTCGTCGTCCCGGTCCGAGTCCTCGTCGTCCCGGTCCGAGTCCTCGTCGCCGTCCTGATCGGAGCCGTCGTCGTCATCGGCCTGCGGGGTCAGGCCGAGCAGTCCGTTGTCTTCGCGGTCGCCGAAGTCCTCCTCAGGCTGCTGCTGAACGACGTGGAGGGTCACCGACTCCTGGTCCAGGGAGGAGTCCCAGAGCTCATCCTCGATGTCCTCCAGGGCAGGAGCCTCACCGGCGGCGAGGTCGTCGCCCTCATCGTCCAGGCCTTCCTCGTTCTGACCCTCCTCGCCCTGATCCGATTCCGTATCATCCGAATCCGTGTCATCCGATTCGGAGGCGTCCGTCTCCGCAGCGTCTGAGTCCGGACCCTCAGCTTCGCCCTCGGCGCCGCCCTCATCCTGATCGGCGTCGTCGTAGCCCGCGTCCGCAGCCTCCTGATCGTCCACCCCTACACAGCCGGTCAGAGTCAGCATCCCGATGCCGACCAGCCCCGTGGCCTGAGAGATCCTGCGGTTCACGGTGCGCTTCTTCATCGTTCCTCCTCGCTCGGGATGTTCCTCACTGCCCATCGGGGGCGTCGTCATCGGCTTCGACGTCATCGACATCGTCGATATCATCGATCGGCCAACCCTGCTCCTCGGCCACAGCCTCGAAGATCTCATCGATGGTGATGATGTTCTCCGGCACCTCGGGCTCCTCGGCCTCATCCCACTCGGAGAACGAGTACCGGCTCTGCTCATCCTGCCAAGCCACCAGGTAGGGATCTCCCTGAGCCGCCACCACATACTCGCGGCTGTCGTCGTCCTCGGCGGTATAGACGAAGACTTGCTGGCCGTCGCGCTCCTCAACCTCGCCGGTCAGCCTGTCGAGGTCCTCTCTCTCCAGGTCGGACTGCCATTCGGCGAAGATGTCCTCCGCGGAGTAGGCGCCCCCGCCGTCCTCAGCCGGGAACTCCACCCACTGGTCCTCCATGACACTGTTGAGGAAGTCCTCGTCCACGGCGTCGGCGACCTCCTCGTCCAGCTCAGCCAGCAGCAGAGTGCCGAAGTCCTCGCCGCGGAAGTACTCGGTCCCCTCCACGGTGCGCTGGGTGAAGGTGTTGCCCTCGCCGGCGCTGTAGCTCATCTCAGCATCGTCGCCGTCCAAGGAACCGGAAATGCGGATGTCGCCGACAGCGTCCTCATCGATGCCGTCGAAGAGCTCGTCCAGATCGGCTTCCTCCGCCTGGACCTCTCCCTCGATGGTGACTGAGTCGGCGGCCTGCATGGCCTCCCACATCTCGTCCTGGATCTCACCGAAGGTGGGCGCCTCCTCGGGAGCCTCCTGAGCACCGGTCTCAGCCTCTGTTCCCTCTGCGCCCTCCACAGGTTGGTGGGTCTCCGAGGCGGAGTCTCCTGACTCGGCGTCGAACGGGTTGTCACAGGCAGTCAGGATCAGGAGCCCGGCGGCGGCCAGCCCGACCGGCTTGAGCAGGGCAGACCGGGACCCGGCAGTGTTGACATTCATCATTCCTCCAGTCTTGCAGAGGTTCCCTGGGAATCTCCGCACCGTCGGCACCACGCCGACCGAGCACACTGCCCGCCAGGCGCCCCGCCGCGAGGCTCAGACCAGCCGCGGGTCGCCGTCGCGACGGATGCGCAGCCAGCGGTAGCCGTAGCCCTCCAACGGGACCTCGGCGGCGTGGTCGCTGTCCAGAGCGCAGGAGACCTCGTCGAGCAGATCGATCAGCTCGGCGCCGACCTCCTCATCCTTGAGCGCGACGCTCACCGTGACCGGCTCGGAGCCCAGGTTGTGCAGCAGCACCATGGAACGCTCCTCCCAGGTGACCCGGTGAGCCATGACCTGGTCATGCTCCTGTTCGAGGACTTCGAAGGTGCCCCAGCCGATCTCGGGGGACTCGCGGTAGCGCTTGGCCAGGCGTGTGACGTGGTGGAGCAGGGAGTCCTGGTCACGACGGGCCTCGGCGGCGTTGATGTGCTCCGGAGCGTAAGGGCCCTCCGCCACAGCGCGGGCCAGCTGGGAGGGCTTGGCCGGGGAGAAGCCGCCGTTCTTGGCATCTGACCACTGCATAGGGGTCCGCACCGCTTCCCGACCGGGGACCTCCAGGTTCTCCCCCATGCCGATCTCCTCCCCGTAGAAGAGCACCGGGGTCCCCGGCAGAGAGAAGAGCAGCGAATAGGCCATCTTCAGCCGACGCGGGTCACCTTCGAACATGCCCGGCAGACGACGCCGGATGCCGCGCCCGGCGAAGCGGTGCTCCTCCTTGGGAGCGAAGGCGTCGAGCACCTCCTGGCTCTCGTGCTCCTCGAGCAGGTCCAAGGTCAGTTCGTCGTGGTTGCGCAGAAAGTTGGCGTACTGGGTCTCCACGTTCAGGTTCTGCGGACGCGAGGCCAGCGCGTCGGCCAACGGAGCGGCATCCTGGCGCGCCAGAGCCAGGAAGAGCCGCTGGTTGGTGAAGAAGTCAAACTGCATGGTCAGCTGATCGCCGTCCTCGCCGCCGAAGAAGGTGACCTGCTCATCGTGGGGCAGATTCACCTCCCCCAGCATGATCGCCGAACCGTGCCCGGAGGACCTCCGCTGCAGGAACGCCCGCAGGGCACGCAGGTAGTCATGAGGCTCATCGAGATCATGTTCGTCCCGGCCTTCGAAGGTGGACTGGTTGATGGCGAAGGGCACAGCGTCCACCCGGAAGCCGTCCACACCCACCTGCAGCCAGAAGCCCATGATCTTGGCGATCTCGTCGCGCACAGCAGGGTTGGCGGTGTTCAGATCCGGCTGAGTGTGCAGGAAATGGTGGAGGTACCACTCGTCGGTCTTGTCATCGAAGGTCCAGATCCCGCCCTCCGACTCCGGGAACATGGTCTCATCAGAGGTGTCACCGGGCTCTTCGCTGCGCCAGACGTAGTAGTCGCGGTACGGATTCTTCGTGGAGGCCCGGGACTTCCGGAACCAGGGATGCTGGTCGCTGGTGTGATTGATGACCAGGTCCACGATCACCCGGATGCCGCGATCATGGGCCAGACGGACCAGCTCGACGAAGTCCCCGTGATTGCCGTGACGACTGTCCACCCCGTAGAAGTCCGCGATGTCATATCCGTTGTCCCGCCGCGGCGAGGGGTAGAAGGGCATCAGCCAGATGCAGTTCACCCCGATCTCGGCCAGATAGTCGATCCGTTGGGTGAGTCCGTGGAGGTCACCGATGCCGTCACCGTCGGAATCCAGATAGGTCTCCAGATCGATGCAGTAGACCACGGCGTTCTTATACCAGAGATCTGCGGTCTCGGTGATGCGCATCAGTTCAGCTCCTCGTTCACGGCGGGCAGGATGGTCTCGGCGGCGACCTCCAGCCAGGGCGCCTGCTCCTGGCCCACATGGTGGAGGTAGACGGCGTCGAAGTCCTCGGCGGCCTGGACGATCCATTCGATGTGCTGCTGGGCAGACTCTGAGGTCCACACCGCATCCAGCACCGTCTGGAGCCCGACCTCCGCGGCGGCGGAGTCGAAGTGCTCGGGCGTGGGCAGGTCCTGGTCCAGGGGCGGACCGAAGACGTTGGTGCGCCACTGGTCGTAGGCGATCTCCTCGGCCCGAGCACGAGTCGGCGCCCAGCTCAGATGGGCCTGCAGCATCACCGGTCCGGTGCCCCCGGCCTCTCGGTAGGCCTTCCGGACCTCATGGTGCTGACCGCCGGGCTGGTTCAGCGTGATGATGCCGTCGGCCCAGACGGCGGCACGCTGCGCCGAGGCCGGGGTGATGCAGGCGCCGTAGGTGGGGATGGGGTCGGCCGGCCGGTCATAGAGATAGGCGGTGTCCACCTCGACCAGTCCGGAACGGCTGACCGTCTCACCGCGATGGAGCCGACGGATGATGTCCGCGGACTCCTCGAGCCGGCGTCGTCGGGTCTGATGGTCCGGCCACCGGTCCCCGGTGACGTGCTCGTTCATCGCCTGACCGGCGCCCAGGGCGGCCCAGTACCGGCCGGGGAACATCTCACCCAGCGTGGCCGTGGCCTGGGCGACCACGGCCGGGTGGTAGCGCTGGCCCGGGGCGATGACCGAGCCGATGTTGAACTCAGTGGATGCCAGCGCGGCTCCCAGCCAGGAGGAGGCGAAGCCGGAATGCCCCTGCCGCTGAGACCAGGGCATGAAGTGATCGGAGCACATGGCGGCGTCGAATCCCGCCTGCTCCGCCTGGACCACGTCCTTGAGCAGCTGCGACGGCGCGATCTGCTCATGGGAGGCGTGGAAGCCGATAGCCGTCATCAGTCAGTCACCCTCTTCTTCGTCTGGTCATGCACTCACAGAACCCAGCCTACTGAGAGGAACCTGGAAATCCGCTGGATGTTTCTCAGCAGACGATGCTCAGCCGAGGATCCCTTCCCGGATGGCGCGCAGCACGGCGTTGGTGCGGTCTCGGGCGCCGAGCTTGGTGAGGATCGAGGAGAGATGGTTCTTCACTGTGCCCTCGGCCAGGCGCACCAGAGAGGCGATCTGGCGGTTGGAGTACCCTTCGGCCACCAGGCGCAACACTTCGATCTCCCGGTCGGTGAGCTGCTCGACCACGGTGCCCTGGGTGCCGCTGGGTTCGGCAGAGCTCTTGATGGCCCGCAGCAGCCGGTCGGTGATGGACGGAGCGATGAGCGTCCCACCCTCAGCCAAGGTGTGCACGGCCTGAGACAGCTGATCGACGGTGACATCTTTGAGCAGATAGCCCCGAGCCCCGGCGCGCAGAGCCTCCAGGACCAGCGTGTCATCGTCGAAGGTGGTCAGCACCAGCACCGGGATGCCGTCCAACGGTGCTCCGACCTCCTGAAGCCGGTGCAGCAGCCAGATCCCGTCATACTGCGGCATCCGCAGATCCAACAGCACGACGTCGGGCACCGACTCCGCCTCCCGCAGCACGGCGAGCGCCTCCGCGCCGTCGCCCGACTCAGCCACCACGGTGATGCCGCCGAGCTCCAGCAGAGTGCGGATCCCCTGACGCACCAGAGTCTGGTCGTCGACGACGAGCACCCGCGGGCCGGCGACGGGGTCCGGCTCAGCGGCGTCGGTCATGGCAGCCTCACCTCCACGGTGAATGCGGGCCGAGTGGTCACCTGCAGCTCTCCGCCCAGCAGGCGGACCCTCTCCTGGAGTCCGGAGAGGCCGTTGCCGAAGGTGATGGTCTTGGGCGGGAAGCCGTCGTCGGTGCCGCGCAGCACGATCTCGCCCTGCTCCAGGCTCAGCGTCAGTGCAAGCTCCTGGGCCTCGGCATGCCGGACCGCATTGGTGATGATCTCCTGGGCCGCGCGCAGCAGAGCCTCCTGGCGCTGTTCGTCCAGTTCGGGCAGCTGCTCGGTTCCGACCTCCACGTAGATGTCCATCGACGGGACCGCGGCGGCGAGTCGGCGCAGGTGGGCCTGCAGGTCCCCGGGGCTGCGGCGTCGCAGCTCGCCGACTGTGCCGCGGACCTCGGCCAGCAGATCCTTGGCCACCTGCTGGGCGCGCTGAATATGGTCCCTGCCCGCAGAGGTCTGTTCCACGCGGTGCACGGCGGCCTCCAACTCCAGGTTCAGCACCGTGAGCTGGTGGCCGACGGCGTCGTGGAGCTCTCGGGAGATGCGCAGCCGTTCCGCCGCCTTGGCCGAGTCTTCCAGCAGCACTCCGGCGGTCTCCAGCTCCACGTTCTTCTCCTCCAGTTCGGCCCGCAGCACTGACTCCCGGTAGAGCGCGTAGGTGCTCAACACTGCCGCGATATGAATGATCGTGTAGAAGATGACACCGACGCCCAGATCCGCCAGCGGCGCATCATGGACCAGGAACATGATGAGCACGACGGTCATGTTCAGGGCGATCACAGCCCCGGTGGCCCAGAGCGGCAGCACGTAGCTTCCCACTGCGGCGACGACCACCAGCAGCACCACCAGCATGCCGAAGTTCTGCGCTGGCAGACTGGCGATCAGGACCCAGGAAGACACCACTGAGACTGAGTAGGCGGCCGTTGCCCGACGGCGGGACCGGTTGGGGTCTCCAGCGACGAACAGTCCCGCCACGCAGACCAGCAGGAGGGTCAGCCACAGAACTCCCGGTATAGAGGTCTCTTCCCCGGCGAAGAAGAGCACAGCACCCAAGCCGAGGCAGAGGACCAGGATGGCAGCGCCTGAGTACTGCTCGGCGAACCGGCGCTGCCCGGCTCTCATCCGCTGCCCCGCTGCCGAGGTCTGGTGCTGGTCCATAGGTGTTCAGCCTACTGAAAGCTCACACATGGCACCGGTGCCGAAAGTCATGGCGGCACTGATGACCAGCGGCACCTGTGCGCCCGCCTGCGGCCCGCGAGAGTGGAGCTATGACACAGCAGACTCCGCGACCGGCCATCGATGTTCAGCATCTGGTCAAGAGATATAAGCACAAGACAGCGGTGGACGGGATCAGCCTGGAGATCGGTGCGGGCGAGACCTTCGGGATCCTGGGCACCAACGGCGCCGGCAAGACCACCACCGTGGAGATGATCGCCGGACTGCGCCGCCCCTCGGAGGGGTCGGTGCGGATCCTGGGACTCGACCCGTTCACCGACCGGGCCCAGGTCAGACAGATCCTAGGAGTGCAGCTGCAGCAGGCGTATCTGCATGGTTCGCTGACCTGCCGCGAGCTGGTGGATCTCTACCGCAGCTTCTACCCCGACCCGCTGAGCACTGAGAAGGCGCTGTCGATGGTGGAGCTGACGGAGAAGCATAAGACGAAGTTCGACGACCTCTCCGGAGGCCAGATGCAGCGGCTCTCCATCGCCTTGGCGCTGATCGGGCAGCCCCGGGTGGTGATCCTCGACGAGCTGACCACCGGGCTGGATCCGAAGGCCCGGCGTCGGGTCTGGGGAACCATCGAGTCGCTGACCGACCAGACGGTGATCCTGGTCAGCCATGCCATGGACGAGGTGGAGCGGCTCTGCGACCGGGTCGCGCTGATCGACGAGGGGCGGGTCATCGCCCAGGGCAGTCCGCACGACCTCAGAGAGCAGGCCGGTGCTCCGACCCTGGAGGACGCCTTCGTCTCTCTGACCGGCAGAGATGTCCACGACGACGAGGAGGACGCCTGATCATGTCTGAGACCACCGTTGATGTGCGCAAGCCCGGGATGAGGGCCTGGACGAAGCTGATCGGCGCCGAAGCGAAGATGGTGATCCGCGACTATGCCGGGCTCATCGTCCCGCTGGGGCTTCCGATGCTGATCCTGGTGATGCAGGGCATCTCCATCGAGGAGAGGGGACAGGAAATCGCTGAGGGCGTCACCGTCTTCTCCTACTACGCCCTCCCGGTGGTGATCAGCATGGTGGTGGCCACGATCGCGGTGATCAACATGCCCAGCTTCCTGGCCACCTACCGCAAGACCAAGCTGCTGCGACGACTGGCCGTCACGCCTGCCTCTCCGGCCATGGTGCTGGTGGCCCAGATGGTGGTCAGCTTCATCCAGGTCATCCTGGGGATCAGTTTGGCCTTCGCGGTCGCGATGATCTTCTTCGACGCGGACCTGCCGCTGTCCCCGCTCACCGGTCTCGGCGTTCTGCTGGCCTGCTGTGCGGCGATGTACGGGCTCGGCATGATCGTCGCCTCCATCGCTCCGACTCCCAACTCGTCTGTTGCGATCGGGCTGGTGGTCTTCTTCGGCATCGCCGCCCTGGGTGGCATGTTCGGCCCGGCCGAGAACCTGCCGGACGCTCTGCAGACCCTGGGTTCGTGGCTGCCCTTCGGCGCCTCGGTCGAGGCGTTCCAATCAGCCTGGTTGGGTGAGACCGTGGAGGCTCAGAACTGGCTGGTGCTGGGCGGATCGGCCGTCGTGGGAGCCGGCGTCGCCGCAGCACTGTTCCGCTGGGAGTGAGGCGCTGCCGGAGTGAGGCGCTGCCGGGGTGAGGAGCTGCCGGGTACGGGCCCTGCGCCGGGGCGGTCGTCAGGCCTCCTCGGCACGGAGGTGCTCCTCCTTCAGGCGCAGATAGGTCTGTGCGTTGCGATGCAGATGGGCGACCTCATCCTCGGTCAGCTCACGCCGGACTTTTGCCGGCACCCCTGCCACCAGCGAGCGCGGCGGGATCTCCATCCCCTGAGTGACCAGTGCCCCGGCGGCGATCAGCGACTCCTCCCCGATCACTGCCCGGTTCAGCACGGTGGCCGACATGCCGATCAGGCAGTGGTCACCCACCCGGGCGCCGTGGACCACCGCGTTGTGTCCCACGGAGACGTGCCGGCCCAGCACCGTGGGCGCCCCAGCCTCGGTGTGGAGCACCACGTTGTCCTGAAGATTGGTGCCCTCCCCCACCTCGACGGCGTCGGTGTCTCCGCGCACCGAGACGCCGTAGAACGCAGAGGAGTCGTCGTGCATGACCACGTCTCCGGTGATGCTCGCGGTGGGTGCCAGGAAGACACCCTGGCCGATGCGCGGCGTCGCTCCGGCGACGCTGAGGATATGTGCCATGGTTCGCAGTATGCCACGGCCCTCGGCGCGGTTCAGTCGGCGATGTTCTCCGCCAGCACGTCCACCGTCTGCTGACCGGACAGGCCGATCCGCAGGCGAACCTGCTGAGCCAGAGCCTCCACCGCCACGGTGTAGTGCAGCCTCGACAGCGAGTACAGAGACTCCAGGAAGCTCGACGACGGCGGCACCAGCAGCAGAGTGCTGTCAGTAAGTTCAGCGCCCGGGGACTCCTCCTGGGAGGTCATCAGCACCAGATGCGCCGACGACTCCCTGGCCGCCTGCAGCGAGCGCAGGGTGATGTCGTTGGCTCCGCTGGAAGAGATGGCGAGGCACAGATCCTGCTGCCCCAGCAGACGCACAGACACCTGTTGGGCCAAGGCGTCGGCGAGGAACTCGGCGGGGCGTCCGGCGGCTGTCAGCCGCAGGGACAGATCCATCGCGCAGGGGGCCGACTGCCCGTTGGCCACCACCACGACCCGTCCCGCCTGGACGATCCGGTCCACCAGCTGTTCCACGTCCTCCTCCCGGACCGCGTCGAATGCATGGTCGAGCCCCTCGGTGATGCGCCGAGCCTCCGCCCGCAGGCCGGTCTCCCCATCGGTTGGCTCAGAGACGGCCGGAGACTCCCTGGCCAAAGCCACTCGGAACTGCGGATATCCGGTGAATCCCAGACTGCGGCAGGTGCGCACCACCGTGGTCCGCGACACCCCGATCAGATCCGCCAGCTGTTGGGCTGTGGACTCCACGATCCGCTCAGGCTCCTCCACTGCGAAGCGGGCCACCCGCTGCTCGCTGGGCTGCAGGGCACTCAGCCCGGCGCTGATCCGCCCCCGGACCGAGACGCGCGGCACCGCCGCAGGCTGAGACTGCCGAACAGTCTCGCCCAAGCCGCCGGCGTCGGGCCCCCGCACCTGGGCAGCCACCAGGGCAGAGCGGTCCTTGGGGAGGTGGTGGATGTCCTGGGCGGTGAAGCCCAGGGTGACATGCAGCGCGTGCGGGCCAAATCCCAGCTGATGACGGACCTGTTGGGCCTGAGCAGACTCAGCCACCACGAACCAGGACTCAGTCTCTCTGTCCTGCACCTTTCCCAGGCCGATCAGCTCGACCTCCACGGTCTGGGGCAGCTGCGGCGGCAGGTCGCCCAGCCGCTCCAGCTCCGGCGGGGTGATCAGTGTGATGTGATGCTCCAGATCGGCGTCGGGACTCGCGGTACGCCTCTGATCAGGCAGCTCGTCCCAGACCGCGCCGTCGCGGGTGCGTTTATGATCCTCGAGGAGCCGGGCGTGCTTCTCCCCCACCTGAGCACGGAACGCCTCCCGCCACGGTGCCATCGCCGAGGGCGGGACCGGGGCACCCAGGTATCGGTTGCCGGTGCGGTCCTCGCACAGCTCCACGGGGAGCCTGAGGGAGGCACCGTTCTCAGGTTCCGGCGTCATTTGATCCCCGACCGCATGAAGCTCTGCACGAACTGCCGCTGCATCACCACAAAGAAGACCAGCAGCGGGGTCACGATGATGAAGGTGCCCGCTGTCAGAGCGGCGAAGTCGATCCCGGACTCCGGGGCCATGAACCGCACCACACCCACCGTGACCGGGCGGGCCTCATTGGTGCGGGTGGAGATCATCGGCCACAGGAAGTTGTTCCAGTGGAAGCTGACCGAGACCATCGCGAAGGCCGCCACCGTCGAGCGGCACAGCGGCAGATAGACCCGCCAGAGCACCCGAAGCCGTCCCATACCCTCCATGACCGCGGCTTCGACCAGCTCCTTGGGAACAGTGAGGAATGCCTGGCGCAGCAGGAAGATCGCAAAGGCGCTGGCGGCGTAGGGAAGTCCGACTCCCAGGAGAGTGTCGTCCAGCCCCAAGCGGGAGACCATGAAGAAGTTCTCCGAGATCATGATCTCCGGGTAGATCACCAGCTGGGCCAGCACCACGAAGAACAGCACATCGCGGCCCGGGAATCGGAAACGCGCGAAGGCGTAGGCCGCCAATACGCCCAGGACGATCTGAGTCAGAGTCAGCGCGACCACAAGGATGAAGCTGTTGCGGAAGAACAGCTCGAAGTCCGCCGAGCCCCACACATACGTGATGTTCTCCAGGGTCCACCCGCTGAAGAGGTCCAGATCGGTGGCCGACTCGCGGAAGGCCATGATGAGCACCAGCAGCAGCGGCAGCACCCACACCAGGGCTGCTCCCCAGGCCAAGACGACCATGACCCGATCGCCCCAGGAAGCCTGTGCGTTCTCTGTCATCAGTCCCCTCATCGGTAATGGATCCTCTTGTCCAGCAGACGGATCTGCACAATGGCGATGACCATCAGAATGACGACCAGCAGCACGGTGATCGCAGCCGAGTACTCCTGACGGAACTGCCCGAACGCGGTCTGCCAGACGTAGTAGAGCATCAGGTTGGTGGAGTCGCTCGGCCCGCCCTGGGTCATCACGAACAGCAGGTCCACCTGCTTGAAGGAGTTTGAGGTGGCGATCACGCCCACGAACAGTGTGGTGGGCATCAGCAGCGGCCAGGTGACCCTCCGGAAGAAGGTCCACGGCCGGGTGCCTTCGATCCGCGCTGCCTCACGCAGCTGAGGATCCTGACTCAGCAGAGCGGCCAGGTAGAAGATGACGAACAGGCCGGCCTGCTGCCACACCGCGACCACCATCATCGCGCCCAACGCCGTCTCCGAGGAGCCGAGCCAGTTCATCCCGGGCAGACCCAGGACATCGGCCACCGCGTTGAGCGTCCCGAAGTTCGGCTGGTAGAAGTACAGCCAGATGGCACCCGCAGCCACAGTGGGCAGCATGGCCGGTGCCAGGAAAGAGACCCGGGCGACGGCCCTGCCCCGGACGACTTTGGCACCCAGAACCGCCAGGCCCAGGGATACCGCGATCGTGATCGGCACAGTGACCAGGGTGTAGATCAGCTGATTGGTGATGACCTGGTGGAAGACTCCGTCGTCGAGCATCCGCTGATAGTTCTCCGCACTGAGCTCGCCCCCGCGGCCCTGGACGCTGCGCCAGGCCGAGAGCAGGAAGGGCAGCACGGTGAACCCCACCAGGATGATGAAGGCCGGCGTGAGCGCGGCATAGGAGAAGAGCGCGTCGCCGCGGGCACGCTTGGCCAGCGCCCGCTCTGCCGCCGGGTTCTCCTGGGTCACGCTCATCGATACTCCTCGAGGAGGTCATCAGAGCTGTCCTGAGCCTCGGAGAGCGCCTGCTCCGGTGTGCTGCTGCCATCCAGCGCTGATTCCAAGGCGCTGTCCAACGTGGCCACGATCTCGGAACGGCGATACGGCGCGTACTCGCGGTAGGCCTCCTCAGATGCCTCCTGCAGCGCCTGCACCTGTGGGAGTTCCTCGCTGTGGTCGACCAGGACCTGCTCGTCCCACGCCTGCTGCTGAGGTGGGACGTATCCGGACTGAACCGTCCAGTCCGCTTGGATCTCCGGGCTGGAGAGGTAGCGGGTGAGTTCCACGGCGGCGTCCTGCTCCTCCTCCGAGATGCCCTCCATGATGTAGAGGTTCCCGCCTCCGGTGGGAGCCCCAGGCTGCTGCTGGGCAGGCAGCGGAGCCACGCCGAAGTCGAAGTCTGCGTTCTCCTGGATCTGGGTCAGCGAACCGGTGGTGTGCCACAGAACCGCTGTATCGCCGTTGGCGAAGTCGGTGGGAGCCGTGCCCCAGTCCACGTTGCCCGCAGGGTGGACCCCGTCCTCCTGCAGCCGGGTCCAGTTCTCCAAGGCCGAGACGGTTCCGGGATCATCGAAGCGGACCTCTGTGCCGGTCTCGTCGTCGAGCAGGACCTCGTTCTGGATGGCCATGGCCTCGAAGAGCCAGGAACTCGTGGGCACCTGAACACCCCACGAGGCCTCTGTGGAGTCCTGGACCTGTTGGCCGGCCTCCGCCATCTCCTCCCAGGTCTCCGGAGCGGTCTCAGGATCCAACCCGGCCTCCTCGAAGAGTTCCTTGTTCCAGTACATGACGATGGTCGAGCGCTGGAAGGGAATGGAGGCCACGGTGCCGTCGTCCAACGTCGAGTTGGCCATGAAACCCTCATCGAAGCTGTCGAACCATTCCGGATCCTCAACGACTTCCCCGATGGGAGTGATCAGCTCGGAATCCTCCAGGGATCGGACGTCGGTAGAGAGCAGCACAGTCGCCGCCGGGGAGTTCCCTGCCTGCGCCGCCGACTGCACGGAGGCCAATGTCTGTTCATAGTCTCCGGAGTAGACCGGGGTGACCTCGATGTCGTCATGTTCGGCGTTGAAGTCCTCGATATAGCCGTCCATGACAGATTCCAGGGGCCCGCCCACGGCGATCGGATAGTAGAAGTCGATCTCGGTGACGCCGTCCTCTCCGCCGTCGCCTCCGCAGGCGCTCAGCGCCAGACCGCCGACGACGGCCAGGCTCAGACCGTGCAGGGTCCGTGTGCTGCGGTGAGTGCGGTGGCTGTCGATAGGTGCGTTCTCGGTGTGCTCGTTCATCGTGTCCCCTCAGGCGTGATGCGTGCAGATGTCTGTCGGTCGTACCAATGCAGGTGTTCGAGTCGAGCGGTCAGCTCCACAGGCGAATCCACGGCCACGTCACGCTCCGGGTCTGCGCGGACCAGCACACGCTGCCCGTCCAGAGAGACGGTCAGGATCCGGTCCGCCCCCAACAGCTCGTTGACCTCCACCGTCCCCTCGCCCAGACTGATCCCGCCGTTCTGCGGATCCTTCGTCCGAAGCACCCGCAGATGCTCGGCACGTATCCCCACCGATCCCCCGTCCCGAGCGATCGCTGCCGGGGCACCCAGCACGGAGGCCCGGTGCGCATCGACCTCAAGGACGTTCATCGGGGGCGAGCCGATGAATCGAGCCACCGTGGTCGTGGCCGGCGCGCGGTAGAGCTCTTCCGGCGTGGCGATCTGCTCGATGCGGCCTTGGGAGAGCATCATTACCCGGTCCGCCATGGTCATAGCCTCGACCTGGTCATGGGTGACGTAGATGATGGTCAGACCCAGCTGACGCTGGATGCGCTTGAGCTCGACCCGCATCTCCGCGCGAAGCTTGGCGTCCAGGTTGCTGAGCGGCTCATCCATGAGAATCAGCTGCTGGCCGGAGACCAGTGCCCGAGCCAGAGCGACCCGCTGCCGCTGACCGCCGGAGAGCTCGGCCGGGCGACGGTTGAGCAGCTCCTCCAACCCGAGCAGCCCGGCAGTCTCGGCCAGTCGTTCCCGCTGGACCGCGCGGGACTCTCCGCGGGACTTCAGCCCGAAGAGCACGTTCTCCCTCACGCTCAGGTGCGGGAAGAGGGCGTAGTTCTGGAACACCATGGCGAGACTGCGCTGCTCCGGCGGCGTGCCGGTCACTTCCTCGCCGTCGATGGCGATGATGCCCCCGGAGGCGATCTCCAAACCGGAGATCAGCCGCAGCAGGGTGGACTTGCCGCACCCCGACGCCCCCAGGATGGCGAGGAACTCCCCCTGCTCTACTGCTACGTCGATGCCGCGAAGAACCTCGACCTGCTCCCCACGCCTACCTGGGAATGCTTTGTGCACCCCTGTGAGATCGACTGCCGACACGGAACCTCCTGGACGCTTTGTCCCAACTTCTGACTGTGCTGGGACAGAACGTACCTAGGCCAAGAGACCGGTGGGTTTCGACCTGATGAACGGGGGTCGAACGACTGCGCCGGACCTCGGGGCAGACTCAGCGATACTCCTCCAGGATCTCGTCCGCCCGTTCCTGCGCCTGCTCCAGAGACTCCTGGACATCAGCACCGCCCATGACGTCCTCGATGGCATTGGCCATCACATCGAAGACCTCCTGACGGCGGTAGGTGCCGAACTCGGGCTCTGCCACATCCAGCTGATCCCGGGCGACGCCGGCCTGCGGGAACTCCTCGACGTATCCGGTCAGCGGCTCCATCTCCCAGGCCTCATCCAGCGGGGCCACATAGCCGGACTCCACGCCCCAATCGGACTGGATCTCCGGGCTGGAGAGGTAGCGGGCCAGTTCCACGGCCGCGTCCTGCTCCTGTTCAGAGATCCCCTCCATCACGTAGAGGTTTCCGCCACCGGTGGGTGATCCCGCTTGCTCCTGGGCCGGCAGCGGGGAGACGCCGAAGTCGAAGTCGGCGCTCTGCCGGATGTTGCTCAGCTGACCAGTGGTGGTCCACGCGATGGCGGTGCCACCGTTCGCGAACTCAGTGGGCAGCGTGCCCCAGTCCACGGTGCCCTGCGGCTCCACGCCCTCATTCTGCAGATCCGTCCAGTTCTGCAGGGCGGAGACGGTGGCCTCGTCGTCGAAGGCCACGTCTGTGCCAGTCTCCGGGTCCCAGAGCATGGAGCCGTTCTGGATCACCATCCCTTCCAGCATCCAGACACCCCAGGTGGTCGAGGGGATCTGCACACCCCAGTCAGCTCCGGCCTGATCCTGAGCCTGTTCGCCGAACTCCACCATCTCCTCCCAGGTCTCCGGTGCCGCCTCAGGATCCAGGCCGGCCTCCTCGAAGAGATCCTTGTTCCAGTACTGGACCACCGTGGAGCGCTGGAACGGGATGGAAGCCACTGTGCCGTCGGGCAGGGTGGAATCCCCCATGAACGGCTCGTAGAAACTGTCGAACCACTCCGGGTCGTCGACGATCTCGCCGATCGGGGTGATCACTCCGGCCTCGTGGATGGTCAGCAGCTCATTCGAACCCAGCACTGTCAGGGCCGGGGTGTTTCCGGCCTGTGCCTGGGACTGCACGGAGGCCAGGGTCTGTTCGTAGTCTCCAGAGTAGACCGGGGTGACCTCGACGTCGTCGTGTTCGGCATTGAAGTCCTCGATATATCCATCGATCACCGACTCCAACGGGCCACCCACCGCGATGGGGTAGTAGAAGTCGATCTCGGTGACGCCGTCCTCCCCGCCGTCGCCTCCACAGGCGGTCAGCGCGAGACCTCCGGCCACAGCGAAGCTCAGACCGCGCAGCACGCGCGTACTTCTCCGGGACGGCCTCGCGGTGCCGACAGACGGCATGAGGGCAGGACGAGATGCAGTGATGTTCTCAGGCATGTCTGCGAGCTTCCACGCCGGAAGGATACAGAGGACGACGCCGCAACGGACTGCAGGTGAACTCAGAAGAAACTCACCCAGCCGCCTCCCAGAGACGCCGGGACGATCAGCGGGGAGGCCGCGGTCCCCCGCGGCACCTGCGACTCAGGAACGGGCTCAGTAGCCGTTGATCGGGTCCGCCACGCCGATCGGTGGTTCTCCGTCGCGCAGCCGCCGGTGGTTCTCCAGGATGCGGCTGCGCAGCAGCGGCACCACCATCTCCATCGTGTCCGCGGTGTGCGGGGTGATCAGACAGTTGTCCAGGCTCCAGAGCGGGTGGCCCTCGGGCAGCGGTTCCGGGTCGGTGACGTCGAGTCCTGCACCGAGCAGTCGGCCGGACTCCAACGCCTCCACCAGAGCGTCGGTGTCGACCAGACGGCCGCGGCCGACATTGGCCAGCACAGCACCGTCGGCCAACAGGTCGAGCTGGCGGCGACCGATCATCTTCTCAGTGGCCGGGGTGACTGCAGCGGCCAGTCCGAGTACGTCCGCCCCCTCGAGCACCTCGTCCAAACGGTCGAAGGTGACCGTCTCATCGGCACCTTCCAAGAGGGCCTCGGTGCGGCGGACCACGGTGATATGAGTATCGAAGGCCCGGTACAGGCGGACCATCTCCGCCGCCACGCCCCCGGCGCCGACGACCACGCAGCGCAGCCCGTTCAGCGAGATCCCGCCCTCTGCGCCCCAGCTGGTGGCCCGAGCCCGCACCGTGACCATGCGCAGGGCGGCCAGGGTCAGCAGCAGACCGTGCTCACCGACCGGTCTGGCATAGGCGCCCTTGGCCGAGGTCCAGGTCCGATCAGGATGCTCACTCATGACCTGGCTGTAGGCCTCGATGCCGGCGCTGGGGAGCTGGACCCAGCTGACCTGCGGGTTGGCCTCGAGGATCTCACCGAGATTGAACTCGGCGAACATCTTGGTCACGACGACGCCGGTGGGCCGCTCATCGGCTCCGACGATCTCCGCTCCCTGGTCCTTCAGGCCGGCGATGAGCTCCTCATCGCCGCCCGGCATCAGGTGTATCCGATGCGTCACTGACTCTCCCTTGCTCTGTACTCCGCATCACATCCTACGACACCTGGGCATGACAGAGGCCCGGCACTCCGCAGAGCACCGGGCCTCCATCGGACCTGGTCAGACCCCTGAAGGGTCCGAATGTTCGGCGATCAGGCCTTGATGCCGTCGATGACCGAGTTCAGGGTCTCGGAGGGACGCATAGCCGCGAAGGCCTTGGCGTCGTCGGGACGGTAGTAGCCGCCCAGATCCACCGAGCTGCCCTGTACACCGTTGAGCTCAGAGACGATCTGCTCCTCCCCGGAGGTCAGCGCCTCAGCGACCGGGCCGAAGACCTCGGCCAGGTCCGCGTCCTCGGTCTGCTGTGCCAGCTCCTGGGCCCAGTACTGGGCCAGGTAGAAGTGGCTACCACGGTTGTCGATGCTGCCCAGCTTGCGCCCCGGGGAGCGGTTCTCCATCAGGAAGGTGGCCGTAGCACGGTCCAGGGCGGAGGCCAGCACCTTGGCCCGCGGAGCATCGGCCTGCTCGGCGTACTTCTCCAGGGAGGGCACCAGCGCGAAGAACTCGCCCAGCGAGTCCCAACGCAGGTAGTTCTCCTGAGCCAGCTGCTGGACATGCTTGGGGGCGGAGCCGCCCGCACCGGTCTCGAAGAGGCCGCCGCCGGCCATCAGCGGAACGATGGAGAGCATCTTCGCCGAGGTGCCCAGCTCCAGGATCGGGAACAGGTCGGTCAGGTAGTCGCGCAGCACGTTGCCGGTCACCGAGATGGTGTCCTCGCCGCGGCGGATACGCTCCACCGAGTACTTCGTGGCCTCCACCGGGTCCAGGATCTTGATCTCCAGACCTGCGGTGTCGTGATCACCCAGGTACTTCTCCACCTTGGCGATCAGGTTGGCGTCGTGGGCGCGGTCCTTGTTCAGCCAGAACACGGCGGGAGCACCGGTCTCACGGGCGCGGTTGACGGCCAGCTTCACCCAGTCCTGGATGGGGGCGTCCTTGGTCTGGCAGGCGCGCCAGATGTCGCCGGCCTCGACCTGGTGCTCGATCAGCACATCTCCGCCGGAGCTGACCACCTGGACGGTGCCTGCCTCGGCGATCTCGAAGGTCTTGTCGTGGGAGCCGTACTCCTCGGCCTTCTGCGCCATCAGGCCGACGTTGGGGACAGTACCCATCGTGGTGGGATCGAAGGCCCCGTTGGCCCGGCAGTCATCGATGACGGCCTGGTACACCCCAGCGTAGGAGGAGTCCGGGATGACAGCCAGAGTGTCAGCGGTCTCGCCGGTCGGGCCCCAGCCCTTGCCGCCGTTCCGGATGACCGCCGGCATGGAGGCGTCCACGATGACATCGGAGGGCACGTGGAGGTTGGTGATGCCCTTGGAGTCATCGACCATGTACATGTCCGGGCCGTTCTCCAGGCCCTTCTGGTACTCGGCCTTGATGCCCTCGCCGGCCTCGCCGAGCTCCTCGGCGCCGGCCAGGATGGAGGCCAGGCCGTCGTTGGCCGAGAGGCCGGCCTCTGCCAGTGCCTCGCCGTACTTCTCGAAGAGGCTCGGGAAGAAGGCCTTGACGATGTGGCCGAAGATGATCGGGTCGGAGACCTTCATCATGGTGGCCTTCAGGTGGGCCGAGAAGAGCACGCCGCGGTCCTTGGCCTCCTGGACTGCCTCAGCCAGGAAGGCATCCAGGGCCTTAGCGGACATGAAGGTGCCGTCGACGACCTCTCCGGCCTGGACCTTCAGGCCCTCCTTGAGGACCTTGGTCTCGCCGGCCTCGGTGACCAGCTGGATGGTCAGGGTGTCCTCTGCCTCGAGGACCACCGACTGCTCGTTGGAGGCGAAGTCGTTCTCGCCCATGGTGGCCACGTCGGTCTTGGAGTCCGCGCTCCACTCGCCCATGCGGTGCGGGTTGGAACGCACGAAGTTCTTCACCGAGGCAGGCGCGCGGCGGTCCGAGTTGCCCTCGCGCAGCACGGGGTTCACTGCGGAGCCCTTGACCTTGTCGTAGCGGGCGCGGATGTCGCGCTCCTCATCGGTCTCCGGGGACTCCGGGTAGTCCGGCAGAGCATAGCCCTGGGACTGCAGCTCCGCGATGGCGGCCTTGAGCTGCGGCACCGAGGCGGAGATGTTCGGCAGCTTGATGATGTTGGCCTCGGGGTCCTTGGCCAGCTGGCCCAGCTCAGCCAGGGCATCCTCCTCAGCCTTGTCCTCACCGACGTAGTCGGGGAACTGGGAGACGATGCGGCCGGCCAGCGAGATGTCGCGGGACTCCACCTCCACCCCTGCAGTCGACGCGAAGGCCTCGACGATGGGCTTGAAGGAGTAGGTGGCCAGCATCGGGGCTTCGTCGGTGTGGGTGTAGATGATCTTTGCCATGGGCAGCATCTCCCTCGAGGTCGTTGCGGATTCTGTCATCCAGGTCTCAAATGTCCGCGTATCAATCTACCCGACGACGACGGCGCCCACCGCCCGGTGACGACCGGTCCCGGACTCAGACTCGGCCGGCGCACCGCCGCGTCCCCGCGCAGGGCCAGGGAAGGGCCAGGGCGGCTCAGATGCCCAGGATGGTCTGGGCGATCAGGAAGTAGATGACCAGACCGGTGGCATCGACGAACGTGGCGATGAAGGGGTTCGCGAAGACCGCCGGGTCGAAGCCGAGCTTCTTGGCCAACAGCGGCATCAGACCGCCCACTGAGGCCGCCAGGGAGCACAGGGTGAGCATCGTCAGCCCGATGACGGCGCCGACGTCCCAGCCATAGATCAGTCCCACCAGGATCACCGCGAGCACGCCGAGCGACCCTCCCAGGGTCACGCCCACACGGAATTCTCGCCAGAGGACTCTGAACACGTCTCTGGTGGCGACGTCCCCCAAGGCCAACGCCCGAGTGATGGTGGTGGCCGCCTGGTTGCCGACATTGCCGCCGGTTCCGATCAGCAGCGGCACGAACAGCGCCAGCACCACTACGGAGCCCAACGTGTCTTCGAACCGGTCCAGCACGGTCACCGTCAGCGTGGCACCCACGGCGAGGACCAGCAGCCAGACCACGCGCAGCCGCATCAGGTGCAGCACCGGAGTGGAGAGGTAGGGACGGTTCAGCGGCTCAGCACCACCGTGACGGGCCGCATCCTCGGTCTCTGCCCGTTCCAAGATGTCCAGCGCGTCATCCACGGTGAAGATGCCGACGACCCGGTGCTCCTTATCGGTCACCGGCATGGCCAGGTGCTTACGATCGGCACACAGGCGCGCGGCGTCCTCAGCGTCGTGGTCGGCGTCGACCGAGTCGGCCTCCGCCATGAGCTCTTCGATGAGGACGTCATCATCAGAGGAGACCAGCTCGCGCAGTGAGACCACCCCTTTGAGCAGCCGAGCACGGTCCACCACGGGAAGCGTGTAGAGGGTCTCTGCGTCCTGACCGGAGCGGCGGATCTTCTCCATCGCTTGGGAGACGGTCCAGCGTTCGGGCAGCGCCACGAACTCCGGGGACATCTGGCGCCCGATGGTTCCTTCCGGATAGCCCAGCACGATGTTGGTCAGGCTGCGCTCGCGCGGATCCAGATGACGCATCATCTTCCGCGCCACCGACGCCGGCATCTCGTCCATCAGACGGACACGGTCGTCCGGGTCCAGGGATTCGAAGAAGTGCGCGACGTCGAGGTCTTTGAGCCCCTCGATGATCTCGCGCTGCAGGGACTGGTCCAGCATGTCCAGGACTTCGACAGCGGTGTCTTTGGGCAGCAGACGGAAGGTCACCGCACGGTCTTTGACGCCGAGGCGCTCCAGAAAATCGACGACGGCGCCTGTGCTCAGGGCATCCAGCGACGTACGCAGATCGCGCAGCCGCTCGCCACGGATCATGTCCTCCAGGTCATCGAGCTGTTCGGTCATCGAACAGTGCCTCCTTCATCAGCTTCAGAGGTCTGCTAGTGGTCACGGCATGCCCCACCGGCGCCATGACCCAAGCAGGTCTGCGCCGAGGGGCTAGGTACTGGATCGACTCATCTCACGCTCGCTCTCTGGAGGACTCCTGCGCCCCTGTCTCAGCCCGGCCGCTGCGGGCAGCTGGAGAATGTCTCTCAGTGGAAGAAGTGACGGGCCCCGGTCAGATACATGGTCAGGCCAGCCTCCTCAGCGGCGGCGACGACCTCCTCATCACGCTGAGATCCGCCAGGCTGCACCACGGCGCGCACTCCGGCGGCGATCAGGCTCTGGAGCCCGTCGGCGAAGGGGAAGAAGGCATCCGATGCCGCCACGGAGCCGCGAGCACGGTCCACGCCGTCGCCGGCCAGCGTGTTGGCCCGCTGCACGGCCAGACGGCAGGAGTCCAAGCGGTTGACCTGTCCCATGCCGATGCCCACCGTGGCCTCCTGATCGGCCAACAGGATCGCGTTGGACTTCACCGACCGCACGGCGCGCCAGGCGAAGGCCAGATCGGCCAGAGTCTGCTCATCGGCGGCCGGGCCGGCGGCTAGCTTCCAGTTCTCCGGGTGGTCGCCGTCGGCGTCCAGAGCGTCGGAGGCCTGCAGCAGCATGCCACCGGAGATCTGCTTGTACTCCACGCGTTCGCGGCTGTGCCCCTCGGCCAGCTTCAGCAGACGGATGTTCTTCTTGCGGGAGAGGATCTCCAGCGCCTCATCCTCGAAGTCCGGGGCCACGACCACTTCGGTGAAGATCCCGGAGACGGTCTCGGCCATCTCCCGGGTCACCGGACGGTTCGCGGCGATGACGCCGCCGAAGGCAGAGAGCGGATCGCAGGCGTGCGCCTTCTGGTGAGCCTCTGCCACAGTGGACGCCGTGGCAACACCGCAGGGGTTGGCGTGTTTGATGATCGCCACCGCCGGCTCAGAGAAGTCGAAGGCGGTGCGGACCGCCGCGTCGGCGTCGACGTAGTTGTTGTAGCTCATCGCCTTGCCGTGCAGCGTCTCCGCCTGAGCCAGGCCGGGCCGGCCCTGGGTCTCGGCGTAGAGCGCGGCCGGCTGGTGGGAGTTCTCTCCGTAGCGCAGGCCGGTGACCCGCTCCAGCGCCAGACCGGCATAGGGCGGGAACTGCAGCTTCTTGTCATCGGTCCCCAACGGGGAGGCGGGGAGGCTGGAGGCGTCGAAGTCGTCGTCGAACTGCTGCGAGGTCCAGCGGGCCACGGCCGTGTCATAGGCGGCGGTGTGGGCGAAGGCCAGGGCGGCCAGACGCTTGCGGGCCTGCAGGGTGAAGCCGCCGTCCTGTGCGGCCGCGAGGACCTCTCCGTAGCGCAGCGGGTCCACGACCACGGCCACTGAGGCGTGGTTCTTCGCAGCGGCACGGACCATGGAGGGCCCGCCGATGTCGATCTGCTCGACGATCTGGTCCTCGGATGCTCCCGAGGCCACCGTGTCGGCGAAGGGGTAGAGGTTCACGATCACCAGGTCGAAGGGCTGGATCTCCAGCTCGTCGAGCTGCTCCCGGTGATCCTCACGGCGGCGGTCGGCCAGGATGCCGGCATGCACGCGAGGATGCAGGGTCTTGACCCGACCGTCCAGGCACTCCTGGAAACCGGTGACCTCTGAGACCTCCGTGACCGGGACGCCGGCCGCGGCGATCCGCTTGGCGGTGGAGCCGGTGGAGACCAGCTCGACGCCGGCGCTGTGCAGACCCTTGGCAAGGTCATCCAGACCGGTCTTGTCATAGACGGAGATCAGAGCTCGGCGGATCGGCTGGCTGTTCTCTGTGGTGCTCATACACACTCCTGACCTCAAGACCGGATCTGACCAGGGTCCAGTCTAACGCGCTCTGCGGTGCCGGGAATCTCCGAAGTCGGCGCAGCTGCCTGCCTCCCGCAGGTCATGCCTCGAACTTATAGCCCAGGCCGCGGACGGTGATCAGGTAGCGAGGGTTGGAGGGGTCCGGCTCCAGCTTGGCCCGCAGCCGCTTCACATGGACGTCGAGAGTCTTGGTGTCCCCCACATAGTCCGAGCCCCAGACGCGGTCGATGAGCTGTCCACGGGTGAGCACACGGCCGGCGTTGCGCAGCAGCATCTCCAGCAGTTCGAACTCTTTCAGCGGCAGGGAGGCGGCCTCTCCCCCGACCTCCACCGTGTGACGCTCCACGTCCATCCGGACAGGCCCGGCAGAGACCATCGAGCCCTCGTCGATGTCGGTGTCCACGTGACGGCGCAGCACGGCGCGGACCCGGGCCAGCAGCTCGCGCGAGGAATACGGCTTGGTCACGTAGTCGTCGGCTCCGAGCTCCAGCCCGACCACCTTGTCGATCTCAGAATCTTTGGCGGTCAGCATGATCACCGGGACCTGCGAGCGCTGCCGGATCTGCCGGCAGACCTCAGTGCCCGGCTGTCCCGGGAGCATCAGGTCCAGGAGGACCAGGTCGGCGCCCTCCTGGTCGAAGACATCGACTGCGGAGACTCCATCTTCGGCCACAGTGACGTCGTACCCCTCCTTCTCAAGGGTGTACGCGAGAGCCTCTGAGAATGAGGCCTCGTCTTCGACGATGAGAATCCTGGTCACTCTTTTCCTCCTGCTGGATCAGATCCTGGGCTGTCAGGTGCTGGTGTGCGGTGCGGTGTCTCCGATGCAGCGTGCCGCTGCGGGTTCTGATCGGACGGCTGCCCCTCCGGCTCCGTCCGTGAGCTGCTGGGCAGGTCCACGCTGTCCATGGACTCGTCGAGCTCCGGCAGACGGACGGTGAAGGTGGACCCCCTGCCCTGCTGGGACCAGAGGGAGACCTCACCGCCGTGGTTGCTGATCACGTGTTTGACGATGCTCAGGCCCAGCCCTGTCCCGCCGGTCTGGCGAGAGCGAGCAGTGTCCACCCGGTAGAAGCGTTCGAAGATCCGCTCCTGGTCCTCCTGGGCGATCCCGATCCCCTGGTCGGTGATGGTCACCTGGGCGATCCCATCCCGAGAGGACAGCCCGATCCCCACCCGGGTGTTCTCCGGTGAATAGCGTACGGCGTTGTCGATGAGGTTCCGAAAGGCCATCATCAGCTGGTCGCCGTCGCCGTGGACCCGTCGGGGCAGAGACCCGCCGAGGCGGATCTCGATGTTCTTCGACTCCGCGGGCAGCCGGGAGCGGTCCGCAGCCTCGGAGAGGACCTCGTGGAGATCCACCGGAGTGCCCTGGTGGACGATGTTCTTGCCCTGGACGCGGGAGAGCTCGATGATGTCCTGGACCAGGGCCGCCAGGCGACGGGACTCTTTGTGGAGGCGCTGCGAAAAGCGGGTGACGGCCTCGGGGTCGTCGGCCGCGTCCTCGATGGTCTCGGTGAGCAGACTGATCGCGCCGACCGGGGTCTTCAGCTCGTGGGAGACGTTGGCGACGAAGTCATTGCGGACCGCCTCGATCCGCGAGAACTCGGTGCGATCGTCGGCCAGGATCAGGATGTATTCGTCGCCCAGCGGGGCCACCCTCAGGTGGACCACGATGGACATCTCCCCGCGCAGGCCGCGCGGGAGCTCATATTCCTGGTCGATGATGACGCCGTCGGCGCGGACCCTGGCAGTCAGGTTCAGCAGCTCCTGATGCACCACCGTGTGACCACGGACCAGGCCGAAGGCGTAGGCCGAGGGATTGGCGCGCACGACGCCGTCCACGGTGTCCACCACGATATAGGCCAGTCCCAGCGAGGCCAGGACTTCGGTGGCGCCCTCCGGCATCGTAGGCTCGTCCACATCGATGCCCGCGGCGCGCTGCCGTTCGCTGACCCGGAAGGCGTGCATCCCGACGACGCCGAGTGCGAGGCCGACGACGCCGGAGATGGTCGCGATGATCAAGGGGTCCACCCCTACAGCTTATGCATGCGTTCATATGCGCGTCGCCCTGAGCCGGACACGATGCCAGGCGTTCAACTGACGTTCACCTGAGCGTCGACTGCTGTGATCCGGAGCGTTCACCCGCGGGGAGCAGACTGTCCCGATGGGGAGCAGCCCCAGTCGGGCACCGGCCCATGATGCTCAACGAAAGGACCCCGTTCACGTGCGCAAGCTCTTCCAAGCAGATCTGCAGAACCTCGGCGAACAGCTGATCGAGATCTCCTCTTTGGTGTCCACTGCCATGGACCGGGCGTATGTGTCCTTCGAGAGCGCTGACGTGCAGCTGGCTGAGGAAGTCATCGCCGCTGACACGCAGATCGACAGACTGCAGGTCGAGCTGGACGAGAAGGCGATCGACCTGCTCGCACTCCAGGGACCGGTGGCCTCGGACCTGCGCGTGATCGTGGGCGCACTCCGAATGAGCACCTCCCTGGAGCGCATGGGCGACCTGGCCCGGCACATCGCACAGCTGGTACGGCTGCGCTACCCGGACCAGGTCGCCCCGGCTCAGCTCCACTCCACCTACGAGCAGATGGCCAAGCACTCCTTCGCCGTGGCCGACCACGTCACGAAGCTGCTGGAGACTCGCGAGATGGATCTGGTGGAGAAGATCATGTCGCTCAATGAGCAGATCAACGAGCTCCACGCCGGGATCTTCACCGTGATCGCCACCGATGAGTGGGACGCCTCGGCGGCGACGACGGCCGACTGTGTGCTGACCAGCCGCTTCTTCGAACGCTTCGGGGACCACGGCGTCGCCGTCGCGAAGAAGGTCGAGTACCTGGTCACCGGCGAGTGGGACTCCCGCTACAGCGAGTGACGTCGGGCAGCGCGGGCGGCTGAAGCCGCGTCGAATTGTGTACCCAATTGAAGTGATTGAAGGACGCAATCCCCCTATTCACACTGGTGCGGCACACAATTCTGCTCATCTAGAGGAGTGGAGTCGAAGAACGCGTCGGGTGAACGCTGCGAATCCATCTCGGAAGTCCGTGCGATTTGCGAGCAACACGTCCCACCCGTCAGCCCGGAATTCGGCATTACGACGCTCGTCCTTCGCCTGCTGCTCCGGGACGAAATGGTGCGCGCCCTCGTACTGCAGGGCGATTCTCTTCTCCCGATACCCGGCGTCACTCACCGGAGAGTAGCGCTCCTGCGGCCTCAGCCGGACCTGCAGCTCCGGTTCAGGCAACCCAGCCCTGAGCAGAGCAAGGCGCATCAGCGTCTCCGGCGGCGAGTCGGCGCCCACGCGCACCATCTCCGCCGCCTGGCGGGCCCGGGCGATGCCGGTCCGCCCCCTGCCACGTCGCACCGCTGCGCGGATATCCCCGACGCCGGCCATCGGCTCAGTCTGTACCTCCAGGTCCCGGTGCGGTTCCCTGACCAACCGGTCGCCGAGCACGACGAGCTCATCCACCGTCAGCAGAGCGGCCATCTCGACGAAGACCCAGTGCGCTTGGGTGACACGGACGCCGTCGTGATGCGCCAACGGCGCCGCATGCCGTGCCCGATGAAGGCGGATCTGCGGGTCTTCCGAGCTCCGATGTGACCGACCGAAGCCGCTCAGATGCAGGGGCCACGCACCGAATCGCGGCGGAAGAGGCAACTCATAGAGCTGGGCTGCAGTGACGTGACTGACCCAGACCTGCGGACTCCTCGAGCAGAGAGCGCGCAAAATACCCAGGTCAGGGGCCTGCGACGCGTCGCCTGCGTCGACTGACACCCCCGCGCTGCTGCCCGGACCGAGCCGGTCCAACACCTCGTAAGTCCCATGGGCCACACGGCGGATGTCTTTCGCACGCAAGCGGCTGTCAGTGACTCCGAGCGCGAGGGCTTCGGCTCTGGTGAAAGGCCCGTCTCTCAGGACTGACGGAAGGAGGCCAGGAGTTCGCATACAGGGAGCATGGGGCGTGAGGATTCGACTGCTGTCGAACGCTTCAAGAACTGTGGATTCCCGCGCGCGGCGCAACTCCCATCCGCCGTTTCTGGAGGAATCTCCGTCCCGAAACGTGTACCGACCGAATCGCGTACCGGATTGTCGCGAATAGGAGAGTCGGGGACGGCATTGTCGAGAATGAGGTACGCAATTCGCGAGCGAGCGGCGGGAATCCCGTACGGTGGCAGTGTGAGCAGCGAGAACCAGCACCACCGGCAGACTGAGCGGACCTTCGTCGTCTCCGCCGGCCGGCCCCATGAGCCCAACTCCCCGGTGAACCCGCCGGTGGACTTCACCTCCACCTACACCTACCGCCCCAGCGTGGACCAGCCGCAGGTCTACGCGCGCGAAGGCATCCCCTCCTTCAGGCCCTTGGAGGAGCTGATCGCGGGACTCGAAGCCGGGACCCGCTCGTCTCTCGCCGGCGCGGGCTCGTCGGCCGACGGCAGCCGCGCAGCCAACGACGGCGGCGCAGCAAGCGACAGCGACGTCAGAGCCGGAGCCCCGCAGTCCCCGGAGATCCCGCCGGCTCTGCTCTTCTCCTCCGGACTCTCGGCCATCTCCGCCGTGCTGAACCTGCTGCCCCTGGGCAGCCACGTCATCCTGCCCACGCACTCCTATATGGGCTTCTTCACGATGGCCCAGCAGATGGCCGACAAGGGCATGATCACTCTGCATCGGGTGGACATCGCCGAGACCGACCAGGTCAGGGCCACGTTGGATGAGGTCGCCTCGCTGGCCCGCGGTCAGGAGGCGGAGGTCCTGCTCTGGATCGAGTCCCCCACCAATCCGATGCTCGAGGTCGCCGACCTCCCCGCCCTGACCGCCGAGGCCCGGCGCCACGGCATCCTCACCGCCGTGGACAACACGTTCGCCACCCCGCTGCGCCAGCGGCCGCTCGAGCACGGCGCCGACATCGTGGTCCACTCGGTGACCAAATTCCTCTCCGGCCACTCGGACGTCATCATGGGGGCGGCCGTCACCTCAGATCCGGAGCTGCACCGACGCCTGCACGCCCACCGGAACCTCCACGGCACCATCCCCGGACCGATGGAGGTCTTCCTGGCACTGCGCGGGGCCCGCACCCTAGCCATCCGCCTGGATGCCGCCGAGAAGAACGCCGGCGACCTGGCCCGACGGCTGGAGGCCCTGACCTCTGAGGCCACGCTGCCGCTGCGCTCAGTCTCCTACCCAGGTCTGCCCAGCCATCCCCAGCATGCGCGCGCCTCGGCGCAGCTGGGCGGATTCGGCGCCATCGTCACCCTCGACACCGGCAGCAGACAGGCCGCCGACGCCGTGCTGGAGAACCTGCGCCTGTGGACCCCCGCCACCAGCCTGGGCGGCGTCGAGTCTCTGGCTGAGCGGCGTCGTCGTCACCCCGGAGAGCCCGAGACCGTACCGGAGGGGCTGATCCGACTCTCCGTGGGGATCGAGGACGCCGAGGACCTCTTCGACGACCTGCTCGGCGCGCTGCGCACAGCCGCCGACATCCTCCGCGAGAACGGATAGCATCTACATATGACTTCCTCGCCCATCTGGCATTTCGTCGCGATCGCCGAAGGCTGGCTCTTCCTGGCTTTCGGCCTCGGCTGCCTCGCACTCTCGGTGGTGGCGCTGATCAAATGCCTGCCGAAGAACGCGCAGCGCTTCGAAGCTGCATTCAAACGGACCAAAGGGTTCTGGATGGCGATGACCGGAGGTGCCGTAGCACTGTCGTTCTTCGGCATGATCGGAGGCCCCTTCGGCTTCCTCTTCCCGGTGATCGGCGCATGCATGGCCTCGGTCTACCTCGCCGACGTCGACCCTGAAGTCTCCGGCTGACCTCTCACCCTGCACACGTCTCGAAGGGACCCCACCACTGATGGCATACAACCTGATCCTGCTCCGCCACGGACAGAGCGACTGGAACGAGAAGAACCTGTTCACCGGCTGGGTCGATGTCCAGCTGACCGAGAAGGGCCGGGCCGAGGCCGCCCGCGGAGGCGAGCTGCTCAAGGAGAACGGGCTGCTTCCCGACGTCGTCCACACCTCTCTGTTGCAGCGTGCGATCACCACCTCGCACCTGGCCCTGGAGACCGCCGACCGCCTCTGGATCCCGGTCAAGCGCAACTGGCGGCTCAACGAGCGCCACTACGGCGCGCTGCAGGGCAAGGACAAGACCCAGATCCGCGAGACCTACGGAGACGACCAGTTCATGATCTGGCGCCGCTCCTACGACACCCCGCCCCCGGAGATCGACGCCGATGACGAGTTCTCCCAGGCAGGTGACCCCCGCTATGCAGACCTCGGCGACTCGGCACCGAAGACCGAGTGCCTCAAGGATGTCGTCGAGCGCTTCCTGCCCTACTGGGAGGCCGAGGTCATCCCGGACCTGAAGTCCGGCAAGACCGTCCTGCTGGCCGCCCACGGCAACTCGCTGCGTGCACTGGTGAAGTACCTGGACGGCATCAGCGACGAGGACATCGCCGGGGTGAACATCCCCACCGGAATCCCGCTGCACTACGAGCTGGATGAGAACTTCGCGCCGGTCACCACCGGCGGGACCTATCTGGACCCGGAGGCCGCTGCAGACGCCATCGAGGCTGTGGCCAACCAGGGCAAGAAGTAAGACCGGGCACACCGCCCACTGTGCCGAAGCTGCAGGATCTGCCCGTCTGTGACGGGTACGGTCCTGCAGCTTCTGTCTGTCCGGCGGGTCGGGCCCCCGGACCAGGTCGGTGCAGGTGGGTAGGCTGGTCTCCGTGAACGAGACACCACGGGGACGCTTCCTCGCCGTCGAAGGCGGGGACGGCGCAGGAAAGACCACTCAGATCGACCTGCTCGAAGCCTGGCTGACCGAGCGGGGACTCTCCTGCGACCGCACCCGTGAGCCTGGCGGCACCCCTGTCGGAGAGAAGATCCGCTCGCTGCTGCTGGAGCACGGCCAGGGTGAGATCGACCCGCGGACTGAGGCGCTGCTCTTCGCCGCCTCCCGCGCAGCCCATGTGGTCCAGCGCATCGAGCCGGCCCTGGCCGCCGGCGCCTGGGTGCTCACCGACCGCTACGTGGACTCCTCTGTGGCGTATCAGGGTCTGGGCCGAGAACTCGGCACCGAGGCCGTGGCTCAGGTCAACGAATGGGCCATCGGAGGTCTCCAGCCGGACCTGACCATCGTGCTGGACCTGGATCCGGCGGTGGCCCGTGAGCGCATGGCCTCCCGCGGCGACGGCCGGGCCGACCGGATGGAATCCGCCGGGGAGGAGTTCCATGCCCGGCTGCGTTCGGCCTTCCTGGACCGTGCCGCTGCCGAGCCCCACCGCTACCTGGTGGTCGACGCCGCTCAGGACTCCCAGACCGTGCAGGCCCAGATCCGTGCCCGCACAGAGGAGCTGTTGCATGACTGAGACAGAGACGACGCCGACCTCGGTCTTCGACGAGTTGGTCGGCCAGGACGCTGTGGTGGAGCAGCTGCGGCGCGCCGCCGGCAGCGGCGCCCCGGCCCACGCCTGGCTCTTCACCGGACCCCCGGGGTCCGGACGCTCCAATGCCGCCCGCGCCTTCGCCGCCGCGCTGAACTGCGAACGCCGGGACTCCCCGGGCTGCGGAGAGTGCTCCTCCTGCCGCCTGGTGGCCGCTGAGGGGCACCCCTCGGTGAAGATGGTCTCCACGGAGAACGTCTCCTACCGGATCGAGGACGTCCGCGAGCTGGTGACCACCGCTCAGGACCGGCCGCAGAACGCCCGCTGGCGCGTGATCGTCGTCGAGGATGCCGACCGGATGACCGAGCGGGCCACCAATGTGCTGCTGAAGTCCATCGAGGAGCCGCCGCCGCATACCATCTGGATCCTGTGCGCTCCCAGCCCTGCTGATGTGCTGGTGACCATCCGCTCGCGCTGTCGTCTGGTGAGCCTGCGCATCCCACCGGCTGACGCGGTGGCCGAGCTCCTGGCCGCCCGCGACGGGCTGAACCAGCAGCAGGCCCATTTCGCCGCCCGGGTCTCGCAGAACCATATCGGCGTGGCTCGGCGGCTGGCTCGGGGCCCGGAGGCACGGACCCGCCGTGAGGACATCGTCACCCTGCCGCTGCGCGTGCGCAGCTCCTCAGACGCCGTGCAGGCCGCAGGCAAGCTGGTGGAGATGACTCAGGCCGACGCCGAATCCGATGCCGATCAGCGCTTGGCCCAGGAGCAGGCGGCGCTGCGCCGATCCCTGGGTCTGGACCCGGAGGAGAAGATCCCGCCGAAGCTGCGCAGCCAGTTCAAACGCTTGGAGGAGGACCACACCCGCAGGACCAAGCGTGCTGTGGCCGACTCCCTGGATCGGGCGCTGATCGATCTGACCGCGGTCTACCGGGACGTGCTGAGCCTGAAGCTGGCGACCGGCGTCGAGCTGATCAATGAGCATCTGCGCCGTGAGATCACCGACTACGCCGAGGGCACCAGCCCCGAGCACGCGCTGGCCTGCCTGGACTCCATCAGCACCGCGCGGACACGGATCGCCCAGAACGTCCCGCCGCTGCTGGCGATGGAGGCTCTGATGATGGCCTTCACCTCTGCCCCGAAGTCTGCCTCTGTGAAAGGAAGCCGCTCCGCGTGACACGCTCCTCGTCCCGTTCCCTGCTGGCCGCAGGCTCCGCGCTCGCCCTGCTGCTGACCGCCTGCGGAGCTCAGAACGAGCCCGACCAGTCCTCCGGGGACGAGGAGACGCCGCTGGCGGAGCGGGAGGAGTTCGCTGAGTACTACGGCCAGGAGCTCTCCTGGGAGGACTGTGAGGGCTCGCGGGCCTGCGCCTCGGTCACCGTGCCCATGGACTACTCCGACCCTGAGGGCGAGCAGATCGAGATCGAGATCATCAGCTCAGAGACCGCACAGCACGACGACGCCGACTACCTGCTGACCAATCCTGGCGGTCCGGGATCCTCCGGCTATGACATCGTGGCCGACCAGCTCAACGGCACCTTCACCGACGCGGTGACCGATGAGTATGACGTGGTGGGCTTCGACCCGCGCGGGGTCCACCGTTCGGCCCCGGTGCAGTGCCTGGACGATGAGGGGATGGACGCCTACCGCGAGCAGGTCCAGGAGGACGACCTGGATGAGGAGCAGGCCCAGGAGGAGGCTCGCGAACAGGCCGCCGAGCTCGCCGAAGACTGCGAAGAGGGCACCGGTCCGGTGCTCGAACATGTGGACACCGTCTCCGCGGTCCGGGATATGGACATCATCCGTGCGGCTCTGGGCGAGGACGAGCTGAACTATCTGGGCTTCTCCTACGGGACCAAGCTGGGCATGACCTATGCCGAGCACTATCCGGGGACGGTGGGACGGTTCGTCCTGGACGGCATGATGGACACCTCCGTCGACTCCCATGAGCTGGAGCTGGCCCAGGCGCGCGGCTTCGAGGACGCGCTCCAGGGTTACGCCGAATGGTGCGTGGAGCAGGAGGACTGCCCAGTGGACGGAGAGCCCGACGAGGTGATCAGCACGGTCCAGGACCTCTTCGAGCAGGTCCACCGGGAACCGTGGGAAGCACCCGATGGGCGCAGCGTGACGATCAGCGTGTTCGTCAGCGGCTTCATCCTGCCGATGTATGACCCGCAGGGCTGGGAGTTCCTCAACGAAGGACTGAGCGCGGCCCTGGACCAGGGCCACTTCTCCCATTTCCAGTACTGGGCGGACCAGTCGGCGGGCCGGGCCCAGGACGGCAGCTATGACTGGATGAGCCAGCTGGCCTTCGGTGCCATCATGTGCCTGGACTACCCGGTCTCCTCGGATGCGGAGGACATCGAACAGGAGGTCGAGGAGCTCACAGAGGCAGCTCCGACCTTCGGCCCGTATCTGGGGCATTCGGGCGTGACCTGCGACGAATGGCCGCATGAGCCGGTCGGTGAGCCGTGGGAGCCGGAGCAGGCACAGCAGGCCGGTGAGATGCTCATGATCGGCACCACCGGCGACCCGGCCACTCCGGTGCAGTGGGCGGAGAACATGCACGCACTGGTCCCCGAGTCCTCTCTGCTGATCTCCGAAGGCGAGGGCCATCTGGCCTACCGGCCCGGAGCCGAGTGCGTGACCGACCTCGTCGAGGGCTACCTGCTCGAGGGCGAGCTCTTCGAAGGCCGCCAGGAGTGCCCCGCGCCGGCCTCCTGAGCCTCAGACAGGGCCTGCAGCGTCCTGATGGTCGAGAGTAGACTGGTGCCCCGGCGGCACTGAGGCCGTCGGAACTGATCCAGGAGGCTCTGATGAACGACGAAGTTCAGAACACCGTCCACCCGCTCGGCGTGATCCTCGGTTTCGACGGCTCCCAGCAGGCCACCCGCGCCCTGCACTGGGCCGCACGCGCCGCTCAGCGCCGCGGACTTCCACTGACTGTCATCACCGCCTACACCGTTCCCGCGGCGATCTCGGGCTACAGCGACCCCACCACTGATCTCACCGGTGACTCGCTGGCCCGCCAGGGAGCAGAGGACATCATCGACGAGGCCCGCCGCTACCTGGTCGACTATCCGGGAGAGGTGAGCTTCCGGATCGAGTACGGCGATGCCGCCGGAGTGCTCATCGGGCTCTCCACCCAGGCTTCCTTCGTCGTGGTCGGCAGCCGCGGTCGCGGCGGCTTCATCGGGATGATGCTGGGTTCGGTGGCCTCATCGGTTCCGGCCCACACCGAATGTCCCTGCGTGGTCGTCCCCGCCAGCTATGACCCGCAGGCCCACAGCGGACAGACGCTGTTCTCCCCGTCCGAAGATCCCCGGCCGGTCACAGTAGGCGTCGACGGTTCACCGCACAGCCGCGCTGCGGCCTGGGCAGCAGCAGAGGCAGCCGTGGGACGTGGCACGGTGCTGCGCGTGATCCTGGCCATGCCGCCGCTGGATGCTGCGTTGATCTGGTACCCGGAACTGGCCCCGCGCGATCCCGAATTCACCCAGCGTCATCGCAAGCAGCTGCAGAAGCGCCTCCGTGACGAAAGCAGCAGACTGCTGGAGCACTTCCCGCAGCTGAGGCTCGAGCAGGACGTGGTGGAAGGCTCTGCGGCCGAGGCCCTGGTGGCTGAGACGCCGAAGTCCCAGCTCACCGTGGTGGGGACTCGCGGCCGTGGAGGGATCGCCAGCACGCTGCTGGGCTCGGTGTCCCGCGGCCTGCTGCTCAAGGCCGACGGCCCGGTGATGGTGGTTCCGCAACGCTTTGACCAGTCTGAGCCGCCCGAGTAAAGTGATGACTCGCGCGCTTCGCAGCGCGCAGGCCTCCATAGCTCAGCTGGTAGAGCATTCCACTCGTAATGGAAAGGTCACCGGTTCAAATCCGGTTGGAGGCTCCACTCCGAAGCCCGGAATGACAGGGATGCAGAGCCACCAGCTCGAAGCCGTTCCCCAAAAAATCGGTTCTGTTCCCCAAAGCGGCGGTACAATGGCCCTATGGCAAGCATTGAAGCGCGCCCAGGTAAGCGCGCAACCTCTTACAGGGTCATTTGGGTACACAAGGGTCAGCGAAAGTCAGCAAGCTTCAAGTCTCAGCAGGCCGCGGAAAACTGGAAGCACCTGATCGAGCAGACCGATGGCGACCAGGACGCGGCAGAGCGAGCGCTCCTCAAGTCAGCCTCAGCCGCGCCGCTACTCTCCGAAGTAGCAGAGCTCCACATGAGCCGCCTCATCGACGTAGCACCATTCACGCTCCGCACCTACAGGCAGACACTCCGTCTGCACCTGCACCCGCTGGATGTACCCGTAGACACCATCACAGAAGACGACGTGGCGCGCTGGGTGTCCTGGATGCAACGGGAAGGCAAGCAGACGATCAGCCAGCGCACTGGCGAGGTGGTCTCACGTTCCGGGTACAGCCCGAAGACCATCAAGAATAGCCACGGCTTCCTGTATAGCGTGCTCCAGTTCGCCATCAAGCGCGGCCACATCAAGACCAACCCGGCGGCAGACACCCGACTCCCACGCAAGGGCATCACCAGCGAGCGTGACAAGTTCCTCACCGTGGAGGAGTTCTACGCGCTCCTTCCCCACGTTCCCCAGAAGTACCAGCCTCACGCGCTCTTCCTGTTCTTCACAGGCATGCGTGCCGGTGAGATGCTGGCACTCACCCCGGAGGACTTCACCGTCGCGGATGGGGTCACATACGTCACTGTGAACAAGGCGGTGAAGCACGACGCGGACGGGAAGACGGCCATCATCGGGGAACCAAAGACAACCCGATCACGCCGCCGCATCGATGTGGACGAAGCCACAATGGGCCACGTGTGGCCGCTCATTCGGGCAGCAGCGCACGGAGAACAGGTGTTCAAGGTGCCGAAGCCTCACACGTCGGTTGCCCTGTACAAGTGCATGTGGAAGCCAGCGATGCAGCGAGCCAAAGACGCTGGATTCACAAAGTCGCCCACTGTGCATTCACTCCGGCATTCCCACGCCTCCAACCTCCTCGCGCTCGGCTTCCCGATGCACGAGGTGTCCCGACGACTGGGGCACTCCTCGCTGTCGTTCACTGACGCCGTGTACACACACATGACACCTGCGCGCCAGTCGGCAGCGTCGGCGCTTCTATCCGCTCAGATCCCTGCCGCCTCCACTCCCCCATCGCAGTTGGAAGCCAGCTAGACACAGAAAAAGCGCCCCCTGAAACTAGGATCACCTAGTCTCAGGGGGCGCTTCTGTGTGTTAGCTCATGTCTTGCTCTGTGCCTTGTTGCTTGAGCTTATCGGACGGAGTGTTCGGGAGTGCGAGGACTGCTGATGCGAGACCGAGGATAGCGCCCCCGACTGTGACAGCCTGCTCCTCTGTCAGGAAGCCCAGCACAACAGCCACAGGGATAGCCGCAGAGATGACACCGTAGATGTACTTACGGGTCTTATCGCTCTTGATGATGTGTCCCATGATCAGTAGACCTTTCCGTCGTATCCACGTGTCTTGGAGTGTGCGCTGGGCGGCTGGGGTGCCAGATGCCTTCGCTGGTCGTTGAGGAAAGCCTTCTCTGCCTTCGTCAGTTCGTCGGTCCATGCGCCGTTGGTCACGTCACCGGAGAAGAATCCTCGGTCCCGGAGTGCGCGCTTGAGGCCGCGCCCGTACTTGCCGGTCTGCTTCTTGCCCCAGCCGACGCCGTATCCCTTGCCGGACTTCGCAGAGGGGTTCCAGGCACCGCGTAGCCAGCGTTTGATGGCCGCGTGTACGCTGCCGTCCCGGTCGCTCCAGTCGCCGGTGCGGCGCAGAAGGTCCTCCCAGGCGAGGAAGAACTCGCGGGACCTGTCAGAGGTCAGCGGGAGGTCTCGGTCGGGCCACTGTCCGTGATGCAGGACGTCAGTGGACCCGCCGTACTTGCGCTTCTCGACCGCGGATTTCGGCACCCACAGGTCACCGACGCCGGTCCACCACCGGGAGTCCTGGCCGGACCCGATCAGCAGCTCACCCTGCTTCACGTCCCGGACTTTCTTGTGCGTGGACAGTGGGCCGCTGCGCAGCTCGGTGTCGCGGGTGGCGCGGAGGAAACCGGTCAGGTTGTTCTTCGGCTTGGTGGTGGCCGGGGTTGCGCCGCTGTCGGCCCGGACAGCGCGGAGCGGGCTGACGGAGTTCTTGCCGGAGCAGGCCGTGGCGAAGACATCGCGGTGCAGCGCGGTGAATCGGTCGGTGGTCCACCAGCCCTGCTTCCGGCCGTAGTCCAGAAGCCATGCCGCCGCCGCGACCTGCGCCGCAGTCAGCTGCTCCCGCTCGTAGTTGCCGATGAAGCAGATGCCCACTCCGCCGGTATTCCGATTGATCGTGTGAGCAGAGACCCGACCGATACTCACGCCCTGGAAGATCCGACCCGAGGGCGGGATCAGGAAGGTGTAGGACATGCCGACCCGGTAGATGCTCTGGCCGACCTGCTCCACGGTGCGCACCGCGGCACAGTCCTGGGCGAAGGTCGCCTTCGGGCCGGAGTGTCCGGTCACACTGTGGTGCCCGTAGACGGACAGTCGGCCCACGGGTCGGTTGCCGTATCCGTCCTGGAACCGTGCGCCCCAGGAGGCGCGGGAGATGATCGTGCTCATGCCTCCACCTCCTCTGCTTCAGCCAGCTCCTCGGCGTAGACCTTCTCCAGGTCCAGGCCGCTGTCCTTGTCGTCCGGGTCCGCGTCGAGCAGCGACACATCTACGTCGTCGTCAAGCTCGATAGGGATGTCGTCATGGACCATGTGCTTACCCATAGGCTCCTCCTTCAGGGACATGAGAAAACCCCCGTCCATATGGAGCGGGGGTCAGTTGGTGTGGTCAGTGGCCTTCAGGCCAGGGCGGCAGGCTGTCCGGGTCAGCCTGGTAGGTGACAATCGTGTGCTGTCTCAGTCGGTAGGCGTACTCCCAGTACAGTGCAGTTCGGCGCTGGTGGCGGATGGACTCTGCCCGAACCTCATCGGCCTCAGCCTCAGCGTCCCGGACCTCCTGCTTCAAGGTGGCGATGGTGTCACGGCGGTCCTTAGCCTGGGCTCTTTCTCGCTCGTGTCGGCCTTTGAGCCAGTCCCACGCGCCTTTGATGAACGCGGTCAGCAGTAGTGAGAGTGATCCGCCGCCGAGTAGGTAGATCAGAGGATTCTCGTCCCCCATGAGAGCCCTCCTAGGTCACGGGGTCGTAGTTCGCTTTCCGGATTCTCAGCCACCTTGCGGCGAGCCCTCCGAGGGCGATGATCACGAATCCCAGCTGTAGCCACCGGTTCCCGTCGCTGAGGACTTGGGCCTCGACGATGCTATAGAGGTAGATGCATCCGGCGACGAATAGGAACCCGACTGCCAGGGGTCTTTCGACCCACCACCAGCCGGTGATGCTTGTGACCACACCGATGACCCCGGCGAAGATCATCAGCGAGGAGATACTGGTGACGGTGAAATCACCGAGGATCACTGAGGTAGTGCGTGGCGGGTGCAGGAATGAGAGCGCACCGAAGATTATTGCGGTGGTGTAGACCCCGATTGCTTGGACGAGTGTGACCGACTTCGGTTCCTCGATGAACGCCCAGACCCTCGATACGAGCCCGAGTGGTGCGCGTGGCTTACTCATCGCCCCTCCTCATTGTGGTCAGGCTGTTAGGCATCCTGATCACCTCCACTCATGTACCGCTCACGCGCCATCTCTTCCGGCGACTTGTTCGGCTGGGGCTGCTCATCATCTGCGGTTACTGCTAGGTGCGGTTCGAGAGGGTCAAGCTCGATGCTGGTCTGTGAATGCTGGAACCGTGTCTCCCGATACGCGATATCTAGAGCGTGTTCACGTAGCACCTGCACACACTTTGCCCGGTCCTCTTTGCAGAGGAACCCCTCACGATCACACTGTGATTCTTCTTCACAGGTGGGCGCGGAAATCTTCATCTCCCCCGCCTCCTTGTCCACGCGTGTGACCACAGTGCGACGCACGAGCGACGGGGTGCGCTTCGGCTTAGGCACGCCCAGCGCTTCGCATGATGCTTCTCGCGCCCGGTCCAGTGCGCACACGCCCTGCTCATCACGGGGCAGAGCGTGGAAAGCTGCCAGGGTGCTGCGGAGGAGAGGAGAACGCGGGTCATCGGCGGTCTTGCCTTCGGCCTGAGCCTTCAGGTATTCGCGCTCCCGGGCCTCCTCTCTCTCCCGCAGCATCTCGTAGGGCGCTGTCCACACGTCGTTATACCCAGTGACGGGGCATGACTCCGGCTCCTTCGCGTTCACTCGTGCGTCTATGATCGCGTCTAGGCAGTCGGCTAGGTCGTCGTACCCCAGCAGTTCGGACCATGACGCGACTGCCTGAAGCGGAACCGCAACACCGCGCGACCCCCCGTCGCTGGGCACCTTCTCCAGGTCCACCAGGAATGAGCGAGACTCATCATCATAAGTAATCTTCATAGGTCAGCCTCTCCAGAAAGACACGTAGCGACACCGGAACGTCTCGGCGGCGAGGGGGTCCGCGTACAGTGGCATGAAAATGGCAGTGAAGCCCGACGGCCCCACCCCTACCGTATTCACAGACAGATGCCGCCTCGAGTCGTTCGGCAAAGGCGTCATGACCGGGCCAGAGTTGGAATTAGGGCGCGGCTCCGGATACACCACGTCCCACATAGCGACAGGCCCCTCGGAGCCGCTGAAGTGGAACGCGGGACTCAGCCCGTACACGAACATGTCCCGCGCCGTGCCATCGTCGAACGGCATCCGCCCCTGAACACGAAGTCGCCCCCGGTCTGGGACTAGGCCGCCCTCTGCTGAGCGCGAGCCCATGCGAAGATCGCCCGTGATCGCCAGATATGCCAGCTCATTGCGGCCGCCGCCGAGGCGTGCCACGACGGTGCCGCTGTCGTCAGCCGCGACGAAGTTTCCGTGAGTCCCGTCCTGCCGCATGGTCGCGCCACCGCTGGAAGGCCAGTTGGATGACGTGCGGAATTCCCCGCCGGTGAAGGTGGAGCCTTCCACATCGGCGCCGACGATCCGGGCAGAGCGGATCGTCATAGAATCAATCGCGTTTGCCGCGATCTGATCGGCTTCCACCGTCAGGAACCGGGCAATCTCAGCAGTCAGCGCCGAAGTGACGTTGATGTGAGACACATCGATAGTGCCGGTGGCGATGATGTCGCCCGTGATGATCCGCTCTGTGGTGAGCTGGATTGCCTCGATCACACGTGAGCGCAGGGTGTTGACGAACGCCGAGTCTGCGAACAGGCTGTCAATATCGATCCGCGCCGCTGAGAGCTGCCCGGCAGTGATCCTGCTGGCGTTGAGCTGGATCACATTAGCGATCCGGGCCGCCAGATCAGAGACATTCAGCAGGTTGGTGTCAATCGTGCCTGCCGTGATCTGATCTGCGTGCAGCTCCAAGAACTGCGCCACCGCACCGGCGATCTCTTCTGCGATCACATGACGGGCACGAATCGAGCCGTCCACGATCAGCTCGCCGTTGGTCATGTGCCGGAATTTGAAGTCCTGCCAGTGACCACGCATTGCCTCACCGGAGGGCACGTCAAACTCCACCCGCATGAATTGCTGCGAGTAGACATCGTTGTGGAACTCCAGGGAGTATTCATTCCACCCCGACTGCACCGTCACGGTGTCAACGCGACCGACAAAAGAGCCCGAGGCATCACGCACCAGCAGTGAAATACTCGGCGCTGCACCGGACCCCCCAGCCCATCCGTAGAAGGTAAGCCGGAACGACTCACCACCGCTAATAGGGATGCCCAGGCCCTCGCCCGGCGCATACTCCATAGTGGTACGCGCATGCGATGCTGTTCCGTCGTTGATGCGGATAGCACGCATACCCCGGCCCTGCCCGGTGATGGTGTACCACCTGTTGGTATTGCCGCGAATCCTGGTCCAGGGGGCAGTGTTGTCCCCGTTGGTGGCAAGGTCTTCGATGGCCTGCTGTGGGAGCAGGTTCTCGAAGTCCCCGATAGCCAGGTGCCGTGTACTGATAGCACCGGAAGCGATGGATTCGGCTGTGACCTCAATGATATTGGCGATCTCACCGGCGAGCTGTTCGACGTTGATCTCCAGGGCATCCAGTGCCAGGAAGTTCGCAACCTCGGCGGCGACCTGCTCAGCGTTGAGCCGTGAAGTGTCGATCTTCCCAGAGGTGATCTGGCCAGCGTCCAGCTCAATGATCGTCGCCAAATATGCGGCCAGGTTCTCGGTGTCAATTTGGTCCGCAGTCAGGTTCAGGAACTCACCGACAGCGCCTGCGATTTCTTCGGCCATGATGTGGCGAGCCTGGATCGACCCGTCCACCACCAGATCACCGCCGACGCGCTCGCGCATCTGGAACCGGCTATAATGACCGCCACCAGTGCCAGCATCGGCGTTAAAGGTGATGCACATACGAGCGATACTGTCGTCATCGGGGACCACAAACGTCAGCGAATGTGACGACCACCCATCATCAAGCACATAATTCTCTGGCCCCACGCCGCTGCCTGCGAACTCGCCCGTCTCGGTGTAGTAGCGTGCGCGTGACCGAATCCTCCGGCCACTGCTCTTCCAGCCGTAGAAGCTGACCTGAAACTGCTGTCCGGGCTGCACCCGCATCCCGTTGACGTGACCTGTGGGCCGGTACTCGGTAATACTGGTGAAGCTTGTCTCGCCCTCGATGCACCGGACCAGTCGCGGCATCCCGCCTTGGTCTGTAATGGTTGACCAGTTTGAGCCAAGATTCCAGAACGGTGATGCGCTGCCGCGCTCATGCAGGTCATCCGTGCCGGGATCATCCCAGAGGTTTGACCAGTTGCCGACCCTCATGCTGCTGGCGCTGATCGCGCCAACATCGCGCCACTCGTTGGCATCCTCAAGCCCGGAAGCAAGATCAGACTCCAGGCCAGGCAGTCGCACATCGCGCAAATTGTCAATGTCACCCCGAGCGGAACTCAGACGCCCTTCCGCTTCACCCAATGCCTGCTCATTATCAGCCAGCCGCCCATCCAGGGCAGGCAGAACCTCACCCTCAAGATGCTGACCCGTAGCCTGCGCCTGATCTGCCGCGCTCTGAGCATTGGTGATCCGCCGGTCATAATCCGCGACCGCCGACTCAATCCCATCAAGGGCACTATCCAGCGCAGGCAGACGATTCTCCCGCAGATCGGCCAGGTCAGCCTGAGAGGCAGCGACATCCTGCTCAGCAGCATCCAGGCGAGACTCAGCCTCACTGACTGCTTGCTCTGCGGCCTCCAGGTCAGCCTTGAGCTGCGGGAAATCAACCTCATCCCACTCATCAGCAACCTCATCGACCCGGCCCATCGCCGCATCAATATCATCCTGGGCCTGGTCGATCCGCTGCTGAGCCTCATCCAGATCAGCGCGCATCTGCTCAGCATCCACCAGGTCCGGAACAGGGACGATCAGCGGCTCAGAGAACTCACTGACAGTGATCCCGTCACGGCCCACCATCTGGAACCACACGGCAAACTCGCCACCAGCACCGAAGCCGATAGTTGAGACTCCGCCGCCACGGGTGTGGATATCAGACCCGGTGAAAGCGTCCTCACTATTAGGGGACGGCACCACACCATCAACCAGAGCGGCAACAATGGTCCGGACCCGTCCGAAGCGCTCCGGGATCGTGTCATAGTTACCCTCATGGTCCTGCCCGTTCCACCGGACCTTGCCCGAACCGATAGCCTCAAGAGACTCGAGAATCGGCATGGACGGGCGCGGCTGAGGCCCAGAACGATCCACAGGCCGCGCGTTAGGACCATCCGCAGGACGGCCACTGTCACCGAAGAACGTTCCTTCATTCCGCTCAGACAGGGACTCCGGCACATAGGCAAGCGTCAGATTATTCTCAGACGCATCGCTAGACGTAGTGACAACGCTGACCTCAGCGCGCAGCTTCGCGTCAACCTCGTCATCCCACACATACACCTGATCACCCAGGGACAGGCCAGACAGCTCGAAGTCATCCGAGTAGCTACTACGAGTAGCCGCCGCAGTCAGCTCATAGGTGATCGCCGGGTACGCCTCCTCCTGAAGCCGCTTCTCAGCGTCACGCTTCAGGTTCTCCGGCACCTCGTACCGCTGATCCCGCCAGCGGTCCTCTTTACGGTACAGCTCACGGGCGTCCGCCAGGCTAATCCCCTGCGCCGTGTAGTAGCCGTAATCCTCCACATACGGCACGCCGTCATTCACCGACTCGATACCCATGTCATCGGCACCAGTCGGATAGATGACAGTGGTGATCGGGGCGCGGGACTGCTTGACGATATCGGTCAGCTCACGCTTATACGTGAACACGATTTCGTGAGTCTCACCCATGTCCGGCGCGATATTCACCCGACGCCGCAGAGAGTCAAAGGACAGTCGCGCGTCCTGGTGCCGGGCAAGGAACCGCAGCCCCTCGAGAACGCTCAAGTCTTCGAACTGTGCGCGCCCATACCGGACGCCCATGATGCGGCCCATAGTCCACCGCGTGCCAGACAGAAGCTCCTGCACAGCCTCCTCGAGGGTCCACGCGTTGGGCGCGAACTCCTCGAGCACACGGCCGCTAAGCTCTACCTGAGCCTCATCCGCAGTGACCTCAGCACGATCATCAGACCTCGTGCGACGGACCTGCTGCACGATGAATCGGCGCTGCTTAAAGATCAGCTCCTGCTCATCCTGAATGCCCTCAGCCTCAGCGAGCGAGCACGTCACCCGAAGCTGATTCGTCGAGTCGTCCCGGTCCTCCAGCTTCCAGTGAGCGTCCTGGATCACCCGCTCAGGTGTGCCGTTCCAGTTCAGGACGGCGATTGCATCATCAGCAGGGCGCGACGACATAGGGGAACCTCCAAAAGGGTGAAGAAAAAGCGGCCTGGCTTACAGCCAGCGCCGCTCATAAGAGACCGAAATCGTCCCGCCCGTATTAGTGGTCAGGACGGAGCCGGGACGGAGCCGCGGATACCTGCCGCGCACGTCCTCCACATTCAGGACACCGCCAACACGGGTTTCCATGCGGCGTGCATCAACACGGATCTGCTGCCCAGCCGAGACCGCAGTGTCGATAGTGAGCCGCCGCCCATCCACAGCAACCCACGCGGACCCGACCGCCTCTGTGGTCTCCCACGTCAGCACCGGCTCCACGTAGTAGTTAGTCAGCACGTTCACCACGCCCTCAGCGTCAGGCTCAAGGGTCTCCTGATCGCCATATCGGAACGGGTCAGGGCAGAGGAACGTCATAGTGCCCACATGCATGTGCGCGTGGTTCTGTGTCTTGCCCAGGGCTTGGAGGGTGCCACGGAATAGGCCGTGCTGGTGGGAGAACCGGAGAGGCCGGGGAGCATCAGAGAAGAGCACGCCCTGAAGAACCTCCTCAAGGCGTGCCTGCTCCTCCATCGCATCATGGCCAGGACTCTTACCAGCCTGCGCCTGGTACTCGATAGTGATCTGACGCGGACCCACACGGGTATCCACCCAGCGTGACCCGTCGCCGGGCAAGTCCACCGTGTGAGGGTCACGAGCGATCAGGCCCTCACCCTCGATGTTCCTCACGCCAAACCGGAAGCCCTCATCCTCAAGCACCTCATTGACACTGTTCCCGTTGAAACGGATATCAATATCACGCACGGCTACCCCTTCCCCGGCGGTCACGATTAACCTGACCTTGCAGCGCCTCAGAATTCACACGTGCCACACCCGGATCACGGACAGCGGCCTTCACCTCGCCCAGGAACGAGCCCGAAGAAAGGTAAAGCTCACCAGAGAACTCGCCAGGGCCAGACGGCGCAGACGAAGACCCGCCACCAGCAGAAGCCATTGCCCCCGCCAACTGACGCGCCTGAGCCACCGGCTGATACGCGTCCACCATCGCCCCATCGCCCGAAGCATGGAGCCGCTGACGCATCTCATATACGCCACTCTGACCACCCATAGCGGCCACATCAGCCGCCGTCAGAACATGCTCACCAGGCGACAAAAGCGCAGGAATGTTATCCTGCACCGGGCCGCCCACAGCATCAACAGCGCCACCAGTCGAATAGGTGCGGCCCGTGATGTTCGCCCAGCCGCGGGAAGCAAAGTTCTGTGCCGCACCAATCGTGCGCTGCCTCACCGTGTGGACATGCTCGGTGAAGATCCTCCACCCATCCAGACCAAGCAAGGTGAGGCGGGTCCGTTCAGCCGTTTGCAGAGCCTGATCACTCATCCACGAGTCAATGGTCACGCCATCAGGGACGCCCAGAATCGAGCGGGTCAGGTCTGTGGCCTCCTGCTCAGTAAGGCCGAAAGCCATAGCGCCCGCTACCAAGTCGTCATACGTCCGTTGAAGCTGGCCCTGAAGCTCCTGCTGAGTCGCCCCGTTAGCGGCCATCGACTCCAAAACGCGTTGGCCAGCATCCGCGATACCGTCCAACGCGGCTTCGTTATTTCGGCCCGCCTCAGTAGTCGTGTCTAGCGTGTGCCCGTTCTCAGCGATACTGTCCGTCAGGTTGTCAAGCGCCGCCTCATAATCACGAGACGCCGCACGAGCATCACGAGTCAGCACACCGGCCTCCATGAGTGAATCGACAAGCCCGCGCATAGCTTCCTCCGCAGATTCAGCCTCATCGCCCATGCCGCCCAGTGCGTCATCAAGATCCTCAACGCCCAGCTCAGCCGCCAGGGCCTCGCGCTCCGCGTCAGACATGCGATCAGCAAGATCACCAAGCGTGACCCCGCCATACTCCGAAGCCGCGCCAGCCTCAGTGATGCCCTCAGCCGCCCAGCTAGTAGCCTCAGAAAGCTCCTCAGCAGAGATACCAGCCGACTCAAGAGCCGTCTCGAGCTGTGGAAAATCCTCCATAATTTCGCCAATGGAAGCGTCCGCGTAGTGGGCCTGGTGCCGGATCTCATTGAACCCAGCCGCCAGCGCGTCAATAGACCCAGCCGACACGAGACCGGCCATCGCCCCATCAAGCTCCTGAATGGCCGCATCAGCTTCAGCCGCACCATCTCCGACACCTGGGATAAGCCCACCGATATGCATGATGCCACGGGCAAAAGTGTTATCGTTCTTCAGATTCAGCGCATGGTCCAGGCTCTCAATCCCCGTGCCGGCCACAATCGTCTGCTCAAACAGCTCGTCAAGGCCACCGCTCGCGCCACCAAGCTGGACCTCCATGCCGCTAAGGGCATTAGTGAAGTCCTCGGCGTTACCAGTGGTCCGCTTAGGGTCAAACACATCGTTAGCGATAGAGAGGCCAGCGATAGCGGCGGTGGCGATGCCCGCCGTGCGCCCAAGCCTGCCCATGACGCCACCGGTTCGCCCGGCAGTGCCACGCAGCGCACTAAGCGCCGTCTGAGCCGCAAGCAGGCCAGGAGCAAGCATGATCGCGGCACCCGCAAGCAGAGACAGGCCGCTAGCGAGTCCAGCCACCGCAACAATACTTCCCTGCACCCAACCGGGAAGATCCGCGAACCACGTCACCAGCTCAGACAGCCCAGTGACAACCATCTCAATAGCAGGAAGGAGCACTTGGCCCAGCTCGATAGCCGCATCATTGACGCGGTTTTTGAAGACCTGGATCTGCGCACCCAGCGTCTCCTGAATGTAGGCGTACTCAGCAGACATCGCTGTGTTGTCTTCAAACGCGTCATTGCCGCGACGGATCGAATCGCCCAGCATGTCACCAGCAGCCGCCATCTGAGTCATAGCCGCAACAGTCCGTTGCTCACTGATGCCCAGCTCTGCCAGCACCTCAGCGACGGAGCCGCCCTCCTCTGTGACCCGGCCCAGACCAGAGACGAACGCTTCAAGCCCTGCGGCGGCGTCGTCCTGCCACAATTGCGAGAACTCATCCGCGGACATGCCAGCAACCTCAGCGAAAGCCTCAAGAGACTCGCCACCTTGAGACACCGCGGCATCAATGTCATACATGGTCCGGCTGATCGCAGTACCGCCCGCAGCGGCCTCAACACCCACCGAAGAGAGGGCCGCAGCGATACCGAGCACATCGCCCTCAGTCATGCCCATAGCCTGACCAGCACCAGCCAGCCGCTGAGCCATCGTCATAATCTCTGACTCAGTAGTAGCCGCGTTGTTACCCAAATCCACCACAGCAGACCCGAGACGGTCCATGTCACTAGTGCTGGTGCCCATGACGTTAGCGAATCGAGCCATAGCAGTAGCCGCCTGATCCGCAGTCATATCAGTGGTCGAACCCATCATGACCATCGTCCGCGTGAAGTCCTCGACGTCTTCCACGCTCACGCCCAGCTGAGCCGCAGACGCCGCAACCTCAGCAATCTCCGCATGAGTAGCAGGCATCTCACGAGCAATCCCCCGCAGCCCATCCTCAAGAGCCGCGAGCTGCTGAGGCGTACCATCAGTACGCCGCATAACGTCAGTCCAAGAGGTCTCCCAGTCCATCGCTGACTTCGCCGCCGCACCCAGCGCGGCAGTAGTCACCGCGCCGAAAGCAGTCAGCGCGCGGCCCATCTGCTGGACCTCCGGCTGATTCACCGCCGTCCGCAGAGAGCTGCCCAAGCCGTCAGCAGACTGCCGAGCCGAAGCCAAACGCTGATTAAAGCTGTCAACCTGGGCCTCAAGGATCATCCTTACGCGACGATCAGCCATAACGAAACCTCCAAAAAAGAGCTAAGATGATCGAATGATCAAGAGGGGATTCACACTGGCCATCGGCGCATCACTCGCACTGACAGTCACCGGATGCGGAGGCGTAGAGCCTGACGCGCATTACGAAACCGTTGACGACTTCCACGAAGCGCTAGAGAGCGAAGGCTTCCCCTGCCCTGAGCAGGGGCGCGCTGACGTGTTCGAAGGGCACGGCGAAGAGCTTCGATGCAGCTCAGGAATGGCCCTCATCGCGTGGGAAGAGGACATGCCGGATTACGCGGGGAGCACCACCAGGATTTCCTTTGGGGCGTCGCTCAACGGCAACCAGACGTTGGTCTCGGATACGTGGATGATCATTCACGACAATCCGAACTTGCTGGATGAGATCGCCGAGACATTTGGCGGGGAGCGGTTCGACTAGGAGCCGGAGGGTTTCTGGTCTAGCTCGCTCACCGGAAACACCTTCGCGCCCTTCTCCACGTCATCGCCCTTGTCCTCGCGGTGATCCTCCACCGCGGCACACGCCACACACACAGACTCCTGAGCCACAAACCAGCCGGAATTCTCGTCATCGTGGGCAAGGATGATCGGCTGACCACACGAACACAGCCCATCCTTATAGAGCGTGTAGACCAGAGTCAGCACCTGGTCCTTCTCGCCCCATTCACCATCAAGACCGCCCAACCACGTGGACGGCGGACGACCATACTTCTCGGCCGTCTCTAGCACCTTGGTCAGCCGTCGGTATCGCCGTTGCTGGTGCCAGAGACTGTGAGCAAAAAATCCGGGTCCGGCTCCTGAAGCTTCCCATCAGCACGCTTACGCGCCTCAAGCAGCTCCCCGAACTGGCCCGGACCGATGCGGTCTTCTAGCTCACGAAGAATGTCGGCGTCCCATTCGGCAGGATGACGCACACCATCAGGGCCTTCAACGCCGACAACGGCGGCAGCAACCATCGAGTAAATGAACTCCTCGTTGCCCCATACCTTGGCATCCTGGCGGGTCGCACCGGCCTTAACCTTGGCTTCCTCTGCCTCGTTGACCCGCCTGCGGATCTGGCGAGTCTTCCGCGACGGGACAGCCTGCAAGAACACGGTCAGGCCCGACTCGCCAAACTGGGTCAGCAGCTCCTCATACTCAGAGCGAGCCTGAGACAGCTCCCGCGTGAACGCCTTCGTGTCATCCAGATCAGTGGAAGAGTCCACCGCCGTAGTCAGCTCCCTGATGCGATCCTGAAGCGCGTTAATAGAGCCGAGCAGGTCGCCGCGCCGGTAGATACGGGCAGACTCTTCAGGCAGGTGCGCGTCGTTAAGCCACGCCTCAATATCGTACGTTTCCGGGCTAATGGTCTCAGCGGCGTTCTCAGTCATGGTTCCCTTTCGGATACACGAAAAGGCCCCGCCCTGGTCATCCTCACGATGACCAGACAGCGGGGCCTCCTCTCAAACAATGTGTATAAAGTTGTCAAAAGCTGATCGCGGTATCAGCCTTCAGATGATTCGGGGTAGACCCCCGACCCTGGGTAAACCTCAGAGTCGGGGTAGGTCAGTTTCCCTCTTCACCGCCGCCATCAGAATCTTCCGCAACCTCAATATTGTCGTGAACAATCTGAGGCAGAAGAACAGCGTGACGCTTAATGAAGTCATCACCGTTCTGGCGCTGAGGCACATCGGTCAGGAACGACCCGCCCATGTAAATCTCATCGCCAGCCTCCCAAAGCTCAGCGGAGTCCTTGGAAGTCTCACGCGCATACACGTAAATTTCCTCGTTGTACTCACGAAGAGCCGCATGAAGAGCATGCTGATCCTCAGCCGAAATCTCGCCAGCAGGAGGAACGCTGCGCCCGTCCTCATCGAAGTACAGGTCATAAGTGAACTCCGACTGGTGCTGCTTCTGAGTAGGCGCGTTAGCCTGATTCTTCTGACACAGCAGAGTAACGTCCTGAGTAGTGGACGCCTGCGCCGAGAAATTGAAATCAGCGGTACGAATCAGGCACGACGCATCAATGCCCTCATTCAGCTCAGTCGCAGTAGGTGCTTCCGGGTTAGCCGGCGCAGTAGTCAGCACCGCGAACTTGATCTTTCCCATAGCCAGAACACGACGGCTCATGAATCCTCCTTAGAGTCAGTAGCGCTGTCAGTAACGACAAGCGCAGTAGTATGTGTGGTGGGCTTATTCCGCTTAGCCTTGCGCTGACTCGGAGGAACCCGGAAACCAAATTTCTTCACGTCCAGCCACGCGGCTGGAACCCAGACCTTGCGCCCGTTCTTATCGACGGCACGAACCTTGCCGTCATTCTTTTTACTCACCATCAGGAAGCCTCCTTCGCCCTTGTACCGACCAGCTCGACCTCATCCACCGCATACACCGGGGAGATACCTCCCTCGAGTGTGATCGTCCGATCAATCTCAGACGGGAAGAGGGAGCGCGGACGAAGCCGCCCAATCTGATAACCATCGATGACCAGCTCTGCGTCTTCCAGTGAGGGACGGACACGGTTCACCAGCCAGAACAGCGACGCCGCAGAGGTCGCCGCGTACGTCAGCCGCACAGTCGCTGAGAAAGCGTCAGGCCGATCCGACAACGACGGCTCATCGAACCCGCCACCACTGAACCGGGTAGGCAGATCCGACCAGATCACCACGTAAGGGAAGTCAGACAGCGCAGGCGGCATCGACAGTGGCGCGCTGCCCTGAGCAACGTTCACGGCCGGGTCACTGATCAGCGCCGCGATAGCCTCGAGCGGGTTAGGGACACTCACAGCAGCCCCCTAAGTTCTTTCTCGATCCAGTCCACCGCGTTATCGGCCTCGGCCTCGAGAATGTAGTCCGGCTCCTGCACGGTCCCGCCGCCTCCTCTTGCGCCACCGAAGTAGGCGATGCCAGAAAGCGGAGCAGACGACGACCGGGCCGCATCAGTACCAATCTCAACGGTGGTAGCGCCTCGCCGCTCAACAACGTCATACGTCACCGACCGGCCAACATGACGGAAAGACCTGGACCCCCGGAAATCCGCCTGCATCTTCTTTTTCATCTCCTGGCCACCGCGCTTCATCACCCTGCGGATAGCCCTGTGCGCCTTGTTAGGGGCTACACCAAGATCGCGCACCAGCGCATCCAGATCACCCAGCCCCTGAATGTTCGCGCTCATCCCGTGATCACCTCCACGTTCCAGCGCTGTGCCGTCCGGTGAGTGCCACGGTTCAAATCCCTGAGCCGCATACGCGCACCAACAGACGCGTTCTCAGTCTCAGTAGCCGTCACCACGGCCTCATCCCCCGGCCGCACAGACACATCAATAGGCAGATGCAGCCGCGGAGACTCCACCAGGTAGGAATGCTCACCAGACTCATACGTCTCACCAGTAGACGGAGTAGACGACAGCTTCCCGCGCCCCGCATACACCGTCTCGAAGACCGGCACATCACGGCCCGTCTCCGGATCCAGCGTCGTCCCACCGGTTCGCCGCTCAACACGCACAGTGTCAGTCATCAGCCGCTCAGCGGCCTCCCGGCCACGAGCCAAAAGAGCACGAGTAGGCATCAGTAGCTCCCCGTCACATATGCCTGATTGCCGAACCGGTTCCGCAACCACTCGCGGGTACGGTCCGGAATCTCGGTCAGGTCGATAACCTCGTCCTCGCCACGGACATAAGACTCTTGGAGGCTGTAGTCATCAATGGATTCCTGACGCGACACAAGACCACGCCGGGAAGCAAGACCACCCTCGCTGGTGGCCTCATTCAGGCCAGCCGCCACCAGGTTCACGCCCAGTTTGACCACATCAGGCGGCACCGGGTCCCACCCATGCGAGAACGTGACCGTAACGTCATCCTCAATATCGCCCCACCCGTAACGACGCCAAAGCATCCCGTCACGAATCTTGAAATCCTCAATCGGCTGGGCATTTACAAGCACCTTCTCGACACTCACAACAGGCCCACCAGGCAACGGTAAGAACGCCGTACGCACCCCGTACAATTCGACCGTGCTAGTAGTCCGACTAATCGGCACGCCAGCAGCAGCACGAATACCCGCCGAAACAGACTTAGCTACCTGCTTAGCAAGCTCCTCATCCTCAACATCGACGTTGAATGCAACAAGGTCGGCCACCGTGACCAACGGCGGCAACACATCATCAGCCACGGTGGCCCCCTCTCACATCACACGAAACGATTAGCCCTCAGCATCAGCGGACTCGAGAGCCGCCACACGAGCAACCAGGTCATCCCACTGGGCTTCGGTAGGGAAACCGTCAGACCCGTCAGAGCCGTCAGAGCCCGCCGGTCCGGCCTCGCCCTGCGGTCCCTGCGGACCCTCCGGACCCTCAGGGCCTTCAAGCAGCTCAACCTCAGCGATACCCTGCTCAAGGCTGTTCAGACGCTCCGCAGTAATCGGAGTGCCACCCTCTTCACCATCCGCCCATGTATAAGGCACATAAGCCATCAAAAATCACTCACTCTCAATAGCGGGGAAAACCCCGGCTCCTGGGTAAACCTCAGAGTCGGGGTAGGTCAGTTTCCCTCAGCGCCGCCTTCATCACCATCCGGATCAACCTGCACAGTGCCGCCAGCAAGCTTGTCCCCACGAATAACCTTCGCGCCATACAAGTGAAGGCCGCGAACACCATCAGCGAAAGTGTTCTGAAGCCGCATAGCCTCGGTCTGAGTGATCTGCTCAGCGAAGGTAGTAGCGATACCGTGACCAGCGATGACCCGGTAGCCGCCATCAACTTCAGGCACCCGGTTAGCTTCGATCACGTCGAAGCCAGCAGCGCGACCCACAGAACCATTACGCAGACCCTCAGTAGTGCCAGCAGCATCCGCACGAATGAAACGGTCATCCTGAAGCAGCAGCGCGTAGAACTCCGGCGGCACGATCACCCAACGGCCCTCATCCGGAGCGTTAGAGCGAGTCAGACGAGTGCGCAGCCGCACCAGGTACGCATACGCGTCAGCAGCAGTCAGAACACCGTCATCAGGCAGCTCATTGTCACCAGTGATAGCGTCAGACATCAGGCCAGCGAGGTAAGCGTCAGCCTCAGCAGCCAGGTTGTAAGACGCGCCAGTAGTGGACTCCTCGACGAACCCGCTCAGCGCCTGGCGACGATCAATGTCATCAACGCTGAAAGCAAAGTAGTTCGCCTGGTCCACAACCATAGTCTGCTGAGAAGACTCCAGCAGATCCCAATCAATAGAACCGTTCTTCGTGTAAGAACGAACATCAGGGTCAGCGAACTGAGTAATGTGCACAGTGTCACCAGCGTTAGCAATCTCGCCCTCATACTGGCGATTGATCACACCATCCTGACCATACACAAGACGATCACGCAGCGACTGAAGAAGTGCAGCGCTCCAAATTTCAGGGACAAAGTTCTCAACAGACATGAGACCTCCTAAGAGTTAGCGGCCGAGGAGGTCATCAAGCCGACCCTCAGCGCGCGCACGATTAATTTCTGTAGATGACATTCCAGCCAAATCCGACTGGTGAAGCTGCGCCGGACGAGACTCACCACGTGGGCCACCGTCAGCGCCGCCCTGAAATTTCTTGCCACCTTGCGCGGCTAGGTAGGGCTTCTGCTCTGTAAGGTCGCTAATAGCCGCCGCGATTGCCTCAGAATCAACGGCACCGTCCTCCCCGACCTCAAAGGAAGACAAATCAATATAGAGGAGCGCGTCACCGGGATCATTCAGCTCACCCTTAGCCGCCGCACGAACCTCAGCATCAAGGATGCGTTTGTTAGCCTTCTCGAGAGCCGCCGCCTCAGCTTCACGCTGAGCCTGAGTCTGCTTAAACTCTTCCTCACGGCCCTCCAGCTTCGCCCGAAGCTCCTCATTCTCCTGCTTCAGTGTGCCCGCCTCGCCCTTGAGTTTCTTCTCAAGATCGCGGTTCACCTTCCGCTGAGCCTCATACTTCTCACGGAAATCAGGCTCAGACTGTTCCTGCTCAGTGCCGCCTTCCGCGGGCGAGCGTTCGCCGCCTGGAGATGCCAGCGCTCCTCCAACTTCGGCGTTCTCCTGCTCAACGGGCACACTATTCTCTTCAGGCATTTTCGTTCCCCTTTCGGGACTATAAGTAGTCATTCATTCCATAAGACGGGCGGGAGGCGGCAGCCCCATACCAGCCCGACAATTGCGGGTTGATCCCGCCGTCCGAATCGCGGCGATACTGCGGGTCCGGGTCGCCCTCAACCCCAGACCGGCGCGCATCAGGAACTATGTACCCGTACCGCTCAAGCTGCTCACGAATCAGACGCTGATTACCGTTAGCGCGCTTGTAGATCTCTTCCGGCATCATGCGAGGACCAGAAATGCCATGACGGTCCATCTGCCGCTGCGCGTAGCCTCGAGCCCTGCCGCGCCGGTGCCCAGCGCCAGACTCTGTGATCAGCGATCCGCCAGCCGTCGTGGACATGCCCCGGCGCGCATTCACCACCTGGTAAATATCCGCACCATCACGGATCGCCTGAGCGCCATCCTTCGTGAAGATCCGGTCTTGATCCGCCTCAGACAGGTCATTGAAAAGCTCATAGCTATCCTGGATCGGCGGCGAACCCTGCCCCGAAATAATCGGCACATGCTCACACAAGCAATTAGGGTGCCGAGAAAAGCCCTCAGAACTCCGATAACGGCGACCAGCAAGGATTATGCACCTGGAGCACGCGTTAGCCTCCACCTGCCGCACATAGCCCGTAATGCGCTGATCCGCAGCCGCGATAGCACCATCAGCCGCACGCCCAGCATCAGCAACAGACGACCCACCAATAGTCACCAAAGAATCAAGACCCGAAGCCATCGACCGAGACGACGACGCACCACGCCGCCGACCGTCAAGAGCCGTGAAAGCCGGAAATTCTAACGACTCCTCAAGCGGGCGCGGAGGAGCGTTGCGAGTCGGATACGTGAACCCAGAAAACCCAACCGGATTCACCGCCACGCCAGCCGGACCCATGCCAGCTTGCATAAGCGCCGCATCCATGTAGTTCTGGCCATCCGACGCCGCGCGCTCCTGGCCCTCAGCAACAACCTCAACAGCCTCAGGGATCGTCGCACGCCAAGACCGGAAAATGTCATCCGGATCAACACTGCGAGACCACAACCGAGACAACCGGGCACCAGTAGTAGCAGTCAACAACCGGCGCGCGTTGAAATGCTGATCAGCTAACCCCGCCAGACTCATCAGGAACCCCCTGGCGCACAGCCTCAGTAGCAGCAAACAGCGGATCAGATGCCTGCTCGTCCTTGATCATGTTCATAATCTCTTCAGCCTCTTCAGGAGTATTGCCATCCTGCAAGAGCAGCCACTTCATCGGATAGCCCATCTGTTTCTTCTTGATCAAAGAATCAGCCCGCTGAGACTCAGACCTGATCTCTTTATCCGCCCAAATGATCGAATCAGAAGAAATCTTGTCGGCAAAACCATCCCAGCCGCGAACCTTAGAGCCCAGACGGAAAACCTCAGCAAGAGCAGGCGACGAATACAGCTGAAACTCATCACCCTTCTTCACAAGAGGCGTCTCAGTAGCCTTCAGAGTCTCACCGTTAATGTTACTCATGCCCTTATTCGCAATGAAGTAATGGGCAGGCGTCCTGGTCTGCGCCGCAATGTGGTTAATGTTCTCATTGATAATGTCAGTGAACACGTCCAGCTTCGCGGAATCCCACTGACCAATCGACGCATCCTTGCCAGTCAGCCATAGAAGACGCTTCTGCTGAAGATCATCATTATCAACAGCACGCTCACCAATCTGCTTACCAGAATTATCGAAGATAGGCATCTTCGGCGGTTCCTGGCCCATCACCACACGAGCAGGCATCGACGCATGATCCGCGGCAGAGAACAGGTAAGCCCAAAGCAGGTTAGTAGCGTCCTGCATGGCCATAGTCCCCGAAATATCCGAGATAGGCCCACGATTCAGGCGAGGACGCTTAGGAACCTCCACCATCGGAACCTCACCAATCGGGTTAGGAATCACCCAATCAGCATCAGAACGCTCAGACCAGCCGCCAATAGCGGAAACACCTGAGTAGCCTTCGCGCTGGCCACGCGGCTCCGAAGACGGCCGCTCGAGCTTATACACATAATCACGCGTAAACAGCGTCACGCACTCACGGTCATCCTCTTTCCAAGCCTTAATAGCCGAACGACGACGCCGAGTAACCTCAGGCTCATACTCAACATAAGCCTGCCCCGGATGCTCCCACGAATAAACCGGAAGCCCCTCATCATCGCCCCACACCAGGACAAACGACCGAGACGAGCCAATAGTCTGCAAGAAACCCTGAGACGACTGCGCATCCATCTCATTACGCTTCCAGTCATCCCACAAGGTGCGTGACTCCGTAGTGAGCTCAGAGCCCACCTGGAAGCCGCGAACCTGCAAACGCTCATTCAGCGCATCAATAACAACGCTGCACCAGTTGTCAGCAAACCCCTTATAACGCTCCTGGTGGAACTTCGCCCACTCCTTAGAAGCATACTTAAGCGGCTGCTCACCCTCGTAATACCGGTCATACTGATCAATCAGAGGGCGGCGCTTACGCAACTTCTCATAAAGCTCGTCAGCCTCAGCAGCGGCACCAGCAAACGACAGCACAACACCGCCTCCAATCAGAAAAACACGTACTCTTGTTTAGGCTCCGGCCAACCAGCCGCACGAGCATCAGCCGCAGCCTCATGAGCAAGCACCGAAGTCACCGCAATATCAATCTTCTGATTATTCGCAGGCTTCCCCAGAATGTACCGGTCACCAGGCTTAGCCAACTTCTTGCAATTCTTCAGATGCAACCGGGTCGGCAAACACCCATCAAGCTCAATCTGACGCTTCTGAATATCCGCATGGAACCGAGTCAACGCGCCAAACATGCGCATAACCTGGTTAGTAGGCCACGGAACAAACACGTCAGGCCCATAATCCTGGTCCCACTGCTCGATATCCGACTCCCAAGACCGCTCATCATGGAAACCCGGATCGCAGTAGACGCGCACAAGCTCATAGCGCCGGGAAATCTCTTCCCACGCCGCTTCTACCTCGCCCCGCGGAATTTCACCGTTCCACTCAGACGGATTCCAGTACGCCGGGCGCTGATCAGGCCCATACAGAGGAGTGAACAGCAGCCCTTCCCGCGTCTCGAGCTTAATAGCCGTCCAGTCATCATTCATGGAGCCGTCAAAACCGCCAGCAACCGCAGTACCGTCCGGCGGCAAATCCTGATCAACCGTCAAACCCTCAAAATCAGAATCATGCAACCACGAACCAGACCCATACACCACGCGATTCCCAAAGAAACGCTCAGCCTCAGTTGGATCAGTCCGGATCATCTCAGCCGCCTCAGCCTCAATATCACCCAGATTCACCCACGGAGACCCCGCATAGACATGCTTATGGATCTTCCGGCGCTCACTCTTCACGTGATAGCTCAGATCAGCAGGCGGAGTCCGGTAAAACTTGAAAATATCCTTCGCCGGAGACTCAAACGTCTCCTGCGCATAAGACTCCATCGACGGGTCCCACGCGTTAGTAGTCGCAATCGACCGGCCACCCATACCAGCAAGACCACGACGCTGAGTATTCGCAACCTCAGTCAGCTTGTTCCGCTTCGTATACAGGCCAACCTCATCCTGCACCGCGAAAGTAATCGGCTGACCAAGACGAGACTTAGCAGACGACGACACAACATCGATCCGGTCCGACTTAGGACCGCCATCACCATCTAGTACGCGGATAAAACCCTCACGGATCGCCATAAGATCCGACAACGGCCCATCCATCACAATGGTGGACAACGGCCCGTACACGTTCCCCGCCTGGCCTTCAGACGAAGCTAGGAGCTGAATCAGCGGCCCAGGACGACGCCTGCCCATCGGCTCACCAGGCTCATACTCGAAATACCAGCCACACGAGCAACCGTTGTCCTCGCACCGGTACACGTCACCAGCTCGAGCCCACCCAGCAAACAGCGTCGGCCCAACAGCCTCACCCGCAGTAATAGCAGCAGACCACGGACCCTTACCAGTCTTCTGAGGCGCAACAATCAAAGACCGACGATAAGTGAACGCCTGAGCCAGAAGCGGCTGATCAGGATTCCACACAGCGTCCTCTTTGACACGGTAATGATTCGCCGTACACCAGAACTGCCAATCCGACTGCTGAAACCTAATCCGGCGACCCAAGCTATCCGGGATCGTGCAATGCTGTTCATACCAGGCGTCCAACAGATCGCCCAAAGTCGGAAAGTTCACAACCCCAACATCAGTGTTCTGATTCAATCGCCCACCGCCCTAAGTCGTCGCTGACGCTTAGCCGTGGGCACCTCCTCAGAATCCTCACGGCGCGGCGAAACCTCATCGCGCACAATCTGCCAGCCATTCTCTTTCAACCCAGCAGGAGTCAACCCCAACTGATCACCAAACCGGTGCAAGGCCGTCTTATCCGCCGCCTTAGCCTCCGGACCAGACGCAGTAAGGAACGTGCGACACCACATCGCCACGATGTTCCACCGCCACGGCTCCCGCTCCCACGCAACCGCCTGCGGATACGTCCAAACCTGCTCCCACAGGGACAACTCCGCCTCTTTACGCTCCTCCGAAGCAACAGGATCAAGCTCCTTAACAGGCTTCCCATTGCTCATCGTCTCGATATACACCTGCGGATCAGACAACGGCCAACCAGTCGGAGGCGCACCAACGCGCCCCTCAGAAGGCAACCTGTCAAAGCTCAAGCCCCTACCCTCAGAGCGACCCGACGACGGATCAGCAGCAGGACCAGACCTATTACGCGCACCACCAGAAGCCACAAAATCACCCTTTCGGCGCTGAATCGGCGTTTGCAAACGGCAAGCCGCAAAATGTTTGAACCCTCCGGACCATAGAGATCCCTACCCGGCGGCTAGGGTTGCTATCGCAAACAGGGGGTATCCCCCGCCGTTTTGTTTGGGCTCGCAAATTTTGCGGCCCTATTTTTTGCTCACGAAATTTGCTCGGGGTTTGCTCGCATTTTGTAGTGTGAGCCACCGAAGCCGAATGTTCTTGCTGTCTTGCTGTTGTGACAAGTAACGCAAAGTCCACGACCGAACGTTGGATCGTTCGGGTTGAGTCCTTGGTCTACTAGGTCTCGGCGCTCGGTGGGATAGTGGTCGGCTACGGTAGCCCTGGTGGCTCGGCATAGGACGCATACAGGGTCTTTGGCTAGGACCGCTTCACGGAACTGCTTGTGTCCTGTGGTGCTGTATGGGTTGCCGTCCGGTCGCCGGTCCCTGTCCGCTTTGGCCCTGCATGTTGGGCACCGGCCTGCCTTCCCCTGGTTGCCCCCGTCTTTGGGTAGCAGGTTGGGGCAGCCTGGTGTGCTGCATACGCGTGCGGTCATGCGGGTTTGGCTCCGGGTTAGGGGGTGGTGGTGTTGCCCCTATTGGGTGGGGCCTTTATGGGTGCCCGTGTCTTGGCCTGGGTCTTCGCCCTCGTAGTAGTGCTGGCACTCTGGGTAGACGGTGCCTCCGCAGCAAACAGGTGCCCCGCAGTAGGTTTGGTGCTGGCCGCTCATTGTGCGCCCCCCTTTTCGCTCATCCTCGCGCGTCGCATACGTGCATGGGCGTCTCCCTTGTTCAGAAGAAGGGACCGGCTAACAGGGTGGCGGTGCACTCGCTGGCCCTGACGCTATTTGAGCTTCACTTGGAGAGGCCAGCCCGGTCATTGTGGTGCCTCGTGGACTTGAACCACGCGCCTGATGATCTTCACTCAGCCGCTCTACCTGATGAGCTAAGGCACCGCGTAACCCCGGCCGTTTGATCGACGCCTGAGCGTTACAGGGACGGCTCCGGGGTGTTGGCGTCGTGCGCTTCCCGGTCATGATCCGGGCTTGCCTCGTCAGGCTTTGGCTACCGTGCAAGCGCACCGCACGTTCATCGGCGTGCGGGTTATGCGCCACTGGGACTTCCCTGCGCTTGGCTGAGCATTGAGGAATCGAACCCCAGTTGGCGGGTTTGGAAGCCGCTGTCTTACCACTAGACGAATGCCCATTGAGAACCCGCCCGCGTCTCAGCCTGGAGAAGCGGACGGGCCATAGCACGCTTCCGGGAGTTGAACCCGGCACCACGTCTGGTGGACTCGCGTTGCCTATCCCGTCGCTTCTTGGGCGGCTGGGAAGATGAGCTGTCATCTTGTCGGGCGCGATTCCAGTCAAGCGCTCGGCAGGGCGAGCGGCGGCGGGATTCGAACCCGCGACCCAGTGGCACTGGGTGCAATCACGGCGCGACCCGTGTCGCTCATTTGTCCGCTCTGACACGCCTTCACCCTGCCGATATATGCGCCGCGAATCCCAGCAGGGACCACGGCGAACTAGGGTTGGCCTAAGACGGCATCCTCGTCTCCCCTGGGGTGACTGTGCCCGGCCTTACCATAATTCCCAGGCAGTGGCGTTGGACCCACTTAAGGGGTGCGGTGGCAGCACCGCCCAACGTGACGCCCTGGGAGGAGTGACCCGCGGTCGTTGGTGTTGTGGCCTGCGCGGGTGTTTTAACGCGGCTTAGCGCACCGATAGGGTGACCTTGCCGCAGCCTGCTCGTCGGCGCGTGCGACATGGGCGCACTGTCCCCGTGATAGCCGGGGCGTCAACGGGCGAGGCTGATTTATTCAGTTATGGGTGCAACCATCCTAAGTTGCAGCCCTTCTGCCGGGAGTCGAACCCGGTGCACTTCCCAGCGGTTCTTATGTTTGCTGGGCGCGCGCCGTGCGCAGTCAGAAGGTTGGGGGCGTGTGCCCCAGGAGACTAGATGAGTCGCCGTCTGGGGCACACGCGAGAGGAGAGAACAAGCACAGCTGACCACCACGACAGCGCGCATAAAAAAGACCACCAGTCCTCGTGGGACGGTGGCCAGCTAGAACCGGAGTTGGATACGACTGTATCGCCCGGATGTCACAACTATACCACAGGTTTTCGTTTCTTGTCGTAGTGGAGCCAAATTTCTTTGATGGTGTAGGCGGTGATGTTGCCTCGTGTCTTCCATTGCCGGATTGCGTCGGCGGTTAGGTCGGTGATTCCTGCGTGGTCTTGGAGGTAATCAACGATCTCTTGGGGCTTCTTCTCTGTTTCGAGTCCTACCGCTTTGACTCGCAGCTTGTTGTATTCCTCACTGTTCCCTGCCTCGGTTTCGCCGTTGACCATGAGGTCGGCGTCGTGGACCCATTGGAGGATTTGGGTGTGTGATCGCCATGCGTCTTGGTGTTGTGCGTATTCCTGCGGGGTGAAGATGAGTGCTTGTGAGAGGTTGAGGGCGAGCTGGTAGGCGGACAGGTTCATGGGTGGCTTGCTGCCGGTGGTGCTGCCGCCTCGTTTCTCGGCGTTGGGGAGGCTGAATGCGGTGTCTTGTCCTCGGCTGATGTCTTCGAGGACCGGGATGAGTGGTGGGATTTGGTTCCAGGCTTCTTGTAGTTCGTTGGTGCAGTGGTGGCAGAGGTATTCCTGCGTTGGGGTGTCGCAGGTGTTGACGGTGCAGATCCCTGGTTCTGGGTTCATTTGTTCTCCTCTGGTGTGAGTGTGGCGATGGCCCATAGTGCTGCTACGAGTGCGAGTGCGGCGAGGATGCTGCTCACTGGTCGCCTTCCTGGATTCGCTGGTCTGCGTATTCGCGCACTCGTTTCTTGAAGGTGTAGAACAGGTATGCGGTGAGTGCGGCGAGGACGAGAGTGGCCCAGTGCATGTTGGGTGCGCCGAATCCCCAGGCGATGAGTGCGACGAGAGTGAAGAAGAAGTTCGCGAAGACGAGGACTGCGAGGGGCCCATATTCCTGGTTGATTTCGTCGCGGTGGTTGTTGATGCACTGGCGTCGCTGTTCACGTGTTGTCATTGTTTCTCCTTTTGGGTATAGAAGTGCCCCTGTGCGCTTGTGTGGCGCTTCCAGGGGCTGGGGTGGACGGGTCACTCATCGTCGGCGTCCTCCCTGCCTGCCGTGCAGACGCCTCCGCAAGTGGCGCAGTGTAGGTCTTCGTCATGAGACCAGATCTGTCCGTTTACGGGCCTGCCTTGATCTAGCAGGAACGGTCCTGACCAGTCGTGCATTCGCCCGAATCGGCAGTTGTCTGAGTGGGTCTCACAGCAGGTTCGGGGCTTCACGTGTCCACTCACTTCATCCTCCTGTGGGCTGTCAGTTGATGCCATTGAAGCTGCAGCTTGGCCTTCCACTTCGGCGTTACGAGTCGCTCGTGGAATCCGAATCCTTGCGTTTTGAAACCGCAGTCTCCGCATTGATAGGCGACCCTCTGAGTTGCCCAGTTGAGCAGGATAATCAGGACTACGAGGGTCACTTGTAGTGCAAGCATTGTCAGCATTCCTAGCCAGAACGGTGCGCTCACTTCATCCTCCTTTTGGGTATTAAAAAAGCACCCTCCGTGGGGTGCTCGGTGTGTGGTCACAGCGGGTGTCACATGGGTGTGATGATGATTTCTGTGTGCGGTTCGCTGGTGACGTGTTTGGTCGCCTCGATTCGGTGAATCTGTGTGTCGTCGTGGTAGGCGATGCCGTTGAGTGCGTCGGCGGCGAGTTTGATGAGGTTGTCGATGTCTCTTCTGCGTCGGTCGGGGAGCACGAATAGGAACCGTGCTTCTACCGGCCCGTCGAGTGGTTCGCGCCGGTTCATTGCTGCTTTGGCGTGCCAGGCGATGAGCGCTTCATGGTCGCGCGTGTCTTGGGGTGTGTAGGTGCGACCTGAGCGGGTGAACCGTGGCCGACCTTTGCCGATAGGCTTACCAGGGATGACGATTTCGATCATGGTCATTCGCCCTCCACCCATTCGGGTTTCTTGATCCATTCGGGGCCGATCCCTGTGGCTTCGGAGAACTCGGCCAGCCCTATGATGTATGCGAAAGAAAGGAGTAGTCCGAGCACCAGGCTGATCACACCCTCCCCGATGTTGCGCACCGCGAAGCAGTGTGCGGACACCAAGAGAACAGCCAGGGGTCCGGCTGTGATGGTCAGGAAGACCGCGATGCCGATAGTCCATATGAAGATATCGATGAGAGTCATTCGTCCTCCTGTTCCTTGATGTAGGTGCGTGCCCAGAGTGCGCCGATGTAGAAGTATTCGAGCTGTGCGGCGCGTTCGAACATGGCTTCCCAGTCGCCCTGGGGCACACTGGCTTCTGCTGCTTCCCAGGCGTCTCCTGCGAAGTGGTCGAGGTTCCCGCGCTTGGGCATGGGAAGAGCGCTATTTTCTGGCTTCGGGTAGGTCATGCGCCTTCCCCTTTCTTCATTTGGATGGTCGCCTTGGCAAGGTGGACTTTGGCTTGGATCAGCTCGCCCATTGCCTGCTGGTGGTGGCGCTCCATCTCCTGCACTTCTCGGTCCAGGCGGACGACGAGGAGGTACTGAATCGCGCTGAAGGCGTAGATAACTCCCAGGGCAAGGATGTAGCTGGTACTCATTTGTCCTCCTTGTAGCCGCTGAGCTGGTCGATGCGGTGGGTGTAGTACATCCACCGGCTCTTTGTTCCTTCATCGCCGATCAGGACTGTGTCGTTTTCCATAATGGTTTCTGCGTTGCCGCTGTCTCGTGCGGCTACTAGTGCTTGTAGTTCGAGTGCGTCCGCGATCCTGTTGAGTGCTTCCGTGGTGTCGTCGCTCATGGGGTGCTCCTTCTAGACCCAGATTCCTGGCAGCATTTTTCCTAGCCGGGCGAATAGCTCGATGCGTCGGGCTTCAATCGCGGCCTTCTCGTCGTCGGTCACGATGCCGTGGACGTCGAACATGCGCACGTAATCGAGCTCTGCCTGCTCGAAGTCATCGGCCAGCTGCTCTTCTTCTTCGCTGATGACGGTGATGCCGTTTTGTGTGAATTCACGGATGATTGCGGAAAGGTGTTTCAGTAGCGCGCTGTCGAGATTGCCGTGGCGCTCTGTCTCGAAATCGTTGATGCGTTCCTCGGCTGGTCGCTCCTGGTCGTTTTTGACTCGCTGGATTTCGCGGTCAAGGTTCTCTTGGTGCCGTTGGTCTTCGGTGATGCCACGCTCGGCCAGCATGGCGGCTAGTTCCTCTTTTAGCTTCTCCGCTAATGTGCGGGTGTCGTCGCTCATTTCTGCTCCTTGTCGTTGAGTTGGCTGGCGGCAAAGTGGTCCCAGTCGTCCATAGGCGGCAGTTCCTCCGCTGGGGGCACTTCTGCGGTCAGTCCGCGTTCCTGCTCGTACCGGTCGAGTGCTTCGCCTACGTGTCGGTAGAAGACGCGGATGGACGTGTTCAGCCGGTCTACGGTGTCGCCGTTGATGTATGTGTCGCGCTCTTCGGGGGTCATGCGGCTGGTCTGGCTGACGAGCACGTAGCATGACCGGTCGTCGTCGTGGCAGTAGGGTTTGCCGTTGATGCTGGCTCCCATGAATCCGTGGCGGCCGCAGTGGGTGCAGGTCTTGTTCGGCCCGATGCTCATTTCTGCTCCTGTGGTCGGTGGGTGGCGATGATGTGGTTCTTGTTGATTTTTGGTTTGTCGTATCCGGGTGGCGCGTCGATGGTGATGGTCTTCTGGTTGTTGCGTATGACGCGGCCGAGGTTGCGTGGGCTGCCGTATTTCTCGTAGCGGATGATGTCGCCGGGATGGAGGTCTTCGATGGGTGTTTCGGTGACGGCGGTGTCTCGTATCCGCTGGTTGCGTTCCTGCGCGGATAGCTTGGCTTCTAGGGCCTCCACTTCCCGTTGCGCGTCGATTGCTTCACGCGCCGCGTTGCTTGCTTTGCGGATGTTGTGTGTGACGCGCGCTTGGGTGTCGTTGTATCCCTTGATGCCGGATAGTGCGCCGGGGTCTCGTGTGGCTGGTCCGGTGCGGTCCCATGCGGCTTCTGCTTGTGCGAGTCGCTTCCGTGCTGCTTCGAGTTGCTGTTCCGTGGTCCGGCTCATTTCTGCTCCTGCTCCTTCCTGAGTTCTTGCTGGTGGTGTCGTATGGTGTCGGCCCATTTGCGTGGGTCTAGTGCTCTCAACGCGGCTATGTCGTTGCGCCGCTCCTCGGGGGTCAACGGCATGGCCTATTCCTCCCAGTTGTTTGCGTCGTCTACGGGGGCTGTGTGCTCTTCTGCGGGCCTCGTGGGGCGTTCGTGTGTGGTTGTCCCACCCTGGCCTTGTTCGGCTGTGAGGGCGGCTATGGCCTTGTCTAGCTCGTACGCGGCGCGAGACGTGTCGGAAAGCGAGGCGCGGATACTCTTCAGCTGCTCAATGCACGTCACGATGCTTCCTCCTCGATGGTCCGGATGATGCCGTGTACGACGCCGAGCGCGTAGTGCTGGTCTAGGTGCTTGTCGTAGGCGTCGTCCGTGTTGAGTGATTGGCCTGCTTGGTATGCGGCCTCATTCAACTCCTCGATGGCGGCGAGCATGGCGCGCTTCTGCTTCGTGTTCATGCTTCCCCCTCCACGTAGAAACCAGCCGCACGGAACTGCTCGCGGGCATAGGCGCGGTATCTGGACCGCAGATAATCCGGTGCGTCTTCCCACGGGGTCGGACAGTCCTGCCCGTGGCGGTTGTAGTCATATGCCGCCGCCTGTTCTACCTGCACGATGCTCACGGTTCGGGCGCGGACGTGTACTTGTCGGCAGAGGTGGTCAATCTCGGTCGGGTATGGGTACAGCTCTGCGGCTTCGGCTTCAAGCTGTTCGAGGGTGCTCATGGTGTTTCTCCTTAACTAGGAAGACCCGCCACTGTTGGGCGGGTCATGGTCGTTTCAGGATTCGGTCTAGCTTCTCTTTGATGTGCGTCGGTGGTGCCGTCCCCTTCCTGGTCGGAGGCTCTAGCTGGCGCTGCTTCGTCTCGATCATCGTCTTGTGCTTGATGAGAATGCGGCGGCACTCGGCAGGGGTCAGCACTGGTGGGCTGTCGGGTGCTAGGCGTCCGTAGTATTCACGGATGCCCCAGGTGACTTGGTCGTAGGTGTAGTCCTTGAGGCCCTGGTGCCATGTCTCGGGCAGGGCGGTGATTTCTTTCGAGATGGTCACGCGCCCGTCTACGTTGGACAGGTAGACGACTGCAGCCTTCGCTCCTTCTGGGGTCAACCGGTCTTCTTCTAGTGTCACTCTTCTATCTCCTTCCAGGTGTTGGGTGTGATCGCCCACGGGTCGACGGGGGCTTGGCTGGTGGGCTGTGAGAGCCAGTGCTTAGCGACCTCCACCTTCTTCTCAGCCGCGTTCTGGTATTGCTTCGGGCCGGTGTCTGGTCGGGCTTTGGTGAGCCACATGCTGAAAGCTGAGTTCCAGTTCACGCAGCGGCGGTCGTGTGTCTCAGCGTGGAGCCTGAATGCTTCTGCCTGCTGTTCGAGGTTCACTCCTCTCTCGTGCGCTTTCGCCTTGTGCGCGTCGGTGGGCAGCCAGTCGTCGGGGATGGTGGTGGCTGGTTTCTTGCCGCGTGGGGGTTTGGGGGAAGAAGTACCTTTAGGTACTTCTGGCACGGGTTCGGGTACGGGAGCATCGCTATCCCATACCCCATCCCATCGGTCACTTATAGGTGAGCTATAAGAGGTCTTATAAGTGGTGTTATGGGTGGAGCTATCGCAGTACTCGCAATCCGCCACCGATTTACCCTTGCCCACGTGCCACCGGTTGTGCGCCGAGAGCTTGCCGCCACGCGACTTGTCATCCCGACCCTGCTTCACTGAATCCGCCGTGGGCTGGTACTCGTGCCAGTCACGAAACTGCCAACCACCCTCCACCGGCTCCCAGAGACCAGCCTCTACAAGCTGCTGAGACTCCTCCTCCGTGCCCCCGAGACGACGAATCTGCCCCGTCCTGATGAACCCATCTGTGAGGTAGTCAGCGCACCAAGCACCGGCGAGAGTCCACAACCCGACCGCACTAGGGGTTAGCTCCATTACTTTCGGGTGACTGTGGAACTTGTCATCTACCTTGAACCAAGGCATTAGTCCTCCTCTCTAGTTGAGTCGTTTGATGGTTGATGGTCGTCCGTCGGTGATGTGGATGATGAGTGAGCCTGGGTTTCCTGGTGTGCCGGTGGCGTGTTTCCACCAGACGGATTCTTTCTCCATTGCTGGGGTGCAGATCCGTGTCCGGTGGCCCTGTTCTTCCACCTGGTAGTGGTGCTGGTGCCCGTGCAGTAGCACGTCTGCTTGCCCTTCGTCCTGCCCTCCGAATGCTTGGCCCTGCCACCACTCATATTCTTTGCGTGGTCGGAACTGGTGGCCGTGCACGTGGGCGATGGTGCAGCCGCCGATGTTCATGGTTACGCCGTGCTGGTCGGCTCCAGGCACGTAGCACTCGACTTTCTCTAGCGCGGGGTTGTCGGACAGTGTGAGGGCGTCCTCTACTGATACGAGCGCCTGCACTGCCCATGAGTCATCGGAGCGGGTGGACAGGTCGCGGTGTGCTGCTTCATCGTGGTTGCCGGGCACTGAGATGACGGTGAGCCGGTCGCATTGTGCAGAGAATGCTTTGATCGCGTAGATCATGAAGCGCTGGAGCACGCGGACTTGTTCGGTCATGGTGAGGTTGGTCCGCCACCTGTTCTTGCCGCCCTGTGATTCCTGCCCTTCGATGCAGTCCCCGAGCCAGGCAATATGCACGTGTCCGGGCCGATCCGGTGCGGCAAGGTACTCAGCGAGGGCCTGGTCCACATGGCGGGTGAACAGCTCCCCCAGCTCGTCTACCGGTGATTCGAGTTTCCCGATCTGGGTGTCTCCGATGGCGAGGATGAACGCGCCCGGCCCTGTGGTGCCCTGTGCTGGTGCTGGCGTCCATGCGTCCATTGAGGAGACCAGGGCAGCGACCTCGCTGGCGGTGCTACCTTCGGGCCGCTTGGTCACCTTGAACTTGTACGCCTTCGCGGTGAACGTGTAGGCGTCCTGGTCGTCGTTGCCGCCGGTGTTCTGCCGGTATTCCTTCGGCTTGTGCGCGGTCCACGCTGAATGACGCCACCCGCCGACAATCATGTGGGTGTCAGGGTCGTAGCCGTGGTCCTCCAGAAGTGCGGCCTCAGACGCCTCATAGCTGCCCTCATACGGGCGGCTGGTTACGTCGGTGGTGCCGTCGTCGTTGTGCCGCTCCCCGGCTCTCCACGTCTTTGGGATACGTGCCTCAGCCTGCCTGCGGACAGACGCCTGTGTGGTCTTCAGAAGGTCGTCTTTGATGTTCATGCTTCTCCCCTTTTGAGCTTTCGGGCGTAGTCTGCGACCTGTTTCCCGTTGATGGTGTCGCCGGTGTTGTCGCGTGTGTGCCGGGTGAGCCAGTCGGCCACATCGGCGTGCGTGTAGTCGTCGCTGAGGATGACCTCTCGCACGTCTTCCTGCACTTCTGGTGGGAGTGTGCTGATTGCGTTGGCGGCTTTGTCGTATCGTCGGGATGGCTTCAGGTCGGCTTTGATGTTCACTTGTTGGCTCCTCTGCATTGGTAGGTTTCGCCGTACACGGTCATGGTTCGCATGCACTTGTCGGGCATTCGGGTGATGCAGTATCCGCATTGGAATGTGTTCATGTGCCGATGCCCTTGGTGGGGATTCCGCGTCTGCGCCTGTTGTCGATGAGTGCTTTGAGGTCGGCGGACATTTTGCGTACCTCGGGGTCTGGGTCGTGCAGGGCCGGGTAGGTCATGGGCGTCATCATGTGCTCTTCCAGTTCGGGTAGCAGGCTCCACGTGCCGTCACGGTTCTTGGCGGTGCGGCAGGATCGGCAGTATCCGCGGCCGTCGTGTACTGCTGTGCCGGGGTAGGTGGTTTCGGGTGCGCGTGCTGGTCGCATGGGGCGTTCGCAGTTGTGGCAGGGCGTGTATGGGGTGATGGGTGTTCGAGCCAATGGGTGTCTCTTTCGTTACCGGCGTGTCTGTGCTACTTGGTGGTTGTAGCGGTGTGTGTCTTGTTGGCCGGATTGTGTGAGGTCGTACAGCTCTTGGTCCCATTGGGCGGCCCGGTGGTGATCGCACGCGCCCTTAGTCGCACATACGCCGAAGGGGGTCTTGCAGCAGGACGATTTGCAGGGGTCGGATGGTCGTGTCATGGTGTCTCCTTAACTAGGAAAGACCCGCCGTGGCGAGGCTGCTCATGTGGTTCTCTGCGTCGTTGAGGATGCTCAGCCCCACGCACGGGGGGACCATGTTGCGGAGCACCTGTCTTTTGTTCGGTATCCGGTACTTGCTCAGGTCGATCCCGTGGAGCTCTTGAAGGTCTGGAATCTGTGCCTTCCTCAGTTTCTCCACCTGCTTCGGCGCGTCGGACAGCTCGAAGTTGGACCAGTACAGGTGGCGGTTCAGCTGTCGGGCGGGGATCAGCGGCTCGTACCAGGGCAGGACGTTCTCGATCACCCAAGGCCTCTCCTGCCTCTTGGCGCGAAGGAGCACAATTTCCTCGTACAGGCTCATGTCCGGGTACTTCGGCTCGAACCCCTTGGCCGATCCCAGGTGGTAGCGCATCCGGGAGTGGGTCTGGCAGGGCGGTGATGACCAGATGAAATCAAATTCGTCGTGGTGGTGCAGCAGGTATTCGTGTGCGTCGCCGGTGATGACCTCATCGTCTGGGTAGAGGTCGGCGTATGCGGCTGCGATGGTCGGGTCGTATTCGACGGCGGTTACTTGGTGGTGGCCGGGCCAGAGTCTCCGGTTCCCGCCTACCCCGGCGTATAGGTTCAGGATTCTCACGTGGTGGTCTCCTCTCAAAGGGTGCCCCCGGTAAGACGTGTGCCTTACCGGGGGCATGAGAAAAGCCCCAGCCTTATCGGCGTGGGGCTTGGTGTGTGTGCTGTTTGTGCGTTGCGTGGTGTGCTATGTGCGCACCGGTGATGATCCATTTCAGAATGCTGGCTGTCCGGTGTTGGGCGTGTCCCAGCCGCCACCGGTAGAGGGCTGTCCTCCCCAGGGGTCTGCGGCGTTGTTCTGCTGCCCCCACGGGTCCGCGGCAGGCTGCTGAGCCTGACCCCCGCCGAACCCGCCGCCCTGCTGAGCCTGCGGCTTCCTCTTGGGGATAGCCGGGCCGATAGCGTTCACCAGGATTTCCCGTGACTCCCGCTCCTCTCCCTGCTGGGTGGTGTAAGTGCGGGTGACCGGTGTCCCGGTGACGATGACGCGGGTGCCCTTCTGGAGCTGATCGGCGGCAAGCTCGGCCTGCTCTTCCCACAGGGTGGCGCGATACCAAGAGGTGCCGGCGTCTTCCCATTCGTCGGTCTGCTGGTTCTTCCGGCGATGGTTCTCTGCGAGGCTGAGGTTCAGTGCGGCTTTCCCGGACTGTGTGAACTTCAGCTCTGCGCTGCCGATGTTGCCGATGACGGTGATGCTGCTCATGCTTACTTCTCCTGTGTGGTGTGGCTGGTGATGTGCTCAGCGATCTTGTCTGGTCGGAATCCTGACCAGTGTTCTGCTGTGCCGTCCGCGTATTCGGCAATGACGACGGGTGCCTGCATGTAGCCCATCTCAGTGCGTACTAGCTCGAGTGATTCTGAGTCGGTGGCTAGGTTGATGACCTCGTACTCGACCCCTGCCTTATCCAGCGCCATGTATGTGGCGTTGCACTGCACACACGCTGGTCGGCTGTACACGGTCACGATTGGCTGGGTCACTCGGTCTCCTTTAGCGGTCGGATCTGGATGTATGGGCCGATGAGCGGATCTTTCTGGTCCTCATAGATCGGCTCGGTGTGCTCCTCGCACAGGCGGTTCGGGGTAAGGGGCGATCCCCAGTGGACCCAGTGGGTCGCGGGCCTGTCGCAGCCGTCTGGCTCCAGCTGCCCGTAGTCGCAGGTCATGCGGCCCACGTCCTTTCGACGGCGGTCAGGTACGCGGCCACCTGCTCCGGTTGCGACGTGCGCAACAGGGCAAGGCCGATGTGCTCCCAAACGTCACGCATCATCCGCCCTCTCGTAAGTGGCCTCGAAAATGTCAGGCTTGCACGGGTAGAACTCCCCCTGGACCCCGCGAATGATGTAGTCGCCAGGCCTCGCGAGCATGGAGCCTTCCAAGGTCTCAATGGAAAGCACGTCGGTGAGCAAATCCAGGCTTACTTCTCCGCCGTTCTCCTCGATCCAGTCGGCAATGTCGCCAGCGACCTGGGGTGTCTTGTATTGCATGGCCTCGATGGTGACGGGGCGCTTCCTGTACTTGGTCGGCTCGCTCATGCTGTTCTCTCCTCTAAGCTGTTCATGAGTTGTGTTGCTTCGTCTGCGGTGATCTGCTGGGGTCCGTCAAGTTCTCGTGACAGGAACCCAGCGGCCCACTCCAGCGGCTCGGTGATCCCGCTATTAGCCGCCGCTGTGGTGATCTGCTCCCACTGCCCACGACTGATCATCGCCGGGCCCGTGGGGGACGTGGGCGCGTCAGGAAGCGGGTGGACGGTGACGTGCTCGATCTTCCCCTTCGCCACCTGCAACGGGATCTTCACCGGCGCGTCAATATCACTAGCGCGGCTGATCCTGATCCCACCCACCGGCTGACCCGCCCACTTCACAGACGGCTCGTTATACAGCTCCAGACGACGCCCCACATACACGGATGCGTCCTTGTCCCACACCTTCACGAGCACGCGACGCATGCTCTTAGACGGCTTGTAGGGCTTACCCGGATGCTCCACCAGGTGAAGCTCCACTGGCTGATCCGCGTTACCCTTGCGGACCTCCGAGATAGTCACAACTCGCGGCCCTGAAACATAATCCACAGCGTTCTGCTGGTCGCTCTTCGCCTCAATCGTGTTCGAAATGTCCATCACAGCAAGATCTCCTCCTCTTCAAATACGTCCCGCCATTCAGTAGCCGGGTGCTTGCTGGCGGCTGCGTTGTATGCGGCCATCAGCTCCCGTGCCTGCTGCTCTGCCCGCTCAGCCGCTTGCAGGATTGCCCGGTCCCACACGAGCGACCGCTCTACCCGCGTCACGTACAGGGGCAGGCCGGGGCTGTAGCTGATGTAGTCGATCCATTCCCTATCGCTCACCATCAGGCCCTGGTGGAGCTGGGGCAGGTAGATGCCGGGAACGCGGTCTTCGGTGAGGGTGCGCAGGTGGTGGTGCGGCTTCGGGCTCTTGATTTCAATGAGTCCTTCCTCGCTCACCATGCCATCGGGTGAGTAGCCGAGGGTGAAGTCTCCGAAGTCGCGGGTGATGAACCCGACCTCATCCACCGGTGTGTGGTGCTTCTCGTATTCTTCTCGGGCGTGCGGCTCAGACAAGGAGCCGCGTAGCATGTCGTATGACTGGCTCGTCTCCTCCGGCCTGCCCGTGATCCGCTCAGTGACCAGGCTCCGAATGAGCGTGCGGCTGGTGTCATTGTCCGCTGGCGCGTAGGTTTTCCCACTGAGCAGCTTGCCGACAGTGCTCGCGGTGATGATGCCAGCACGCGCCTGCAACCACGCATCGCTTCCCTGCTCAAGCTCCTCGTACACGGTGATAGTCATGCGTCCTCCCCTTCTCCTGTCAGCTTGCTGGTAAGGGTGCGGACGGTCGGGCAGGGCCATTCGGGCGGTCCGGCCAAACTGGCGGCGTCCTGCATGTCAGCGCATTCGCCACAAGTCCAGTCCTCGACCAGTTCGTGGCAGTAGAACTCCCCGGCATCGTCATCGGATTGGATGTGCTCTTCGCGGTGCTCTTCGTCGGTGTTGGTGCAGTCGTCCTCGTGGCCGTATAGAGGCACCTTCCGATGCTCCTTCAGCACCGCCTCTACGGAGGCGACCAGACGGGGGACGTCGGCCTGCGACTTCTCCATTGCGCCGATAGCGTCCAGGGCGTCATTGGTGGACTCGATTTCCTCCACCCGTGCCTTGATCCGGGCCAGCGCGTCCTGTAGGTCGCTCATGTTGTCGTCTCCTTTTGTGGTTCGGGTAGTAGTGCGCTGATGCCGATGCTGAGCAGCACGATGCCGAAGATTGCTGCCTCACTGGTCTGTGTGAGGGCGATGAAAAGGACTCCCAGCACTGTGGCTGAGAGTCCAAGTAGGTTCTGGAAGTTGAGTGTCTGGCTCATCTGTTATTCGCCCACTCCCACGCGGCTTCCTTCGCCGCTTCCTCATCGTGTGGCGTGTTCCCGTTATCCGCGTCGGCCTGACAATCACCACACAGAAGGAACCCGTAATGCTCCTCGACCTCTTCGAGCAGGTCGCCGTCCTCCTGGACCAGGTTCATGCACTGCCAGCCGCCCGGCGCGGTCCCTTCACAAGGGGCTGTCACGTATGGCCGGGTGTCCTCGCTAACTGCTCTCATGTTTCTCTCCTCTGTTTTTGGGCATGAGAAAGGCCCCCACATGGTGAGGGCCTGAATGTAAGTGGTTGGGTGGTTTGCTTTAAGAGCGCGCCAGAACTGTTAGTAAGCTTGGGTTCCTACTAACAGTTCCGGTCATGCGTCCTCCTCGGGCAGGTGCAGGACAGTGAGCGGAGCATGACTGAGCGCCAGTGAGCTGGAGGCCTGACCCGGCCCTCCAACCATCCACCAGCCTTCACTGCCCCGCTCGAGCGCGTCACCGTAGCGCCCTCGGAGGATGGTTCCCTTCGGCAACTCCTCCAGTTGCTCCAGGGTGCTGATCGTGTCGCCCACCTTCACCGTCTCCGGCTCCTCGGCGGGGGCATCCTCCAGCAGGACGAGGGCGCGCAGGTTGTCCATGCGGGTATAGATCGTCGTGGAGTACTGGCGCTCGAAGACGGCACTTGCTTCATTCGCGTCAAGTACTCGGCCACCAGACACCATCCCGCGCTTGTCGATAAGCGCCACTGACTGCCCCCCCTTCAGCTTGTCGGCGGTGATGACGCGGGGCACGGAGTTCTCTCTGTCGCAGCACTCGGCCGCGACGCCCATCTCCTGCTCCTCGTATGACTCGCAACGGCGCTTGAACTTATCTCGCTCTTTCTTCAACACCTCGTTGCGAAGCTTCTGCTGCTCCATGTTGTGTTCGAACATGTTGATGATGCTGCGAACTTGGTCTGCTGGTTTCTGGCTCATACTGTCTCCTCCTCGTGCTTGTTGCACCTGTTCTTGTTCTCGTACTGTGCTGCTTGCCTGCGCGCCGTGCACTCGGACACATAGAAGTCCGTGTCACACACCGCGCAATGAACCAAGATCCCGAACATCAGCCGATTGGCTCCGGCTCATATCCGGCCAACATCGCCATGACCCGGCGCACAACCTTCTCTCCAACCGGGTCTGTGTGGTTGAAGTTCTTGAAGTTGTCCGTGTTGTGGTGCCACTGGTCGCGGCTGGTCTTGTCGATGATCGCCTGTGCAAGCGCCTTCGACTTACGGTTACTGATCCGCTCCCCCGCCGCGAGAGCCTCGGCCTGCACCTGGCGGCGGATCTCGGTGAACGACATTTGGGCATGGGTAATCAACATGTGTCTCTCCCTCTTGTGGGATGCCGCCTAACAGCGGACTTGGGGGGGGGTGTTCTTAGAGGCCCAGTAGCAGGGCTTCTCGTCGCTTGGGGTCGAGCGCGCTGGGTGGTCGCTCGCGTCTCTGAGCTTCTAGCTCGTGAATGTCGGTCTCTGGTATGCGCCACTCGCTACGTGGCTTGTCGTCTGGGTACTTGCGTGCGTTCGGGAACACGCCTTTTGCGCACCATGCCCGAATCGTCTTCGGCTTGAAGTGCAGAAGCTCAGCCGCATCAGTGACACTCAGACTCCGGGCACTCATGCGGCCTCCAGCTGCTTGCTGGCGACACCGAGCTTCCGGCGGATGAAGTCCACGCCGGACGGCTGAACGCGGGTGGTGTAACTGGTTCCCCGTGTCCCATCGGATCGCTTGTAGTCGTACGCCTTCACTGCGAAGTGGTGCATGTACTGCTGGTAGGGGGTGTTCCTCATTGCGCCCTTGCTGATCAGTACGCCGCTGTTCCGGAGTAGGGTGAACAGTTTGTTCTGGGAGAGGCCCAGCATTTTGGCGACTGCGCCGATGCTGTACAGCCCGTCACCGTCGATGAACTGGTCATACGCCTCTGCCTTGGGTGAGAGTTCCGCGATTTCATCTGCCTGGTCGGCGGCGAGTCGGAGAGCTTCTGAGAGTGACTGCGGGATCCGGAAGTTGTTGGGCTGGACCTGGAGCACTTCGGCTTCTCGGGTGCGGATAGCGAAGTAGGACTGCGCCGCCGCAACCTCCGGCTTCCGCGGGTCGCCATTCATCGCAACCAGATAAGCCGCGTACCGAGTGAGCCGGTAGTTCTGCCGGGGACGGCCACCAGTCTTTTCGGTGGCGTCAACGAAAAGGGCCGGAACAGGCTGGCCTTGGCTCTCCGCTGTGGATTTTGCCCGATCAATAGCTTCCCGGAAGTTTCGCCAGTCGGCCCCGTACCCGAGCAGTGGCATCAGGTCGCGTGCCGCCCAGAACTCGTTCCCGTCCGGGGTGGTCGTCTTGATCTGGTCGAACGGTGCTTCGTGAACCGTGATCATCAGATCGTTCATGGTGTCCTCCTCTGTGGTGTTCATTCGTTGTCTCCCTCAATGGATTCGGCGGTGTCAGTGCACGTGCCGCTCTGACTAAGCGGCGCGCCTTCCCCGCTGGTAGGTGGAACTTGCGGCAGTGGACACCTTGGGCAAAAAAAGAGAACCGATAGGGGCATCGAGTGCTTTCTCGATGCTCTTGGCGATCTCTGGCCCAACGGTGCGCCGCCCCCCGCTATGGAGGTGTCCGATAGTTGCCTTGCTGACTTTGATCCTGTCGGCCAGTCCTTTGACGCTGTAGCCGCGGTACTTCATGTACTGCCGCAGCGCGTCTGTGCTGATGAGTTCCACGTAGAAAACTCCTCGTTTCGTGATGGTCGGTGCCGTCATGGCTCCTCCTGATATGTAAACCCTACTGGACTTTGGCATGTGCCGCAAGCATCAGTGTACACGGATGCGATTACATTGCAAGAAGTTTTTTCTGGCGAGATTTCAGGGAACCGCCGGGCATCCCCCAACTCACTTGTAATCGCCGCGTTTACACTGATGCTTGCTACATTCTCCAAGCCTGATCGAAAGTTGGGACATGGCACGTAGACGAACGCCTCCCGAGTGGCAGGCACTGATGGACGCGGCAGGCGTCAGCTCTCTTCGGAGACTGTCAGAGGCCGCAGGGATCGCCCACACTGGCGCTACCCGAGTGGTCCACGGTGACAACCTGCCAAGCGCGGAGACAGTCGATGCTCTAGCCGGAGCGCTCAACGTGCCTGCGTCCACTATCTACAAGCTGACGCACGGGCAGGACATCAGCACCCGAAGCTGGGAGCCGCCTGCCGACGTGCACAGGCTTACGAAGCGGGAGCAAGACCTGGTGACCGAGATGATCCGAGTCCTTGCTTCCGCTCACGATCAGTCAGGAGAGGGTGAGGAACATGCAGACGGTTCCGCCGCCATGAATCGGGCCGCAGGGAGTGCGGCAGAAGATGAGCTTGAGGCACGCCGCGCAGAGCGTGGCGTCACACGCAAGCACACGCCGCCGTGGGAGCGGGAAGAGACCGCGGCGACGGAAGGCCCGGACGATGGGACCCCCCATGATGATCCGGGCATAGAGGACCCGTAAGGCGCGGCCCCATGTCACCGGTCACACTTAGCCTGCTGGCATGGGGACGCTGATCGATTACTTAGAAGCATTAGGTGTGAAAGTGCTCCACCAGGCACCAGAAGCGCAGCGACGGTGGGCAGAGTGGTGCTCACGGTCTAAGACAATCAGGATCAGGCCGGACTTAGGGGCGGCGCAGTACGCCTACGCACTGGCTCACGAGGCGGGGCACGCCTTCCATGGGCACTCGTGTTCGTGGTCGCGCTGGGAGTGGGAGGCCGACGTTTTCGCCGCGACCTGGCTAATCCGCCCGTGCGAGTGGGCGGCAGCTGTTAAGATCCATGAGACGGTGCAAGGTGTCGCGCACGAGCTGGGAGTGATCCCGCACTTAGTGAGGGTGTATCACTCGATCTGAACATCAGCGTTCCCCGGCGTTTCCCATTGGGGAAACTGAGGGGGTCACCAGGGGGTTATGAGGGACATACTGACCCTCTGCCTTGGGTGGCTGTGATGCCGCTACTTCCCTGTAATGGCGGGGAAGTGGCGGCATTGTAGTGTGTGGTGGGCGGCTGGTTCAAATCCGGTTGGAGGCTCCACTCCTCACTCGCCGCCTCCGGCATCCTTCACACAGGCCAGAACCTGATCAGCACGACGCCGCACAGCGGTCACCTCCGCACTACCCAGCCGCACCATCGCCGCAGCCTCAGCTGCGGTGGCCAGGTGGTTCGCCGCCCGGGAGAGTGCCGCGTGAAGCGGCCTGGCCGCACCAGGAACGTGCATGCCCTCCCCCGGATGCTGAGCGTGGGCCTTCCGGCAGAGCTCATAGATATCGGTGAGGCGTTCGGAGAGCTCATCACCGATCAGCACCAGCTGGTTGTAGACGGCGTCGTCCTCCACGCCTTCGATCACCTGGTGGTAGCGGTCCAGCCCACGGACGTACCGGTCGTGGGCCTGACGCCAGAGCCCCTTGCCGAGATCCTTGTCCAGCCGGCGGGCGCGGCGTCGTCGGGTGAACAGCTTCATAGTGTGGGAAGTCTACCGGCTCATCTCGAGCAGGACCTTGCCGGTGTGCTCGCCGGAGTCGAAGTACTCGTGGGCCTGCTGCGCCTCATCCAGCCCGAAGACCCGGCCGGTCTGCACCGCGATGTCCCCGCTGCTGATCAGCGGCCAGATCTCCTCACCGACGCCGCGGACGATCTCGCCCTTGGCGGCGGCGTCGCGGGAGCGCAGAGTGGTGGCGATGATCCGCAGCCGCCTGCCCAGCATCAGGCCCAGATCCAGCTCAGCCTTCCGGCCGCCCTGCAGCCCGATGACGACCATCCGCCCGTCCACGGCCAGGGACTTCAGGTTGGTCTCCAGGTACTTCGCCCCGACCACGTCGAGGATCACGTCGACGCCGCGCCCCTCGGTGATCTCACGGACTCGGTCCTGCACATCTTCGGCGCGGTAGTCGATCACATGATCGGCACCGAGCTGCGCGGCCAGCTCCGCCTTCTGCGGGCTGCCCACTGTGGTGATGGTGGTGGCCCCGACGTGGCGCAGATATTGCAGAGCGAAGCTGCCGATGCCTCCGGTTCCGCCATGGATGAGGACGGTGTCCTCTGCGGTGACCCCGGCCTCCCCACGCAGATTGGAGTGGACGGTGGCGGCGACTTCGATCAGCCCGGCGGCGTCGGTGAGGCTGACTCCTTCCGGCGCCGGAAGCACCTGACGGGCGTCCACGACGACCTTCTCCGCGTAGCCGCCGCCGGCCAGCAGGGCCACGACATCCGTCCCGATGAGGTCGCGGACTGATTCCTCACTGCCCTCACCGGCGGCCGCCACTGTGCCGGAGACCTCCAGCCCCGGGATGTCAGTGACGCCCTGCGGCGGCGGGTAGACGCCCATACGCTGCATGGAATCGGCACGGTTGAGCCCTGCCGCGGCCACCTCGATCAGCACTTCTCCGGCGGCGGGGACGGGGTCCTCGACGTCCACCGTCCGGATGACCTCTGGGCCTCCTGCCTCTGCGTAGCGGACTGCGCGCATGCGTGGACTCCTCACCTCACGTATAGTCAGTATCTGGAGTTTTCACGATACCGTCGTAGGGCTCAAAAATTTCATCCAGGAGCGTTGTCCGAGCGGCCGAAGGTGACAGTCTTGAAAACTGTTGTGCAGCGACCCTGCACCGTGGGTTCGAATCCCACACGCTCCGCCGATCCACGCAGTGAGGGCCCCGAACCAGTCGGTTCGGGGCCCTCACCGCGTCCGGCGGAAGATGCCTTCCTCACCCCATGGACTCAGGACCCCGCCAGCGGCCAGAATCGAAGTGGTTGAAGCAGTCGCAGCAGACCCTGGTCTGCACAGCGCACACTCCCCAGGAGGGTTCATGACTGAGAGCACCCGCGCTCGGCTTCGGAGGATGCCTTCGTTGACCGGCACCAAAGAGCCTGTGGACCCGGCGTCCTTCCCCGATGAGCCGGTGAGCGCATTTCTGACCTGGCTGGATGAGGCAGAGGCTGCCGGTGTCCCTGAGCCGCACGTCATGTCTCTGAGCACTGTGGATGCCGCCGGCGTCCCGGACACTCGGATGCTCATCCTCAAGGACGTCGACGAACGCGGCTGGGCGTTCGCCACCACGGACTCCTCGCGCAAAGGCGGACAGCTGGCCGCCAACCAGCTCGCCGCTCTGACCTTCTGGTGGCAGCCCCAGATCCGTTCGGTGCGCATCCGCGGGTCCGCCGTGTCGGCTTCACCGGAGGAGAGCCTCAAGGACCTCCGCGCCCGTGCGCCTGAAGCTCAGGCTGAGATCGACCCGGATGATTGGACGCTCTGGTGGGTCCAACCCACACGGGTGGAGTTCTGGCAGGGATCTCCGGACCGCCGCGACACCCGATTGATCTACACCAAAGAGGAGGGCGAGTGGCGGTTCAGCCCTCGTTCTTGAAGACCACCAGGAACTTATGGGCCTCTTCGGGGGTCAGCGGTGAGTGCTCCGCCAGCAACTGGGCCGCCTCGGTCACGTGGTCATCGCGCAGCAGCGCGTAGAGCTGGTCGTGGACCCAAGGCTCCAAGTCCTCATGAGAGAGGGTGATGGTCTCTCCGCCGCGCTGGACCTCCAGGTGGAAGCCGGCCATCTCGTCATCCTCTCGGGCCCATTCCTCCGGGATGGTCAGCTCCTCATCGGGGTCGAAGCCCGATTCGGCCATGAGTTTGCGGGCCTGCTCATCGACGTCCTCCGCCGGTTCGGAACGCTTCTCGCGCGGCTCCTCGCCGCCAGGGATGTCCGGAACGTCGCCGCGGTTCCCGCCGAGGATCTCGCCGGTGTTGGGATCAGCTTCAGCGACCAACCCGCTCTGATCCTCGCCGACGTCGTCGCGCACGCCGTCGATCATGTCCTCCACCGACTCGCCCTCGTCCTCAGCCTCGGGCGCGCTGTGCTCGCTGGAATCGGCACGCGCCCCGCGCTCAGACTCCTCAGAGTCCTCGCGCCCCTGCCAGGAGAGGTCCTCATCCCGGGGATCTGCGGAGGTTCCGGAGGCGCTGTCGGCCGCTGAGACGGCGTCGCCCCCGCCGAGCTCCTCCTCCAGCCGGATCTCAGAAGGCAGCGGCTGGGGGTAGGTGTGCAGAGCCTGCACGGCGATGATGCAGTCCTGGATGGAGGCGCCGCTGTACTGACGGTAGAGCGTCAGGGCGCGGCGGCCGTCCTCGGCCGCGATGGCGCGATAGACCTCGCGGTGCTGCTCATCATCGAGCTGCAGGGCCGCGATCCGGGCGTTCTCCGGAGTCACGCTCTCTTCGATCCGGCTGTTCATCTTCGAGGCCTGACCGCGCATCAGCCTGCGCAGCCCGAAGAACAGCAGGACACCGAAGAGGAGCATCACCAGTATTTCCATGAACCCAGTCTAGGAGTTTCTTGCGCTCAGCGCGCGGTCCAGCGGCCCCTGTTCCCGTACGATGAATGCCGTGAGCATCGATCTGTCTGCATCCTTCAAGGCCTATGACGTCCGCGGACTCGTGGGCGAGACCATCACTGCCGAATCTGTGCGCGCCGTCGGGGCGGCCTTCGTCGACGTGCTGGGCCTGTCCGGCCAGCAGGTCCTGGTCGGAGGGGACATGCGCCCCTCCTCCAGCGAGTTCTCCGAGGCCTTCACCGAGGGGGCCACGGCACGAGGCGCCCATGTCACCCAGCTGGGCCTGATCTCCACCGACCTGCTCTACTTCGCCTCCGGCACCCTGCAGGCCCCCGGGGTGGTCTTCACCGCCAGCCACAACCCGGCCGAGTACAACGGGATGAAGATGTCCAAGGCCGGCGCTGTGCCGCTCTCGGCCGACAGCGGTCTGATGGAGATCCGCGACGCCGCCCAGGCGCTGCTCGACGCCGGCCAGGCCACCGATGCGGGCGCGCTCCCCCAGGCAGGGACCACCGGCCGCGTCGATGCAGCCGATATGCTCACCCCCTACGCCGAGTACCTGCGCTCCCTGGTGGACCTCTCCGGCATCCGCCCGCTGAAGGTGGTGGTGGATGCGGCCAACGGCATGTCCGGGCTGACCACTCCCGCCGTGCTCGGCGATGACACCTTGGACGCCCTCCCCCTGGAGATCGTGCCCCTGTACTTCGAGCTGGACGGCACCTTCCCCAACCACCCGGCCAACCCGCTGGAAGCCGAGAACCTGCGCGACCTGCAGGCCGCGGTGACGGAGCACGGCGCTGACATCGGCCTGGCCTTCGACGGTGACGCCGACCGCTGCTTCGTCATCGACGAGCGCGGCGAGCCAGTCACCCCCTCCGCGGTGACCGCCCTGGTGGCCAAGCGTGAGATCGCCCGGGCACGTGCCGAGGGCGAGGAGACTCCGGTGGTCATCCACAACCTGATCACCTCCAAGGCTGTGCCGGAGACGGTGGAGCGGGAGGCCGGCCGCGCGGTGGAGACCCGGGTGGGTCATTCCTTCATCAAGGCGGTCATGGCACAGGAGGCGGCCGTCTTCGGCGGGGAGCACTCGGCCCACTACTACTTCCGGGACTTCTTCAACGCAGACACCGGCATGCTCGCCGCCATGCACGTGCTGGCCGCGTTGGGTGGCCAGGACCAGCCGCTCTCCGAACTGGCGGCCGAGTACGACCCCTACTTCGCCTCCGGGGAGATCAACTCTGAGGTCGAGGACAAGGAAGGCGCGGCGTCGCGGGTGGAGGCGGCCTTCGCTGAGCGTGAGGTGACCGTCTCCCGCATGGACGGGCTGACCATCTCTGATGCCGAGGGCACCTGGTGGTTCAACCTGCGGCCTTCCAACACTGAGCCCTTCCTGCGGTTCAACGGTGAGGCCCACGATCAGCAGACCATGGAGCAGATCCGCGATGAGGTGCTCTCCATCATCCGCCAGAGCTGAGGGGCTTCAGGCTGCGCCTTCTCAGGTCTGGCCCGAGGTCCTGCGGAACTCCAGCAGGAGCAGATATCCCAGGTAGAGCCCGCCGGCGCCGGCGGTGACGATCCCCACCGGCAGTCCGTCCAGGCCTGGCATCTGTTGGACCAGCAGGTCCGCGCTGACCAGGATGAAGGCGCCCACGGCTGCCGAGACCGTCAGGTTGGGACCCGGAGCGCGGGTCAGCTTCCGGGCGATATGCGGTGCGGTCAGCGCGACGAAGGCCACCGGCCCGGCCACGGAGACCGCAGCCGCCGCCAGCAGGACTGCCAGCAGGATGGCCCAGGTGCGGGTCGCCGTCGCCCGTGCACCCAGGGACTGGGCGAGTTCGTCGCCCAGGTCCATCAGCAGCAGGCGACGGCTGATCAGGAAGACCAGCGGGATCAGCACGGCCAGGGAGACGGCGATGATCAGCACGTGCCCCATGTTCCGAGTGCCCAACGATCCCACCAGGTAGGCGGCCAGATCATGGGCGGAGTCGCGCAGCGCCACCGCCACCACATAGTGGGTGACCGCTGTGGCCATGGCGAAGACTCCGATGCCGGTGATGATCACCCGGGCGGGCGAGGCGAAACCCATCCCGGTGGACCACCACACCACCGCCACGGCCAGCCCAGCGCCCAGCACCGCCCCCACGGGGGCCGGCACCATCCCGGGCCACAGCAGAGTGCTCACCGCGACGCCGGCCCCGGCTCCGGCACCCAGCCCGATGACGTCCGGGCTGCCCAGAGGATTGCGCGTCACGCATTGGAACAGAGCTCCGGCCAGACCGAGCGCGACGCCGGCTCCGACGGCGGCGAGCACCCGTGGGCCCCGCAGCCGCTCCAGGACGAAGAGCGTGGTGGCCTCAGCCTCGCCTCGCAGCGCTGCCAGAAGGTCCCGCGGCCCGGCGCCCATGGGTCCCCAGGCCAATGTGGCCAACCCCAGACCGACGATCAGGGCGGTCAGCCCGGCCAGCACCCAGCCGCTCCGGACCCGCCAGGGCAGCCGGACGCGCTCTCCCCAGCGGAAGACGCGTGCACCATGGATGGGCCTCTCTGCGGTGGCCTCTGTGGTGGTCGTACCTGCAGCTGTCGTGCCTACAGCTGTCGTGTCCAGCGTGCTCATCCGCGGACCTTCCCCTTTCGCACGGCCGCCAGCAGGAAGGGCGCTCCCACGAAGGCGGTGACCACTCCCACCATCAGCTCCTCCGGACGGGCCACGATCCGGGCGGCCACGTCTGCGACCAGCAGCAGGGCAGCGCCCAGGATCAGCGCCAGGGGAAGCTGCCAACGGTGATCGCTTCCCACCAGAGCACGGACCAGATGCGGGACGGCCAGCCCGACGAAGGCGATGGGCCCGACGGCGGCGGTGGCCGCGGCCGCCAGCAGAGTGGCGGCCGCCAGAGCCATGAGCCTGAGCCTGCGGACCTTCACTCCGAGCCCTGCCGCCAGATCCTCCCCCAGGGCGAGAGCGTTGAGCCCACCCACGGAGGCCAGGGCCAGCAGCAGCCCGAGCAGCAGAGCCGGCAGCACCGCCCACAGAGTCTCGAATCGGGCCCCGGCGAGTGAGCCGACCACCCAGTGTCGGTAGGAGTCGAAGACCTCGGGACGAGCGAGGATCATCGCTTGGACATAGGCTCCCAGCACGGCCGAGACCACTGCTCCGGCCAGGATCAGCGGAATCACTGACCTGCTGCCGGAGCGGCTGCCCAGCAGATACACCGCCGTCACGGCCAACACGGCTCCGGGCATGGCCGCCCCGACGACGGCGAAGCCACCGGCTGCGCCGAAGACGGCGGAAGCGGTCACCACCGACGCCGAGGCTCCCATGGTCACGCCCAACAGGCCCGGCTCCCCCAGGGGATTGCGCATCACCGATTGGATGAGTATTCCGGAGACGGCCAGAGCCGCCCCGACCGCGGCACCCATGACGGTGCGCGGCCAGCGGGCGGCCAGGACCTGCTCCATGAACTGGTCGCCCTCCCCCATCAGGACTGCCAGCATGCGCTCGGGCTCCGTCTCGCGGTTGCCCAGGGTGAGGCTGAGGGCTGCCACGATCAGCAGCAGCACCGCCGCCCCGGACAGGGCGAGAGCTCTAGTCGATGTTCTCAACGGCCTCTTCGACGAGCGGCTCGTAGCGTTCGATCACCCACGGCACCGTGAGCGGGGTGATGATCGAGGACGCGGTGACCAGGGAATTGTCCTGTGGGGCGACCACCGCTCCGTCCTCGATGGCGGGGATGGAGGAGTAGAGATCCTGAGCCTCGATCTCCTCACGGTTCTCGTCATCGGAGTACCAGGTGAAGATCAGATCGGAGTCTTCGAGCATGTCGGCGTTCTCCAGGCCGATCATGGCCGAATCGGTGCCCTCGACCTCGTACTCGCCCATCTCATCCACCACCGGGTCCACCGTCAGGCCGAGCTTGCGGACCATGGCCACGCGCTGTTCGTCCTCGAAGAAGACGCCGAGGGTGCCGGGACCGTCGTTATAGACGAAGGAGAAGGTGTGCTCCTCCCACTCGGGCTGGGCGGCGTCGTCGAACTGCTGCTCGATGTCAGCGATGAGCTCATCGGCCCGCTCCTCATACCCCAGAGCCTCGGAGACTGTGTGGATCTGCTCCTCCCAGGTGATGGTCCAGGGCAGCTCCGGGTAGGCCACAGTGGGCGCGATGTCCGAGAGGACGTCGTACTGCTCCTGCGTGATGCCGGACCAGGGGGCGAGGATGACATCGGGCTCGAGCTCCAGGATGGCCTCGACATCGATCTCGGTGCCTCCGGTGAAGAGCTCCGGCAGCTCCTCCCCCTGCTCCGTGACCTCCTCATGGATCCAGGGCAGGTGCCCGGTCTCATCGGCGCCCCACTCGTACTCCTCCATGCCCACCGGGACCACACCCAGGGCGATGGCGGTCTCGGCCGATCCCTGGCCCAGGGTGACCACGCGTTCCGGCTGCTCCTCGATGACGGCCTCGCCGAGGGCGTGCTCGATGGTGGTGGCCTCGAAGTCGCCGTCGCCGGCGGCCTCCGGTCCTGCGGCCTCACCTTCGCCGCAGGCCGAGAGCAACACTGCTCCAGCTGCGGCCGCGGCGAAGATTCGGACAGTGGGGGCTCGGCGGTCCCGCAATGCGCTCATGGATCATCCTCCATTACATGACATGAATCAGAAGTATCGGGGTGAGCCTAACCTAAGTCGAGCGAGGGAAGAAGGCGCGTGTCACATCGCATCAGGTATTGCTCAGACCGCGCCCAGCACCTAGGTTCATCGATATGACTCAACCCATCGGCCCCCGCGACAGCAGCGCCACCCCGCGCTTCGCCGGACGGGCCAACTACGCCCTGCTGCCGAGCCTGGAGGAGGTCGGCACCGCTGATGTGGCGGTGGCCGGTATCCCCTTCGACTCGGGCGTGAGCTACCGCCCGGGAGCTCGCTTCGGCCCCAGTCATGTCCGTGAGGCCTCCCGGCTCCTGCGCCCCTACAACCCGGCGCAGGACATCTCTCCCTTCGCAGTGCAGCAGGTCGCCGACGCCGGCGACATCGTCGCCAACCCCTTCGACCTGGATGAGGCCGTCCGGCAGGTCCATCAGGGGGCGGTCGACCTGCTGGAGAGGGCCGGACGGTTCGTGATGATCGGCGGCGACCACACGGTGGCCTATCCGCTGCTGAAGGCGATGTACGAGAAGCATGGCCCTATTGCAGTGCTGCACGCCGATGCCCACCTGGACACCTGGGACACCTACTTCGGTGCCCCGATCACCCACGGCACCCCCTTCCGCCGGGCCAGCGAGGACGGGTTCATCGACCTGACCGCGAGCGCACACCTGGGCATCCGCGGACCGCTCTACGGCAAGGGCGACCTGGAGGATGATCAGACGCTCGGGTTCGAGATCACCACCACCGACTTCATCGAAGAGCACGGTGTGCTCGCCGCCCTGGAGCGGCTGCGCGCACGGCTGGGCGATAAGCCGGTCTACATCTCCATCGACATCGATGTCCTGGACCCGGCCCATGCCCCCGGAACCGGCACCCCGGAGGCCGCGGGCATGACCAGCCGCGAGCTGCTGAGGATCATCCGCGGCCTCACGGATCTGAACATCGTCGGCGCCGACGTCGTCGAGGTCTCCCCCGCCTATGACCACGCGCAGCTGACGGCCATAGCGGCGGCCCATGTGGTCTATGAGCTGATCTCTGCGATGGGCGCTCAGGCCGAGGGTCGGTGAGCTGCCCTTCCGCTCAGATAGATCCGGATCAGCTGCTCGGCCGCGCAGCTGACCCGGGTCTCCGCCTCAGCAGAGAGCTGGTTCAGAGTCTCGGGGCCCCGCGCAATGGACAGTGCCGCCGACAGCCCCGCGGCGTCGAGCTCCGCAGCCGAGATCTCTACCGATCCGGCCAGCACGAACACCGGAGTCTGATCGGGGGTCAGGCGCCGCACCGTGTCCACCACTTTGCCGCCCAGGGACTGAGAGTCCAGCCTGCCTTCACCGGTCAGCACGATCTCGGCCTCTGCCACGACCTGCTGGACTCCGAGGACCTCGGCCACCAGTTCGCCACCTGGGGCGATCTCTGCGTCGAAGAGGCTCACCAGTGCCATCGGCAGTCCTCCGGCCGCACCCATGCCGGGGGTCTCACGGACGTCCTGCCCGGTCTGGGCGGCCAAGACATCAGCGAAGTGGCCCAGGGCGGCGTCGAGCTCTATGACGTCCTGTGGGTCCGCACCCTTCTGTGGGCCGAAGACCGCAGCCGCACCCTCAGGACCCAGCAGGGGGTTGGTCACGTCGCAGGCGATCCGCCATCGAAGTCCCGGCACCCGCGGATCCAAGCCCTCTGTGTCGATATGTGAAAGATCGGCGAGCGCCCCTCCTCCGGGCCCGATCTGCGCACCGGAGCTGTCGAGGAGCCGTGCGCCCAGTGCCTGCAGAAGTCCCGCACCGCCGTCGGTGGTGGCCGATCCGCCGATGCACAGCAGCACCTCCTCGCAGCCGGCGTCCAGGGCGGCCGTGACCAGAGCGCCCACGCCATAGGTGGTGGCACGCTGAGGCTGCAGCGGCACGTCACTGACAGCAGGCAGACCATTGGCCTCGGCCGCCTCGATCACGCCTGTGGTCCTGCCCTCCACTGTGTGGACCGCGTAACGGCCCTCCGCAGGACGACCCAGCGCATCAGTCACAGCCACCCGCTGAGGCTCGATCCCCCACGCGCTGCAGATCGCGTCCAACGTCCCCTCACCGCCGTCGGCGAAGGGCACGACTGCGCTCCGGGCCGATACCCTGGCGGAGGCGCAGGCTCGCTCCACCCCCTCGGCCATGGCGCGGGCCACCGCACCCGCGGTCGCACTGCCTTTGAAGGAATCCGGGATGACGGCGACGCGCAGTGCTGAGGAGGAGGTTCGGGTCAGTGACATGAAACACAGACTACTAGTGTGTAGTGTCTGTGCGAACGAACCCCACCGCTCAATGACGACTGTGAGGAAGACTTCTTATGACGGCGTATCCACATCCTGCGCGCCGGATCTGGGATGAGCTCTGGAGGTCCCACCACCAGATCAAACGGTTGCTGACCTTCTCCGTGGAGAAGGAGCCCGAACGGCACCGCCAGCACGCCGACGCCGGCAGCCCGGGCCAGCGCTCCAGCGCCTCGGCCCACCGGCCGGACCATCAGGAGCCCGAACCCTCAGTTCGTCCCAGGAGCGGTCCCCCGGGCGGCTATACCCGAGCACGGCTCGTCGGGCTCATCCTGGGGCCCACGCTGTTCCTGCTCACGATGCTCTTCCTCCGCCCAGAGGGCCTCTCCTCCGAGGGTGTGGCCGTGCTGGCCAGCACCCTGTGGATCGGCACCTGGTGGGTCACCGAGGCCATCCCCATCCCAGCCACCTCGCTGCTTCCGCTGATCCTGCTGCCGCTGACCAATGCGATGCCGGGCGACGATGTGGCCTCCTCCTACGGCGATGACATCGTCTTCCTCTTCCTGGGCGGCTTCGCCCTGGCCATCGCCATGGAGAAATGGAACCTGCACCAGCGCATCGCCCTGACCATCGTGCTGATGATCGGCACCAGCCCGCGGCGCATCGTGCTGGGCTTCATGGTGGCCGTGGCCTTCCTGTCCATGTGGGTGACCAACACCGCCGCCGCCATGATGATGATCCCTGTGGCCCTGGCCGTGACCTACCAGGCCGCCCAGGTGATGAAGGGCGGCGAACATGAGAGCGAAGTCCCCAAGTTCGAGAAGTGCCTGATCTTCGGCGTCGGCTATGCCGCCACGATCGGCGGTCTGGGCACCCTGATCGGAACCCCGCCGCTGGCCTTCCTCTCCGGGGTGGTGCGGGAGACCTTCGGCGAGACCATCACCTTCGCCCAGTGGATGCTCTTCGGTGTACCCATGGTGGTCCTGCTGTTGGCCTTCTGCTGGTTCTACCTGACCTTCGTGAAGTTTAAGTTCCGGTTCAAGACGCTGCCCGGAGGCCGTGACGTCATCCGCGACGAGAAGGAGGGACTGGGCAGCCTGGCCACGGAGGAGAAGGCCGTGCTGACGGTCTTCGTCGGTGCCGCCTTCTTCTGGGTCACCCGCGGGTTCATCTGGGACGACCTGATCCCCGGCATCTCCGACGGGCTGATCGCGGTGACCGCCGCCGTCGTGCTCTTCGCCCTGCCCAGCCGCAGCGCCGAGCAGCCGCGGATCCTGGAGTGGGATGACACCAAGAAGGTCCCCTGGGGCGTGCTGCTGCTCTTCGGCGGAGGCCTGGCCGTGGCCGGCGGGTTCACCGAGACCGGGCTCTCCGACTGGATCGGCGAACAGCTGCTGGTGCTGGAGAACGTCAACTTCATCATCACTGTGCTGGTGGCCGCGGCCCTGGTGCTCTTCTTGACCGAGATCACCTCCAACACCGCCACCGGCACGATGATCCTTCCGGTCATGGCGGCCCTGGGCCTGGCCCTGGGCGTCCACCCCTTGGCGCTGATGGTCCCGGCGGCCATGGCCGCGAACTGCGCGTTCATGCTGCCGGTGGGGACTCCGCCGAACGCCATCATCTTCGGCACCGGCAAGATCACCATCATGGACATGATCAGGATCGGGTTCTGGCTGAACGTGACCACGCTGCTGCTGATCGTACTGGCTACCTTCACGCTGCTGCCCCTGCTGTGGGGCATCGAGCTGACCGTCACTCCGGAAGGCTGGTGAGCGGCTGGCGTGGCGCGGGTACTGATCACCACCGACTACCTGAAGCCCGACGACGACGTCGACCGTCTGCTGCGCCGGCACGGCCACCACACCGTCCACCTGCCCCACACCGGTCCGCGTCCGGCCCAGGAGCAGGCACTGCTGCTGCAGGACGTCGACGCCGCGATCCTCGCCAGTGAGCCGATCACCTCGGAGATGCTCGAACGGGCGGATCGGCTGAAGGTCCTGGCCCGCAGCGGAGTCGGCTATGACTCCATCGATGTCTCAGCCGCGTCCGCCCGGGGCGTCCAGGTCTGCAACGCCCCGGGGACCAACCACCATTCGGTGGCTGAGCTGACGCTGGGGCTGATGCTCGCCTCCGTCCGGCAGATCCCCCAAGTCTCTGCGGCGGTGCGCGGGGGAAGCTGGCCTCGGGACGCGGGCCAGGAGCTGCGCGGCAGACGGCTCGGAGTCATCGGCTATGGACCCAGCGGACGTGCGGTGACCCAGTTGGGCGCGGCCTTAGGTATGCACGTCCAGGTGACCACAGCCCATCCTGACCCGTCGGCCGCGGCGGCCTTCGTCGGGCTGGAAGAGAACCTGCGCACTGCCGATGTGCTCACGCTGCACACTCAGGCTCAGATCGGTGCGGGCCCCCTCCTCGACGCCGGACGCTTGGCTCTGATGCAGCCCACCGCCATGCTCATCAACACCGCCCGTGGGTCCCTGGTAGACGAACAGGCCCTGGCCGCAGCCCTGCGCAGCGGGGTTCTCTCCTCCGCCGCCCTGGATGTGCTGGAGGCCGAGCCGCTGCCCCAGGACAGTCCGCTGCGCGGCCTGGACAACGTCATCATCACCTCACATCTGGCCGGGCAGACCGCCGAAGCTCGACGCCGAGCAGGCCTCTCGGCCGCTCAGGCCGTACTCGACGTACTCGACGGCCAGGAGCCCGAGCACCCAGTGGGCAGATGAGCTGCATATGCGTCTGGGCAGCTGAGTGCCTGGCCCGCTCGGCTCATTGCGGCGGTGGGGGCGGCGTCGGGGCACCGCGCGGCGGAATGATCTTCGGATAGGAACCCGCGGTCCCCGCGGAGCTGCCTGCCGGGGCGCCCTCCTGGCCCTCAGCGGCGCCGTCAGCGGTCGGTGCCGGGAACTCCCGGTGCGGTGAGGGGTCCCACCCGCCTCTGACCACGCGCAGCTGGACCAGGATCGCTGAGGTCAGGATCAGCGCTCCGAGCAGAGCGACGACGATCAGTCCGCCCACTGAGCCGATCCCCGCGCCGTAGCCGATCAGCACGCCGAACCACCCGAAGTCGGTGTCCCCGAAGGTGGTGTTGGCCGTGCCGAAGTCGCCCAGCACCAGCAGCAGCACCGCCGGCAGGAAGGTGATCAGCAGGCCGTTGACGAAGCCGCCGGCCGCCGCACCGATGCGTCCGCCGGTGGCATTGCCGTAGACACCGGCCGCACCGCCGGTGAAGAAGTGCGGGACCAGGCCCGGCAGGATCAGTGCCAGACCCAGGGCCGGATTCAGCCACAGCGAGAGCACGGCCAGGCCGATGAGCCCGCCGGAGAAGCTGGTGAGGAAACCGATCAGCACAGCGTTCTGGGCGTAGGGGAAGACGATCGGCGCGTCCAGGGCCGGAGTCGCGCCGGGGACGATCTTGGCGGCGATTCCTTGGAACGCCGGCAAGATCTCGCCCAGGATGGTGCGCACGCCGAAGAGGATCACGGCCACGGCGATGCCGAACTGCAGGCCCTGTGTCACCGACTGCATGACGAAGTTGCCCGAACCGGTGGCGCCGCCGTCGAAAGCCTCATAGGCCGTCTCCCCCTCGCGGGCGAAGAAGACCAGGGACACGACCACGTACATCAGAACCATGGACAGGGCGGTGGCCACCATGGAGTCGCGCAGGAAGCGCAGACCCTCAGGCAGCTTCAGGTCCTCCGTGGATCGGCTGCGCCTGCCACCGGTCAGACGCCCGACGGCGCCGGCGGCCACGTAGCCGGCGGTGCCGAAGTGACCGATGGCGATGCTGTCGTCTCCTGTGATCCGCCGGGTCCAGGGGTGAGCGAAGGCCGGCAGGGAGACCATGAGGATGGCCAGCAGCGCGCCGCCCACCAGGACGGTCACCGAGCCCGAGTAGCCCGCAGTGGCCAGCACGATGGTCAGCAGTGTGGCCATGAACAGGATGTGGTGGCCGGTCAGGAACACATAGCTCAGCGGGGTGAACCGGGCCAACACCAGGCTCAGCGCGAAGCCCAGGATCATCAGCCAGGCCACCTGGGCACCGTACTGCTCCTGGGCGATGCCCACGATCGCCTCATTGGTGGGGATCACGCCCTGAGCCCCGGTGGCGCCCTGGATCATCACCCCCAGCGGATCCAAGGAGGCGACCACCAAGTCGGCGCCGGCCCCGATCAGCAGAAAGCCCAGAGTGGCCTTCACCGCCCCGCCGATCACCTGGCCTGCAGAGCGGCGCAGTGCGATCAGCCCCACGGCGACGATGATGCCGATGAGGAAGGCGGGAACGGACAGGATCTCGTTGACCAGGAATTCTGCGATGACGATGAGCCACTCCATGGTGCTCTCCTCAGATCTCGTAGAGCTCGCGCAGGGCGGCGTCGAGCTCAGTGGTGCTGGTGAAGTTGGTGATCACACGGACGGGGACGCCGACGTCGCCCAGGGTCTTGGCGATCTCTCCGGAGGTCAGAATCGCCTGACACTCTTTGGCACGGCCGCGGGCGGAGATGGTGTCCGTGGCCTCCACGGTGACGTGACGGTCCCAGCCCCACGTGTTCAGCACCGTCTCCAGGGTGTTCTTCAGAAACAGAGAGGTGCCCAAGCCGTTGCCGCAGACGGTGAGGATCAGGTGCTGGTCGAGGGCCGCCGGCTGCTCGGCCGAGGCGCTGTGGTCCTGCTCTCCCGTCAGCACGGCGCGCAGCTGCTCAGGTGTTCTGGCCGCCTCCAGCTGGGCCTGCTGGTGCGCATCCGCGAGCACCCCGGCGAGCTCAGCCATCGCGCTGGTGTGGGCGGCGTCGTCGACGGCGGCCAGGGCGACCACCAGCCGCACCGGATCATTCTCCGGGTGCCCGAAGCTCACCGGTTCGGCCAAGCGGACCCAGGACAGACCGGTGCGGACCACCGAGCTGTCCGGGCGAGCGTGGGCCAGGGCGAAGCCAGGGCTGAGGACGATGTAGGGACCGTGCTCGACCACGCTGTCGATCATCGCGGCGGTGTAGCGCTCATCGGCCACGCCGGTCTGTTCCAACAGCTCCCCGGCGCGACGGATGGCCTCCTGCCAGTCCGAGGCTTCGGAGTCGAGCAGGATCGCCTCCTCCGGAAGCAGGTCAGCCAGAGCTGTACTCATCGAAGTCTCCTTGGTGCGTGCATGCTGAAGCGGCACGTGCGGTGCGACGTGCTTCACAATGATGGCACGCACACAGCACTGAGGCCGCCCCTCCCCGTCCGGGAGAAACGGCCCCAGTGCTGTGTGTTCTGAGCTGCAGGCTCGGCCGCGCGCCGACCGACGAGCTCCGGCGAGCGCCGTCAGGCCACCCGGCTGCGCAGCTCCTCGAGCTCATCCTGGATGGACTGTGGCAGGGACTCGCCGAACCGGGAGAACCAGGCGTCGATGTCCTCCAGCTCGGTCCTCCACTCCTCGGGCCTGACCGTGATGGCGTCCTCGAGCTCCTCCTGCGTGATCTCCAGGCCCTCGACATCCAGGGCATCAGGGGTCGGGGTGAAGCCGATCGGGGTCTCCACGGCCTCGGCAGTTCCTTCCAGACGCTCGATGATCCACTTCAGCACGCGAGTGTTCTCCGCGAACCCGGGCCAGGCGATCGTGCCGTCACGGCCCCGGCGGAACCAGTTGACCAGGAAGATCGCCGGAAGCTTCTCCGGATCCGCTTCAGAGGAGACCTCCACCCAGTGCTTGAGGTAGTCGCCGGCGTCGTAGCCGATGAACGGAAGCATCGCCATCGGATCCCGGCGCAGCGTGCCCACTGCGCCCTCGGCGGCGGCCGTGGTCTCCGAGGAGAGTGTGGCGCCGTAGAAGATGCCGTGGTTCCAGTCGCGGGCCTGAGTCACCAGCGGAACGGTGGTCTTGCGGCGCCCGCCGAAGAGGATGGCATCCAGCTTCACCCCGTCGGGAGCGAAGTACTCGTCAGCCAGCATGTCGGTCTGGTCGATGGGGGTGCAGAACCGGGCGTTGGGGTGGGCCGCAGGCTCCGCAGAGTCAGGGGTCCAGCTGTTGCCCTTCCAGTCGGTCAGGTGCGCCGGAGGCTCCTCTGTCATGCCTTCCCACCAGACGCCGCCGTCGTCGGTCAGCGCGCAGTTGGTGAAGATGCTGTTGCCCTTAGCGATGGCGCGCATGGCGTTGGCGTTGGTGTGCCAGCCGGTGCCCGGAGCGACGCCGAAGTAGCCGGCTTCCGGGTTGATGGCCCGGAACTCGCCGTCCTTGCCGGGGCGGATCCAGGTGATGTCATCTCCGAGGGTCTCGGCCTTCCACCCCTCCAGCGTGGGATCGATCAGCGCCAGGTTGGTCTTTCCGCAGGCGGAGGGGAACGCGGCGGAGAGGTGGTAGCTCCTGCCCTGGGGGCTGGTGAGCTTCAGGATCACCATGTGCTCGGCCAGCCAGCCCTCGTCACGTGCCATGGCAGAGGCGATGCGCAGCGCGTAGCACTTCTTGCCCAGCAGAGCGTTGCCGCCGTAACCGGATCCGTAGGACCAGATCTCCCGGGTCTCCGGGAAGTGGACGATGTACTTCTCCTCATTGCAGGGCCACGGCACATCCTCCTGTCCGGGCTCCAGCGGAGCGCCGACCGAGTGGACCGCGGGGACGAAGAACGCGTCCAGCTCCTCGATCTTGCGCAGGACATCGGCACCGATGCGCGCCATGATGCGCATGCTGGCCACCACGTAGGCGGAGTCGGTGATCTCCACACCGAACTTGGGATCCTCCGCCTCCAGGTGGCCCATGACGAAGGGGATCACGTACATGGTGCGGCCCCTCATGGCGCCGTCGAAGACCCCGCTGAGCGTCTGGCGCATCTCTGAGGGGTCCACCCAGTTGTTGGTGAAGCCGGCGTCGCGCTCCTGCTCTGAACAGATGAACGTACGGGACTCCACCCGGGCCACATCGGCGGGATCCGAGAAGGCGGCGAAGGAGTTCGGGAAGTCCGGACTGGTGAGCCGGGTGAGCGTGCCGGCCTCGACGAGCTCGTCGGTGAGCTGCGTGTATTCCTGCTCAGAACCGTCCACCCAGTGGATGCGATCAGGTGTGGTGAGCTGTGCGATCTCCGTGACGAAGTCCAGCAGCTTCTGGTTGTCAGTCGGAGCTTCTGCCGCGATCGTGGCTGAATCACCGGGCGCCGTTGCAACGGTGTTGACCATCGTTTCCCTCCATTGGGTACTGGTTTGTCAGCTGACCCGGATGGGAATGCACGCGGAAGAACACCGTCGTTCGTCCGCCCCATCGCAGACCAGTCGTCTCCACTGTAGCGCGAGAGAAACGCGCTGGGGCAAAAGACAGCGTGATGATGACCACGTTTTGGAATTCGGGTGTGGTCAGCGAGGCTGATGGCGGCTGCGGGCCCGATCACCCCGCACTCTTCCTCAGAATCGCCGGCGGATTCGAGTGGTTGTCGCAACAACAGTGAACTCAGCTGGTCGTGAGCAACTCTTTCATGCGGTCTGCGGGACTGTCCCATCCCAATGTCTTCCTAGGCCTGCCGTTGAGCTTGTTCGCGACCAGCTCCAGATCCTCTGGGCCATGGACTGAAAGATCAGTTCCCTTAGGGAAGTACTGGCGAAGCAACCCGTTGGTGTTCTCATTCGATCCCCGCTGCCAGGGTGAAGCCGGGTCACAGAAGTAGATCGGAAGATCAGCAGCCACGCTGATCGTGTGATGAGCGGCCATCTCGGCTCCCTGATCCCACGTCAGCGAACCGCGAAGATGCTCAGGAAGCGTCTTCATCCGCTGGGTCAGCGCGGCCGCGACCGTCTGGGCGGTGTGATCACCAGGAAGATGGCAGAGCATCACAAACCGGGTATGACGCTCCACCAAAGTCGCGATCGCGGACTTACTGCCAGCACCGATGATCAGGTCTCCTTCCCAGTGCCCCGGCACTGCCCGGTCCTCGACCTCAGCAGGACGCTGGCTGATCATGACCATCTGCCCACCCAGACTCCGGGATCTGCGCTGGTCACCGGCAGGCTTGCGCATCGCCCGACCAGTGCGCAGCGCGGCTTGGACTTCACGCTTCAATCCACCACGAGCCTGTAGGTACAGGGCCTGGTAGATCGTTTCGTGGCACACACGCATCTCCTGATCTTCGGGGAACTCTTCAGCGAGCTTTCCACTGATCTGCTCCGGGGACCATTCCAGCTGCAGCTTGTCCCAGACGTAGGCGAAGATCCGGCTGCCAGGCACCAGTTTCCTGGGCTTGGGCCGTGCCCGCCGGTCGACGCTCTGCTGATGAGCGAGGTACGGGTGGTAGAGGCCTCTGTGGCTGTTGCGGGTGACCTCTCGGCTGATCGTTGAACGGCTCCGTCCCAGCTCAGCAGCGATCTGAGCGTAGGAACAGCCTCGTCGCAGCAGGTCAGAGATCGCGAGTCTGTCTGCCGCGTTGAGGTACCGCCGGTGAGTCGCGGGCGCGGCGGGATCAGGGAAGGTGCTGTGCATCTTCTTGTTATACCCATTGGGCGCACTCTGACGGTCCCAATTCCGCGCCGATCGCGCAGATGCACCGACTCGTTGGGCAGCCTCTGCACGGCTGAATCCCTCTAACCGCAGTCGATGGTACTCATCTCTGCGTGGATGCGCCCGGCCGGGACGTACCAGGTGATACATCCCGGCGGCTCTGACCCAGTCAGACAAGGTCCTGGCAGAGACTCCGGTCTCAGCTGCGACTGCAACCAGGTTTGGGGTCTGGCCGAAGCGGTGAAGGCAGTCAGCCTTCACCGCTTCGGTATAAGGCTCTCCTCGGGAGGGTTCGCGTGCGGGCATCGCAACTCCTGAACGGTCAGGTCGTTGCGACGTTCACTAGAACCCGAGGCCCGGAAGCGCCGCTTCTCAGGAAGATCCCGGGGTGATCCGCTTATACGACGGCCCCAGACACGAAAAGACCCCTGGTCGGAAGGGTTCTCACCTTCTGACCAGGGGTCTGTCTCTGTGCGCCCATAGGGATTCGAACCCCAGACCTTCGGTTCCGTAGACCGACGCTCTATCCAGCTGAGCTATAGGCGCAAGCACTCTCTCGAGCACTCCGTCCCGATCACTCTGTCGTGATCGCGACCTAGAAGACTATACACACCTCTGAGCCGCCATGCAAAATCGAGCTCTCCACCAGGCCCCTCCTGCAGGATCACAGGCAGCGGAGGGCCGCCTGGAGCCGGACATTCAGGATCCAATCCCTCAGGAGCCGGGCACCTGAAATGCGACCAGGCGCGCGTCGCGTCCATCGAGCTCTGCCCAGGGCTTGTCGAACTGCAGGTGCGCGACGCCGGCAGTGGGCCAGGAACCAGCCATACGGATCACCGGGTCCTCCTCGGAATACACAGAGGCCAGCTCCATGCTGACCTCTTGGACTCCGGGCATATGGGCCACGACCAGCAGAGATTGGACCGTCTCCGGGGTCTCGTTGATCACCGAGAGCACCTGCCGCGGTGCGGCCAGATAGAGCCGGTCGTCCAGATAGGCCGTGGGAGCCTTCTCCCCCAGCTGTTCATTGACCCAGATGCAGGTCTGACGGGTGCGCATGGCATCGGAACAGATCGTGGCATCAGGCACCAGCCCGGAGTCGCGCAGCCACGACCCCACCTGGCGAGCCTGCTGCTCGCCATGAGAGGTCAGCGTGCGGGCGTGATCGTCTCCGGAGAAGGAGTGGCCGGCCTCGCCGTGGCGGAGGATCAGCAGAGATCTCACAGGGATCCAGACTCAGATGGAGTACTCAGGTGCGGCCCAGACCGTCACCTCAGGGTGTTCATAGAAGCGATAGCCCTGGCCCCGCACTGTGCGCACGGTGTTGGCCAGGCGGCCCAGCTTGGAGCGCAGGCGACGGATGTGGACGTCGATGGTCCGCTCATTGGGCATCTGGTCCTCGTCGATGTTGCGCCAGAGGGTCTTGAGCAGCTCTTCGCGGCCCACTGTCCGGGCGCCGTTCTCCACCAGGTAGTTCAGCAGCTCAAACTCCTTGTAGGTGAGGCTCAGATCCTCTCCGTCGAGCTTGACCTCACGACGGGAGAGGTCGATCAGCACGCCCGAGTTCGACGGCGCCGGCGGCGCAGGCACCTGGGCCTCCATCGTGCGGTGAGTGACCGTGGGATCACCGAGCGCCTGACGGACCACGTCCAGGTCGCTGCCCTCGGTCAGCGCTGAGGCCATAGCCATCGCGATGTGAACCTGGGACTCCGGAGCGATGGATTCGACATAGTCGCGCAGCTCGGTGGCGATCTTATGCAGCGAGGTGCCTGCCGCCGTGGCTGTGTCCTCATCGAGGCCCACGTAGACCACGAAGCCGCGGGCGACCACATCGGGCTGAACGACCTGAGGGCCGCCGCCGTTCTGTGCCAGCACGGGCACCGGAGAGGTGGCGGGGTGACCGTTCGCCTGAGCTGAGTCAGATGTCGGCGCCGCGCCGTCGGCGCCAGCTCCGCCGCCCTTCATCCTCCGAGCGATCTCCGCGCGGCGTGCGGCGTTTCGCACGGAGACATGAACGTACCCTGGATTCTGGGCCTGACTCAGATGCGCGGACATAGCCATGCTCTCTCCCTGGCGGTGCTGCCGGTGGACTTGTCACCCCAGACTCTCTGTCATATAAAGATTTTGCAAGTAACATACGGACAGATATTCCGCATATTGAGACAAGTCAGCTTGTACGTGACGAGAAACACATCATCATCGCGATGGACACAGCGTACCCGGATAGCGGACGAGGCCACGGTCTCACAGAAAAACCCCTGGTCAGGGCACCTCACACACGCGAATGCGCGGAGGCAGACAGGCGCTGAAAGCGGCCCATCATAGATGGCTATCGCAGAGTAACCTTAACGGCTCCTCAACGCGCTCGACGCCGACCCACGGTCAGCCCCAGCAACGGTCAGCCCACCGGCGGTGAGCCCCCGGTTCACTCAGCCAGGCCGTAGAGCCGATCTCCGGCGTCGCCCAGACCCGGCACGATGTAGGACTTCTCATTGAGACCCTCGTCGATGGCTGCCACGTAGAGGTCCACGTCGAGATCACCGACGCCCTCACGCAGTCGATCGATCCCCTCCGGGGCGGCGACCAGGCAGATGCAGGTGATCTTCGCAGCGTTGGCGTTCTTCAGGAAGCGGATGGACTCCACCAGCGTGCCTCCGGTGGCGAGCATCGGGTCCAGCACAAAGACGTGGCGGCCGGTCAGGTCATCGGGCAGACGCTCCGCATACGTGATGATGTCGAGGGTCTCCTCGTTCCGGGCCATGCCCAGGAAACCGACCTCGGCCGTGGGGACCATCGCAGTCATCCCCTCCAGCATGCCCAGACCGGCGCGCAGGATCGGCACCACCAGCGGCTTGGGGTCGGAGAGCTCCGTGCCGGTGGTCGTGGCCACCGGAGTCTGGATCTCCACGGGTTCGGTCGCGATGTCGCGGCTTGCCTCATAGGAGAGCAGGGTCACCAGCTCGCCGGTCAGCTGCCGGAAGACGTTGGAGGGAGCCTCCTTGCGGCGGAGCTGGGTGAGCTTATGGGCAATGAGGGGATGTTCCACGACCTGTACGCGCATAGGTCAAAACTACCAGGAGCTAAGCTGGCACCATGCCTTTCTCGCCCCTGCCCGCGCGCGACCCGCAGACTCGGCACCGGCTGATCGGACGCTGCCTGGAGCTGGCTGAGCAGGCGAAAGGTTCCGGCGAAGTGCCGGTGGGCGCCGTCGTGGTCTCCCCCGACGGTGAGACGCTCGGTGAGGGATACAACACCAGAGAGCGCGACGCCGACCCGGCCGGTCATGCTGAGATCGCAGCCCTGCGCGCGGCCGCCACAGCCACAGGCCAGTGGCGCATGGAGGGCTGCACACTCGCGGTGACATTGGAGCCGTGCCCGATGTGTGCCGGGGCGATCAGCCAATCACGGATTCGTACCGTGGTCTTCGGCGCCTGGGACGAGAAGGCGGGGGCGGCCGGGTCAGTGTTCGACATCCTGCGCGAACCCCGACTCAACCACTGGGTGGAGGTCCATCCCGGTGTCCGCGAGGAGGAATGCGCCGCGCAGCTCACCTCGTTCTTCCAGCAGTTCCGGTAGTTCGGCGGACCGCACAGACGTTGAGTCGCACGGGGCGGGATCAGGCAGAGACAGGCTGGAGCAGCTCAGCGTTGTCATTGCGGACGTTGCCGACGGCGCGGCTCACCGGGTAGACCTCCCATCCGGAAGCCACATGGAGCGCCTCCGAGCGGACTCGGTTCACCAGATGCTCGGCGTCGGGTTTGGTGAGCTTCCCCGGAGCCAGCCATTCCTCCAGCGTCTCCTCGGACAGCGGGAGGGGCATCCGATCATGCAGCCAGGCCAGCTCACCCAGGACTCCGTCGTGGCCGTGGTCAGGCGACGGTCCGGTGAGAATGGTGCAGGAGAGCACCCACGGATCGTGGGCTTCGGCGTCCTGGGGGCGCCACCATTCGTAGAGCCCGGCGAAGAGATGGGAGGCGCCGTCGGCCCTCCGCACAGCGTAGGGCTGTTTGGAACCGCCGGAGGCATGCCACTCATAGTAGGCATCCGCTGGTACGGCGCAGCGTTTGGACCGCACGGCCGAGCGGAACGTGGGCTTATCGGCTACCGTCTCGCTGCGTGCGTTGAAGGCGCGGGCCGACTGCGCCTTGTCTTTGGCCCAGATCGGCAGCAGGCCCCACCGTGCGGTGTGCAGCTCCCGGTGTGCCCGATCGCCGTCGGGGCGGTCCACCAGAATGGGCACCGCCGCAGTGGGCGCAATGTTCCACGAGATCGTCTCCTGAAGACCGTCACCGAAACCGGCGCGGAGGTCCAGAGAGAGCTGCCCGGCTGCCTTGGACTGCACATATCGTCCGCACATGGGGCCAGAGTAGCTCAGCGGCACCGAGGTGACGCAGAGAAGAGAATCTGCCGTTCATCGGCAAGACTGAAGAATAAGGATGATCCGTCCGCTCACATTATTGAGGGGCAGTGATAGCCTGCAGATATGGCTACTCGAACTATTCTCCTGGACGATATCGATAATTCGATCACAGAGGATGTACAGACCGTTCAGTTCTCCGTAGGCAACCGCTCTTATGTGATCGACCTCGGGCCTGATCATCGGAAGCAGCTCGAGGAAGCACTGGAACCGTTCATCAAGCATGCGGCCTCCGGCACAGCAGCGACCACGGCCAAGCGTCCTTCTGTCCCTGCCAAGGAGATCCGCGCATGGGCGAAGCAGCAGCCGGAGAAGATCAGCGGTCTTCTCAAGAGCGACCGCGGAGCGGTTCCGAAGGCCGTCATCGAGGCCTACAACAAGGCACACGGCACCAAATACTGAACTTCATACTGATCTTCGGTCCGCCGAGTCTGAAAGAGTCCTTAAGGAATCATGACCAGTAGGCCCTGGTGACGAACCGCTGATTCAGGAAAGGCCCCGAACCTCAACGATCCGGGGCCTTTCCTGTGTTCTCCGAATCATCCGTCCTGGTCTGCAACGATGACGAGATCGCGACGAATACCTCCGTGATCATCGGATCACTCAGACCCGGGGAAGGAAAGCCACCCATGACACTGACGCTTGGTTCCATCATGGACACCGCGGAGATCGATCCGCAGGACGCCCAAGTGATCCGTCACGTGTACATCAAAGAGCACGAGGATTCCGGAAACAGCGGCATTCACCCTGAATCCACTGACACTGAGATCCTCGAGTACACGAGGGAACAGTCCGCGAATCCACGGATCTTCCCCGCTGTGCCGCCTCGAACCTGGGTCGTGTTTCTCCGCGAAGGTGGCGACCGAGCCAGACTCTGGGCAGTGGTCGAGAATCACGGTGAAATGTCGAACGACGGGACACGACGTACCTTCGACCTCGTGGTCTCCGAGCGCATGACAGACCTGCGGAACCGACTCGTGATCGGTTGGAGGTCGCCACGCACCTGGCGACTCAACGCATCCACGGCCGCCGACTACCCGGTTGTGGAGATCGCTGACGCGCGGCCAGTTCCGTTTCCAGGATTCGACGATCTCGTACTGGATCACGCGCAGCTGCAGGCGGTGATGCGCGACCACCGCTATGCCTCATGGCGTACGGCGCTGGCATCTGTGGCTGCCGTCTATCTGATCACCGATCGTCGGGACGGACGGCAATATGTCGGCAAGGCTGACGGCTCGGAGAGCCTGCGACAGCGCTGGAGCGTATACGCGGCCAATGGACACGGTGGCAATGTCGAGTTGCGCGGCCTGGAACCGTCAACGTTTCGCTTCTCGGTCCTGCGCGTGTTCGACCCGACGACACCGACCTCTCGGATCAACGCGGCAGAGAATCACTTCAAGCTCGCCCTCGACTCACGGACGCACGGCCTGAATCGAAACTGAAGCCTGTCACCGGGCCTGAAGGAGTCGATGGCATGAGAAAGGCCCCGGGCCCTTGAGAGATCAAGGGACCGGGGCCTTCGAAGCTGGCGGTGACGGTGGGATTTGAACCCACGGAGCGGGGTTACCGCTCACGACATTTCGAGTGTCGCACCTTCGGCCGCTCGGACACGTCACCAGGCCCGTCTACTATACGAGACGAGACCACGCCTGCCCAAAACGAGACAGCCGCCGGCGACGCCGCGCCCTCCTGCAGGGCCTTGAACCGGCCATTCGCCGGTCCTTCTTCTCCAGTTAACACAGCCTTGATGGGATGGAGCTCACTCGACCGACACCCGCCCTGACGATGAGGGATCCCCTACATGACAGCTGCACCTGATTCTGCCGAACGCACCCCTGACGAGGACGCCCGACAGCGGCGTCCCTGGCCCCGCAGAGCCACGGCCGCCGGCCTGGCCGCCGTGCTCCTGGCCCCCGCCCCCAGCGCCGCGGCCAGCACTGCGGAGAGTCCTCAGGCAGAAGATGCAGAGTCGCAGGCCCAGCAGGCAGAGGAAACTCAGGAGGACGGAGCCACCCAGGAGGGCCCTGATCAGGACGAGGCCTCCAGCCAGGAGGACACCGCTGACCAGGAGTCCGGCCAGGACGACGAGCTGGTGGACTTCTCCATCGTCGCTTCCAATGATTTCCATGGTCGGGTGGAGGAGTCGGCGTCGGTGCTGGCCTGCACGGTGGATGACTACCGTGCGCAGAACCCGAACACCCTCTTCGCCTCGGCCGGAGACAACATCGGGGCATCCACCTTCACCAGCTTCATCCAGCAGGACGAGCCCAGCATCGAAGCGCTCAATGCCATGGACCTCGATGTCTCCGCTCTGGGCAACCATGAGTTCGACCAGGGTGCAGCCGATATGGATGACCGGGTCATCCCGATGTCCGACTTCCCCTGGATCGGCGCGAACATCCGCGACGCCGAAACCGGCGAACACCTCTATGGCCCCTACTCCATCCACGAGGTCGGCGGGGTTCGGGTGGCCTTCATCGGCCTGATCACCGAGGGCATGCCCAGCCTGGTCAGCCCGGATGGGATCGAGGGCATCGAGTGGACCTCCATGAGTCAGGAGGCCAACCACTACGCCGAGCACCTGACCGAGAACGACCTGGCCGATGTGGTCACCGTCCTGGTCCACGAGGGCCTGCCCAGCACCAGTCCCGACAGCGCCTCCGGGCTTCCCTTCGGGGGCCTGATCGAGAACGCACATCCGGAGATCGACGCGATCATGTCCGGCCACACCCACCAGAGCTATGTCCATGACGTGGACGGCACATGGCTGGCCCAGGCCGGCGAGTACGGCGACTACGTGAACGTCCTGGACTTCTCCTTCGACCCCTCCACCGGGGAGCTCGTGGAGTCCGAGGCCGAACTGGTGGAGCTCTTCCCCGGGGGCGAACCCCGCTGCGAGGGCCACCCCGAGGTGGACCAGATCGTCTCCGATGCAGTGTCCACCGCTGATGAGCTCGGCAGTGAGGTCATCGCGGAGACCGCCGGGGAGGTACCCTTCGCCCGGGCGGTCAACAGCGAGGGCTCTGAGAACCGAAGTGCCGCTTCCACACTGGGTGAGCTGATCGCCGATGCCCAGCTCTGGGCCATCCGCCAGAACCAGCCCGACGTCGACTTCGCAGTGACCAACGCCGGCGGCCTGCGCGGCGATCTGCCCCTGGGTCAGCTGACCTACAGGGACCTGGGCGATGTCCAGCCCTTTGCCAACACGCTGGTCAACGTAGAGCTGACCGGGGAGCAGGTTTACCGCCTCTTCGAGGAGCAGTGGCGCGAGGACGGCAGCTTCTCCAAGCACGCCCAGTCCTCCGAGGTCCGCTACACCTATGACGCCTCGGCTCCTGACGGCGAGCACATCGAGCAGGTCATCATCGAGGGCGAGCCGGTCGACCCCGACGCCACCTACACCGTGGGCATGAACTCCTACATGGCCTCCGGCGGAGGCGTGGAGGTGCCGTTGGAGGCTGCCAGCACCCAGGACACGGGCATGAACGACCTGGAGGCGTTCGTGGAGTACGCCCGCGAGCAGGAGGTCCTGGAGCCAGCCTTGGACCGCCGAGCGGTGGGTACCACATGGGTCTCCGGCCACCCCTCGGAGACGGTCTACGCCCCCGGTGACGAGCTCGCCCTGGACCTCTCGGGGCTGGCCTACAGCTCGGAGGACGTCCCGGTCGGCGAATCGGTCAGCGTCTCGCTGGCCGGATTCGACCTCGACGACTTCGACATCGACGCCGAATATGCCGATGCCAGCGATCTGCGCGGCACTGCGGAGATCCGCGCCGAGGTCCCCGCCGCACTGGAGTTCAGCGGCTCAGTGAGCCCCGGGCTGGGCGCGATGAGCGCCAGCTCCGACGGTGCGGAGCAGACTGAGATGCCCCTGGTCATCCAGGAGGAGACCACCGGCACGGAGCTCACCATCCCGATGACGGTGCAGAGCTCGGCGGCGGGCCAGGACAGCACCGGAGGCGACGCCGACGAAGGCGCCCCGGCCGGCACTGACGGCCCTGATAGCTCTGATGGCTCTGCCGGCACTGACGGCACTGACGGCTCCGAAGACACTGAGGAGGCAACAGACACCGACTCCGCCGGGACCGATCCCGCCGGCGCCGATCCTCAGGACGCGTCCGTTGAGGACTCGCCTGACGAAGAGTCCGCGGACCAGCAGGCCGCCTCCGGTGAGGAATCCGAGGACCCTGCCGCAGGCGCTGATGGGCCTGCCGCCGAGACTTCCGCGGCCGGTGCTGGAGAGGCACCTGCACAGGAGTCCGCCGCGGCCCAGGACGGCAGCCTTGCGGTGACCGGTGCTCAGGTGGCCTGGATCGCGATGGCAGCGGCTCTCCTGCTCGGCGTCGGGACTCTGCTGCTGGTCCGTTCCCGTCAGCGGCGAGCCGGCTGACCTGGGAGGACGGCGGCAGGGGCGGCCTACGGCAATTCGCCTCGACGTAGCACGGCGTTCACACGGGCCTGATTGGATCGGAGACTGACTCCTGCCCGCATCACTCGACCTGCTGAGGACTCTGCATGCCGACCCCTGACCGTCCCACCACCGACGCCTCCGGCCGCCGGCTCCCCCGCCTGCTGACCGCAGCGGTGCTGAGCGGAACCATGCTGGGCCCCGCCCCGGCGATGGCCTCTCCGGCTCAGGACGCCGAGGGAGCCGACTGCATCCTGATCGACGAGGTGAACACCCGCGGCGGAAGCAGCGCCCAGGACCTCCCCCGCTACGTGGAGCTGACCAACAGCTGTGACACCGAGGTGGACCTCAGCGATTGGTCCATCCAGGGCTACCAGAGCAGCGGCACCCCCTACAGCGGCGGCAACACTCAGCTCAGCGGCTCCGTCCCTGCCGAGGGCAGCTACCTGATCCTGGGACCGGCTGCCGCGGGCGGGCCGGTCACCGAGCTCCATGCCGACCACGTCGCCGGAGCAGCGCTGAACATGGCAGGCGGCGGCGCCTCTGTGGCCCTGTTCTCCACCGCAGAACCACCCGAGGGCGTCTCCGGCGACCTCACCGATCATCCCGCTGTGGTCGACGCCTTGGGCTGGGGCGAGGCGGAGGTCGGCCTGGGCGACTCCCGTGCGGTCGCTGCGGAGGCTTCCTCCGGGGAGACCCTTCAACGCACCGGCTCCTCCGGGGAGAACGGCGAGGACTTCGGCCCTGCGCCCGCGGCTCCCCGGTACAGCGGCGGCGACGCTCTGATCACGCAGGACCAGGATGAGCCTGAGCCTGCTGATCCTGAACCGTCGGAACCCGCACCGTCAGAGCCTGAGCCTTCAGAGCCGGAACCTTCAGAACCCGAGCCTTCGGATCCGACCGACTCGTCGACCGCAGCGGAGGTCTCGATCTCCGAGGTCCGCGGCGAAGCCGGCACGGATCCCGCCGCCAGCCCCTATATGGGCGAGGAGGTCACCACTCGCGGTGTGGTCACCGCGCGCTACGCCGACACCGAGAACACCTCGCGTCCCTGGGACGGGTTCTACCTCCAGGAGGAGGCAGCCTGCGGCAGCGAGGACTACAGCGATCACGACGTTTCCTGTGCGGTCTTCGTCTGGATGGGCACCGGCTGGGACGGCGCCGTGGTCGAGGAGGGCGACTACGTCGAAGTGACCGGGGAGGTCGGCACCTGGGAGGAGTCCAGCTCCACCAGCTCTGCTCAGCTGCAGATCACCCAGCCCGAAGTCGGAGTCATCGAAGACGAGAGCGTCGACGCTCCGCTCCCCTACCCCGTGGATGGCTTCCTGGAGATCGAGGAGCGCGAGCAGCTGATCGGCATGACGCTCAGCCCGGAGGGCGACTGGACGGTCACCGACAACTACGGGCTGCTCCACGGCGAGGCCGACAGCGTAGGCGGCGTGCTCGGCGTCGTGGACGGCACCGACCCTCTGGTGAACCCCACCGCACAGCACCACCCGGACACCCAGGAGCGCGAGGAGCTGGCCGCCTCCAACGCGGAGCGCTACATCCGACTGGGCCACGGCGGCCGCAACCGCTGGACCAGCTGGTCGGATGAGGCCGATATGCCCCTCCCCTATCTGAGCACAGGGCAGGTCCCCCGCGTGGGCACCTCAGTGGAGTGGAACGCCCCGGTGATCCTGGAGCATCGCTATGACGAGTGGCGCTTCGAGCCGACCTCCTTCCTGCCCGGGAACCCGGAGCAGGAGCCGGTCACCTTCAGCGACACCCGCCCCGAGGCAGACCTTCCCGGACGCGCCGGGGATGTCCGCGTGGCCGGCTTCAACGTCCTGAACTACTTCCCGCACGTCGGTGAGTACGAGGAGGACTGTGACTACCACGAGGACCGGCACGGCGAGCCCACCACAACTGACTACTGCACCAGCCGTGGGGCCTACACCGAGGAGCACTTCGCGGTGCAGCAGCAGCGCATCGTGAACACGATCGTGGGCATGGACGCCGATGTCATCGCGCTGCAGGAGATGGAGAACTCCGTCCACTTCGGCGAGGACCGCGACTACGCCCACCAGGTGCTGGTGGAGGCGCTCAACGCGGTCGAGGGAGAGGGCACTTGGGACTATGTCCCGGTCGAGGACTTTCCCGAGGATGAGGACGTCATCCGCAACGGATACATCTATCGGCCCGAAGCCGTCGAGCTGGTGGATTCGCTGATCCTCTTCGAGGAGGGCGTGGAGCACCTGGCTTCCGATGCCCTGGACGAGTACGACGTGGACGAGATCTACTCCAACGCCCGCGAGCCGATGGCCGCGCTGTTCCAGCCGGTCGACGGCGATGAGGACGACCAGTTCGCCCTGGTGGTCAATCATCTGAAGTCCAAGGGCGGCGAGGGCGAGGGCGACAACGCCGACTCCGGCGACGGCAGCGGCTCCTTCAACGGAGACCGCACACGCCAGGCCGAGGCGATGGTGGCGTTCACCGAAGCTATGCGGGAGGAGTACAGCACCGACCGCTTCTACCTGATGGGCGACTTCAACTCCTATGCGGCCGAGGCTCCGATGGTCACCATCGAGGACGCCGGTTTCACCAACCTCTCGGCCCAGCATTCCGAGGAGACCGGCAACTACTCCTACAACTACAGCGGTGAATCGGGTTCGCTGGACCACGTAGTGGCCTCCGACGCCGCAGTGGAGACAGTGGCCCAGACCCACATCTGGAACACCAACGCTCCGGAGCCCATCGCACTGGAGTACAGCCGCTACGAGGCCTCAGGGACTCCCGGGCTCTACGACGAGCCCGCGTGGAGCGAGTCTCTCTGGCGGGCCTCCGACCACGACCCGATCATCGCGGACATCGTCGTGGGTGAGGAGACCGACGGCGGCGCCGAGGAGGAGGGCGCCACTGAGGAGGACGACGCAGGCCAGGAAGACGATGCAGATCAGGGGGCCGGCACAGGCTCCGGTGAGGACGGGGTGTCTGAAGACGGACCGTCGGCTGGGGAGGAACCGGTCGACGACGAATCCTCAGCCGCAGAAGCGCCAGCCGGCTCCGAAGCAGGCGACGAACGTGCGGACGCCGAGGCCGGAACGGATCTGGGAGCCGCAGGCTCGAACGCTGCTCCCGACGACACCTCCCCCACAGCTGCCTCCAGCGAGGGAGACCTGGCGCTGACCGGTGCCCAGAACTTCTGGATCGCCGCGATCGCGGCCGGGCTGCTCGGCGTCGGGACTCTGCTGGCCTACCGTTCCCGCCTGGGCCAGCCCTGACCGAAGAAAAGATTGGGCGAAGAACCACCGTCCCAGAGCAGATCTGCTGCTCAGACGGCGGTTCTTCGCCCAATCAACTGTGGGAGACGATCAACGGTGAGGGCTGCTCAGCGGTCCTGCTGGCTCAGCGGGGAGACGATGGCGTCGACCCGCTGGAACGACTTCACGTCCACGTAGCCGGTGGTGGCCATGGCCCGCTTGAGCCCGCCCATCAGGTTGGAGGTCCCGTCGGTGTGGTGGCTGGGGCCCCAGAGGACCTCCTCCAGCGGCCCGACGGTGCCCACGTGGGTGCGGTGGCCGCGCGGGAACTCCTCATGGACGGCTTCCAGGCCCCAGTGCCAGCCCCGGCCGGGGGCCTCCTCCGCCCGGGCCAGAGTGGCCCCGAGCATCACGGCGTCGGCGCCCATGGCCAGAGCTTTGACGATGTCGCCGGAGGTGCCCAGGCCGCCGTCGGCGATCACATGCACGTAGCGCCCGCCGGACTCATCCAGGTAGTCCCGGCGCGCGGCTGCGATGTCGCTGATGGCCGTGGCCATCGGCACGCGGATGCCCAGTGCCCGGCGAGTGGTGGTGGACGAGCCGCCGCCGAAGCCCACCAGGACACCGGCGGCACCGGTGCGCATCAGGTGCAGCGCCGGGGTGTACCCGGCCGCACCGCCGACGATCACCGGAACATCAAGCTCGTAGATGAACTTCTTCAGGTTCAGCGGCTCAGTGCCGTCCGCACCGTTGTCCGTGACGTGCTCGGCCGAGACAGTGGTCCCGCGGATGACGAACATGTCGACGCCGGCGTCGACCACTGTCTGGTAGAACTCCTGGGTCCGCTGCGGAGTCAGGGACCCGGAGACCACGACGCCGGCCTCACGGATCTCTGCCAGCCGCGCAGTGATCAGCTCCGCCTTGATCGGCTCGGCGTAGAGCTCCTGCAGCCGCTGAGTGTTCTCCGGAGAGACGTCGCTGGCCTCCAGCGCGGCGATCTCCTCGAGGATGGGCTCGGGGTTCTCATACCGGGTCCACAGACCCTCCAGGTTCAGCACGCCCAGGCCGCCCAGCTTGCCCAGGGCGATGGCCGTCGCCGGGGACATGACCGAGTCCATCGGCGCACCGATGACCGGCATGTCGAACTTATAGGCGTCGATCTGCCACTCCAGGCTGACGTCCTGCGGGCTGCGGGTCCGGCGGCTGGGCACGACGGCGACATCGTCCAGTGCCCAGGCCCGGCGCGCGTTCTTGGCCAGGCCGATGGGGAGTTCGTTGCTCAAGAGGTGGTGTCCTTACTTCCGGCCGTAGTTGGGGGCTTCGACGGTCATCATCACATCATGCGGGTGGGATTCCTTCAGCCCGGCCGAGGTGATGCGGACGAACTTGCCCTTGGCCTTCAGATCATCGGTGGTGTGGGCTCCCACGTAGAACATGGTCTGGCGCAGGCCGCCGGTCAGCTGGTGCACCACGGCCGAGAGCGGTCCGCGGTAGGGCACCTGACCCTCGATGCCCTCGGGGATGAGCTTCTCATCGGTGGGGACATCAGCCTGGAAGTACCGGTCCTTGGAGTAGGAGGTGTTCTTGCCGCGGGTCTGCATGGCACCCAAGGAGCCCATTCCGCGGTAGGCCTTGAACTGCTTGCCCTGGTAGAAGACCAGATCGCCCGGGGACTCCTTGGCCCCGGCCAGCAGAGAGCCGAGCATCACTGAGTTCGCACCGGCCACCAGCGCCTTGCCGATGTCGCCGGGGTGCTGCAGCCCACCGTCGGCGATCAGCGGCACACCGGCCGGGCCGGCTGCCTTGCTCGCCTCATAGATGGCGGTCACCTGGGGCACGCCGACGCCGGCGACCACGCGGGTGGTGCAGATCGAGCCCGGTCCGACGCCGACCTTGATGGCGTCGGCGCCGGCGTCGACCAGTGCCTGAGCACCCTCACGAGTGGCGGCCTGGCCCCCGATCACGTCCACATGGGCGGCCTTGGGCTCAGCCTTGAGCTTGGCGATCATGTCCAGCACACCGCGGGTGTGACCGTTGGCGGTGTCCACCACCAGCGCGTCCACACCGGCCTCCACCAGAGCCATGGCACGGTCGAAGCCCTCTCCGAAGAAGCCCACGGCGGCTCCGACGCGCAGCCGGCCCTCGTCGTCCTTGGTGGCCTGGGGGTACTTATCGGCCTTGTCGAAGTCCTTGATGGTGATCAGGCCGGTGAGCCGATCTTCGTCGTCGACCAGCGGCAGCTTCTCCACGCGGTGCTTGGAGAACAGCTCCAACACCTCAGCGTTGGTGATGCCCTCCTTGGCGGTGATCAGCGGCTGAGGAGTCATCTTCTCGTAGACCTTGGTGGTCAGGTACTCCTCATGCGGGATGAACCGGATGTCCCGATTGGTGATGACGCCCAGCAGCTTCTTCTCCTCGTCCACCACCGGCAGGCCGGAGACGCGGTAGTGGGCGCAGAGGTCGTCCAGATCCTTGATGGTCGCATCCGGGGTGATGGTCACCGGGTCGGTGATCATGCCGGACTCGGAGCGCTTGACCTGATCCACCTGCTTGGCCTGCTCCTCGATGGAGAGGTTGCGGTGCAGGATGCCGATCCCGCCCAGGCGCGCCAGGGCGATCGCCATCGGCGCTTCGGTCACCGTGTCCATAGCGGCTGAGACCACCGGCGAGGCGATGTCGATGTTCCTCGACAGCCGGGTGGTGGTGTCAGCGTCCGAGGGGATGACGTCGGTGGCGCCGGGCAGCAGCAGGACATCGTCATAGGTCAGGCCGACGAAGCCGAAGGGATCGTTCGCCTCTGCGGGGGTATGTGTCACGGTGGACCTCTCGAATATCACGGCGGCGGAAAGAATGTGAGACCACAACAAGTCTACTGGGCAGGCGATTCCCTTTTCATGCTGAGCCCCTGCACCTCACCACCAGCCGGCATGGAGCATCCGTTGTGCTGCAGGCCCTACGGTGCAGACTTGTCCACGTGTGAGGAGAACGCTGTGCATAAGAAACTGCTGACCGGTGCGGCCGCCACCACCCTGCTCCTGGGATTGGCCGCCTGCGACCAGAACGCCGAGCCCGACGCCGAAGCCTCCGGAGGAGCCGAGGAAGAGGGCCAGGAGGCCCCCATGGGCCAGGAAGACATGGAGATGCCTGAGCCGGACACCGAGGACATCCCTGATGTCGTCGCCACTGTCAACGGCGAGGAGCTCTCCAGCGAGGAGTTCATCCCGCTCTATGAGCAGCAGTTCCAGCAGATGGCCATGCAGGCCCAGATGTCTGGCGAGGAGCCGGACGAGGCCACCATCCAGGAACAGGTCCTGGACACTGCCATCGGCACTGAGCTGCTCCTCCAGGACGCTGAGCAGCAGGGCTTCGAGGCCTCGGAGGAGGACATCGACGCCGCTCTGGAGGACGCCGCCGAACAGGGCGGCATGGAGTCGGCCGACGAACTCATCGAGGCCTATGAGGAGCAGGGCAACTCCGAGGAGGAGCTGCGTGAGGATGCCTCCGATCAGGCCCTGATCAACCAGGTCACCGAGAGCCTGGACATTGAGGAGCCCTCGGAGGAGGAGCTCCAGGAGCTCTATGACCAGCAGGAGCAGCAGCAGGAGATGATGGCTGAGGCTCAGGGCGGCGAAGGCGGCGGCGAGGGCGCCCCCGGCGCCGAGCAGCAGGAGATGCCTCCCTTCGATGAGGTCCGCGATGAGCTCGAGGAGCAGGCCGCCCAGCAGAACGAGAATGAGGCCCTGATGTCTCATATCGAGGAGCTGCGCGAGGACGCCGACGTCGAGACCCACCTGTGAGCCGCACTCGTTGAACCGTTGAGGAATCGCTGAACCGTTGAGGAGCCGCTGACGCTCCGGCGTCGGGACCGACACCCGACGCGCCCAACCGGATATCGCCGCTACGACTCCCTTGGCACTCTCCTTGATCGAGTGCTAAGGGAGTCATATAGTTTGTCCTAGCACTCGCCGTCACCGGGTGCTAATGCCAAAGGGGCGCTAACCGGCGGAGGCACGCCTCCGGTACCCGCGACGACGGTTGGTCACTCCCACGGCGCGCAACCTGTACCGATTCACCATCTGCAAAGGAGAGAACTGACGTGTCAGTCTCCATCAAGCCCCTCGAGGATCGTATTGTTGTCCGCCCCCTGGAGGCCGAGCAGACCACCGCTTCCGGCCTGGTCATCCCGGACACCGCCAAGGAGAAGCCCCAGGAGGGCGAAGTCGTCGCAGTGGGCCCGGGTCGCGTCGGCGACTCCGGCGATCGCCTGCCGGTCGACGTCTCTGAAGGCGACGTCGTCATCTACTCCAAGTTCGGCGGCACCGAGGTCAAGGTCGGCGGCGACGAGTTCCTCGTCCTGAACGCCCGCGACGTCCTCGCTGTCATCGAGAAGTAAATCCGGAGGTATCCACACCTATGGCAAAGCAGCTTGAATTCGACGATGCCGCCCGGAAGGCTCTCGAGGCCGGCATCGACAAGCTCGCAGACACGGTCAAGGTCACTCTGGGCCCCAAGGGCCGCAACGTGGTCCTGGACAAGTCCTGGGGCGCACCCACCATCACCAACGACGGTGTGACCATCGCCCGCGAGGTGGAGGTCGAGGACTCCTACGAGAACCTCGGCGCCCAGCTCGCCAAGGAGGTCGCCACCAAGACCAACGACGTCGCCGGCGACGGCACCACCACTGCGACCGTGCTGGCTCAGGCCCTGGTCAAGGAAGGCCTGCGCAATGTGGCCGCCGGTGCAGCACCCGGTGAGATCAAGCGCGGCATCGAGACCGCGGTCGACGCAGTGACCCGCCGTCTGCGCGAGAACGCTGTGCCCGTGGAGGGTCAGCAGGTGGCCAACGTCGCCGCCATCTCTGCTCAGAACGACGAGGTCGGCGAGCTGCTGGCCCGCGCCTTCGATTCGGTGGGCACCGACGGCGTCATCACCATCGAAGAGTCCTCCACGACGTCGACCGAGCTCGACATCACCGAGGGCATGCAGTTCGACAAGGGCTACCTCTCCCCGCACTTCGTCACCGACGCAGAGCGTCAGGAGGCCGTCCTCGAGGACCCGCTGATCCTGATCAACCAGGGCAAGATCTCCAACATGCAGGAGTTCCTCCCGGTCCTGGAGAAGGTCATGCAGGCCAAGAAGCCCCTGTTCATCATCGCGGAGGACGTCGAGGGCGAGGCCCTGTCCACCCTGGTGGTCAACAAGCTCAAGGGCACGCTGAACGTGGTGGTTGTGAAGGCTCCCGGCTTCGGCGACCGCCGCAAGGCCATGCTCGAGGACATCGCCGTGCTGACCGGCGGCCAGGTCATCTCCCCCGACCTCGGCCTGAAGCTGGACCAGGTCGGCATGGACCAGCTGGGCACCGCACGCCGCGTGACCGTCACCAAGGACGCCACCACCGTCGTCGACGGTGCGGGCTCCAAGGAGGACGTGGACGCACGTGCCGCTCAGATCAAGGCCCAGGCTGAGGCCACCGACTCCGAGTGGGACCGCGAGAAGCTCCAGGAGCGCCTCGCCAAGCTCGCCGGCGGCATCGGCGTCATCAAGGTCGGCGCCGCCACTGAGGTGGAGCTCAAGGAGCGCAAGCACCGCATCGAGGATGCCGTGGCCTCCACCCGCGCCGCACTGGAAGAGGGCATCGTGGCCGGCGGCGGCACCGCACTGATCAACGCGCTCTCCTCCCTGGATGAGGACGCCGAGGTCAAGGCGCTCTCCGGCGACGCCGCCGCTGCGGTGGGCATCGTCAAGCGTGCCCTGGTGCAGCCGCTGCGCTGGATCGCTCAGAACGCCGGCGAGGACGGCTTCGTGGTCGCCTCCAAGGTTGCGGAGCTGGAGCCGAACCACGGCTTCAACGCCAAGACCGGTGTCTACGGCGACCTGATCGCCGACGGCGTCATCGACCCGGTGAAGGTGACCCGCTCTGCTCTGCAGAACGCCTCCTCCATCGCCGCCCTGGTGCTCACCACTGAGACCCTGGTGGTCGAGAAGAAGGACGAGGAAGAGGAGTGATCCTCTCCCTCTGAAGCTTCTTCAGGCTGCGAGAAGGCCGGTCCGGGATACGCTCCCGGGCCGGCCTTTTTCGTGCTCGGGAGGACTTTCCGCGCGTCTGATGGAATGGAGGCATGGATCGCTCGCCCCACTCCCCTGCCGCCGACCCTGACGCCGTCAGCACGCTCAGCCAGCCCGAACGCCCGGCCTATGTGCTCATCTATGGCCTGCTCGGCTTCACCGCGCTCATCGTGCTGACGGTCTTCCTGCTGGTCCCGGAGGAGTCGGGCCTGGCCGACCTGGTGCTGACCTTCAGCGTGATCGGCACCACTGCCCTGCTGTGCACTGTGCTGGTGAAGGCCTGCGTGGTCCATGTGGAGGCCTCTGCCCAGAGTGGGCTCACCATGTCCATGGGACATGTGGTCACCCGGAACCTCCCCTGGGAGGCCATCGCCTCCATCGAGGAGGCACCGCGCGGCGGCAGCTTCGACGTGGGCTGGAAACTCATGGGCGGAGGCCGCATCGGCTACCTGGCCGGCTCTGAGACGCTGCTGGTGAAGATCCGGCCGGAGTTCCGCCAGGCGGTCCGCAGCGGCGAGATCAGCATCGGCGGAAGTCCCCGCCTGGCTGAGTGGTATTACGTCTCAGCGCCCGACGCCAGCCGCGTGGCCGCCCAGTTGGAGCAGCTGAGGATGCGGAACTCGCCCTCTGCCTGAGCGCCCCCGTTCAGCCGATCACCAGCTTGTTGTATCTGCGAACTATGAAAGAATCGTGGCGTGACTGATGATGCGAGGCTCTTCACCAAGGACTTCTTCCTCGCGATCATCATCAATCTCTTCCTGGCCATCGTCTTCTTCCTGCTGGTCACCGGCATGGCCGTCTATGCGACCGAAGAGTTCGCCGCCGGAGAGACGGCCGCCGGCTTCGCCGCCTCCGCATTCGTGGTCGGAGCCCTGTGCGCCCGGGTCTTCGCCGGCAAGTATGTGAACTTCCTGGGCCGGCGTCGGACCATCCTGGCCTGCCTGGTGGCCTATGTGATCGCCGGACTGGCCTATCTGGTGGTGGACTCCTACACCACGCTGATCCTGCTGCGCCTAGCTCACGGCGCGGCCTTCGCCTTCGGGCAGACCGCGCTGAACGCCGCCGTCTTCGAGCTCATCCCCAAGTCGCGCCGCGGCGAAGGTGCCGGCTACTATCTGCTGGCCAATGCGCTGCCGCCCGCACTGGGTCCGCTGGGTGCCATCCAGCTGACCGCCCACTACGGCTTCTGGGCGATGTTCGTGGCCACCACAGTGCTCTCAGCCGTGGCTCTGGCCGCCGCGCTGCTCATCCGCCTTCCCGAGCAGAAGACGCGGCAGGCCAGGCTGCGCGACCGGCTGATGCTGCGCCCGCAGGACATCATCGAGCCCGGAGCCTTCGCCATCGCCCTGGTGGCCGCCCTGCTGGGCCTGGGCTTCGCCTCGGTGATGACCTTCCTCAACGGATTCGCCCACAGCGAGGGGATGGTCGACTCCGCCTCCATCTTCTTCGTGGTCTACGCCTCCGCCGTGCTCGCCTCCCGCCTGTTCATGGGCAAGATCCAGGATCGGTTCGGCGACAATGTGGCCGTCTACCCGGCCATCCTGGCCTATGCGGCCTCACTGGTCCTGCTGGCCTGGACCCCCAACCAGGCGGTGCTGCTGACCGCCGGAGCGCTGGCCGGGTTCGGTTTCGGCTCCATCCTGCCGGTGCTGCAGGCGATCATCGCCTCGGCCCTGCCGGCCCACCGGACCAGCATCGGCATATCCACCTTCTTCCTGATGATGGATATGGGTTTCGGCCTGGGACCGCTGGTGCTGGGCCAGCTGGTGGAGCTTGGCAGCTACCGCACCATGTACGCCAGCTGCGCCGGCGTCGTCGCCGTCTCCCTGCTGCTCTACTGGTTCGTCCACGGCCGCTATGACGTGAAGCAGGGCGAGGCCCGGAGGCCCCGCCCAGGCCGCTCGCCGGAGTAGTCAGCGCATCAGCCGACGCACGAACACCGAGAGCCCCTCGATCAGCAGCACGATGGCGACCACGGTGATCAGGATGTAGGTCACCACCTCCCACTGCAGGGTCCGCCGGGCCATCTCCAGCTGATAACCGATGCCTCCGGCTCCGACGATCCCCAGCAGGGTGGCCGAGCGGAAGTTCACATCCAGCTGGTAGAGCACGTGGGAGACCACAGCGGGGGCGGATTGGCGCATCGTCGCGGCAAAGAAGACCTGTGCCCGTCCAGCCCCGCCGGTGACCAGGGCGTCCTGGACGCGTACGTCAGTCTCCTCGATCGAGTCGGCCACGAGTTTGGAGAGCAGGCCCATAGCGCCCAAGGCCAGAGCCAGCGTGCCGGCCACCGCTCCGAGACCCATGATGATGATCAGCAGCAGCGCCAGGATCAGCTCCGGGATGCCACGGGTCACCACGATGATCATGCGGAAGAACTGGGCCACACCCGGGCGCGGAGCAACGTTCCGCGCCGCCAGCGCGCCCACCGGCAGGGCCAGCAGCGCACCCAGGAAGGTGGCGGCCAAGGCGATCTGGATGGTCACCAGGATCTGAGCGAAGATCGTGGATGGGATGTCACCGTCTTGGGGTGGGAACCACCGCTGACTCTCCTCCGGCATCTCCGCGAACCCGGCGAAGAAGGCAGAGATGTGGAACTCCCCGGTCAGCACCTCCCAGGAGCTGACATCGGCGTCGGTCCAGGAGGCGGCGAAGGCCAGCAGGGCGCTCCACTCGATGTAGATGATCGAGGCCAGGATCAGCGCCACGGTCAGTCCGATGTAGCTGAATCGGGCGATCCGCGCGCCGTCCCAGGGCGGGATGGTCCGGCTGCCCAGCACGGGCCGAGATTCCAGCCGCTCCCCCGACCAGCGGCCCCGCAGCTTCTGCCAGGCCCACAGCACGCCGAATCGGCTGGGTTCAGCCCGTCCGAGCAGCTTCATGCGCAGGCGCCCAGAGATGATCTCCACCAGGATGCACAGCAGCAGGACGACCAGGCCCAGGGCCAGCAGCCGCGGATAGTTGCCCACGCCCTGGGCGGCACGCAGGTCGGCACCCAGACCGGCCACACCGACCCAGCCGAGGAGCACCGAGGCACGCAGGTTGATGTCGAACCGGTGCAGAGCGTGAGCGATGATCGCCGGCATGATGCCCGGCAGGACCGAGCCGAAGATCTGCTGGACCCGCTTGGCCCCGGCGGTCTCCTGCGCTTGGCGGGGGCCATCGTCGTGGTCCTCGATGGCATCGGCGTACATCTTGCCGAGCATGCCGACCGAGTGCAGACCCAAGGCAAGGATCCCGGCGATGGCACCGGCGCCGAATCCATAGACGCGCAGGAAGAACAGCGCGAGGATGAGCTCGGGGATGGCTCGCATGATCACGATGAACACACGGGATGAGGTCCGCAGCGCCGCCGAACGGCAGGTGCTCCGCGCGGCCAACAGGGCACACGGGATGGAGAGCAGCACTGCCAGCAGCGTGGCCAGCAGCACGATGCTCAGAGTGGTCAGTGTCCCCTGCAGCAGCTCTCCCGCCGCCGGGAAGTCCAGCGGCAGGGCACGCTGCATGAAGTTCTGAGTGTTGGACCAGGAGTCCAGCAGGGAGGCCAGGTTGATCCGCAGATCGATGACCGACCAGATGCCCCCTGCCAGGAACAGACCCATCACCACCGCGACGGTGATGCCGCGGGGCGAGGGGCTGGGCAGAGTCCGGCGGTCGCTCGGGGGCGCAGGGGTGCCGGAGCCGGCGTCGGCGTCGGGCGCTGGGACTGTCCGTGGACGTTCGTCTGTCGGGACGGCCATGATCAGACTGGGGCTCCGCTCGATGCGGGGACCGCGGGCAGCACGGCGGAGTTCCCATAGATGGACATCGCCCGTTCGTGGGTGATGTTGGCCGAGCTGTCGTCGAGGACCAGTTCCCCGTGCCGCAGGCCGAAGACGCGTTCGCCCCACTGCAGAGCCAGCTCCACCTGATGCAGACTGCACACCACGGTCAGGCTGTCCTCCCGGGCGATACGCGCGATCAGCGACATCACCTGGTTGCTGGACTCCGGATCCAGGGACGCCACCGGCTCATCGGCCAGCAGGATCTTGGGCTGCTGCACCAGGGCGCGGGCTACGGCCACACGCTGCTGCTGGCCGCCGGAGAGGGTGTCGGCGCGCTGGAAGCGCTGATCGGCCAGCCCCACGCGCTCCAGCTGCTCCAGGGCGCGCTCACGCACGTCCTTCGGATAGCTGAAGAGCCCGACGCGCGGCCCGCGCAGGCTCCCCAGCGCCCCGGTGCATACGTTCTCCAGAGTGGACATGGAGCCCACCAGGTGGAACTGCTGGAAGACCATTCCGATGTCCCTGCGGAGCCGGCGCAGCTCAGACCTGCCGGCCTGGGCGACGTCGGTGCCCAGCACACGCACCTCCCCCTCGGTGGGGAGGTGCAGTCCGTTGAGCAGGCGCAGCAGGGTCGACTTCCCTGAGCCTGAGAGTCCCAGGAGGATGGTGAAGGTCCCCGGGCTGACATCGAAGCTCACGTCCTGCACCGCGGTGGTGGAGGGCGCGAAGAGCTTCGTGACGCCTCTCAGGCTCAGGTCATAGTCGTTCGGCACAGACAATGGGTCTCCTTGAAGGGGCGGCGAGGGGCGGCGTCAGCTGTCGCAGGCTTCGGCTTCGGTGATCTCGCAGACTTCGCGGATGCCGTCGTAGAGCTCGTCGTCCACCGGGGTGTACTCGTAGGACTCCTCCGGCAGGGAGCACTCCTCAGCGGAGTCGCAGTAGCCGGCCTCCACCAGGTTGTCCACGTTGATCAGCTCGTCCTCGAACAGGCCGCGCAGCGTCTCCTGGGTCTCCTCATCGAGCGTCTCAGTGTTCATAAAGATCGGGGAGGCCGGGATCATCGGAGACTCCCAGACGATCTCGTAGTCGTCCTCCTCGAGCTCACCGCGCTCAGGAAGCAGCGTGGTGACCATGGAGTCATAGGCGAAGGCCATATCGCACTGCCCGTCCAGCATGGCCAGCACCGAACCGTCGTGGGAGCCCGGAAGCTGAGCGTCCACGTCCTCCATCGGGTCCAGACCGGCCTCCATCATGCCGGCCGAGGGGTAGAGGTAGCCGGAGGTGGAGCCCTGCTCCACGTAGCAGACGCTGCGTCCCTCGGCGTCCTCCAGCGACTCGATGTCCGAGCCTTCGGGGACCAGTGCGTAGGAGACGTAGCCGGCCTCCTCGCCCTCCTCCTCGACGCGGCCGCCGAGGACCTCGACCTCGGCGCCCTGGTCACCGGAGCGGACATAGGTGAAGGGGGATCCGATGGCCATGTCGGCCTGACCTGCGATCAGCGACTCGATGACGGCGTTGTAGTCGGTGACGCTGCTGAACTCGACCTCACGACCGGTCTCCTCCTCGAGGACCTCCATGAACAGCTCGAAGCCGGCCTCGAGATGGGTGGAGTCCTCGGCGGGCACACCGGTGAGGGTGATGACGTCGTCGCTGGTCTCCGAGGCCTCGGCGTCGCCGTTCTCCGCCCCGTCGTTCTCATCGGCGGCGGATTCGCCGCAGGCGGTCAGGGCGAAGATGCCGGCGATCCCGACGGTGGCCAACCGCGCAAAAGGGGTCCTTCGGACGGTCTCGGTGGTCTCAGCTGACATACGTCGGCTCCTCCTGCTCGAATGTGAGTGATTCGGATCTGGGCACAGCAGAACTGCGCACATTCGGCCACTGAACCGATCCGAGGTGAACAGGAGGAGGCCCTGATGCGGGACCGCGGTGAACCCTCGGCAAAACCGGTGAAGCCGCTCGATGCCCGAGGAGACCTGGGACGGGCGGCCCTGCCAGGCCGAACCTCAGCGGGCAGTTCAGCGGACCTGTGAGGACGCCAGATGCCTCGGCGCCAGCACCGCGGAGATCAGCGCGACGCCGGCGGCCGCAGTGAAGGCCGGCGCAGCGCCGAGCCCTTCTAGAAGCCCACCCACCAAAGAGCCTCCGATGCTCTGCCCCAGCGCCAGCATCAGGAAGGCCACCCCGACGCCGGCCGCCGGCTGCTCGCAGTAGGTGGCCGCCGCGGAGATCAGGATCAGACCGCTCATCGCGATATAGACCGCGCCGAAGGCTCCGCAGGCCGCTGCGGTGAGCCCCACCTGGCCGGGCAGCAGACCGATCACCGCAGTAGCCAGGGCGATGAGCACCGCACTGCCGCCCCAGGCCACGCGCATTCCGACACGATGGGCGATGTCCCCCACGGCCGCTCCGAGCAGCCCGCAGAGTCCCAGCCCCGACCAGGCCACCGTGGCGGTGAACTGACTCTGACCGCCGCTGCCGGTGAGGACGTCCTGGCCGAACACCCACACGGCGGCGGTGGCTGCGCCCATCAGCACGGCGGTGGCGTGGAGCCGCAGCGCGCCGTCGGGAAGCAGCGGATCCGGCAGCAGAGAACGCAGGCGCTCGCCCGTGCCCTGCCGCTCCGCACCAGGGCGGGCGAGCCGAGCATGGGGCACGCTCTGAGCCGCCCAGAGCGTGGCCAGCAGCGCGACGGCGGCGAAGATCAGCCAGGCGCTGCGCCAGTGGGCCAGGGTCACAAGGGCCACCGGACCGGAGACGGCCACACCCAGTCCGGTGCCGGCGTTGATGATGGTCTGCACCCGGTCCCGGTGGGGCCATGCGACCCGTGCGGACACGGCGTGCGCCAGCGGTGGAGAGGCCAGTCCGGTGCTCATCCCACCCAGCACCACACCCACAGCGAGCACTGCCGCATGGGGAGCCAGGCCCACCAGGGCCGTGCCGAGTGTGGCCAGCGTGCCGGTGATGACGACCATGGTGCGGCTGCCCAGCCGCGGAGTGAGCATCATGGCCGGATAGATGGCCAGACAGTAGGCCACGTAGCTGGATGAGCCGATCAGACCGACCACGCCGGGGTCCAGGCCGAACTCAGCGCGAAAGGCCGGCACGAACAGCCCGTAGGCGAAGCGCGCCAGCCCGTAGGCCACTGCGATCAGCACCAGCCCGGAGGCTGCCAGCTGTGCGGTCTGCCGCGGACCGAGCGGCGCGGCGGTGGTCTGGAGCAGGGCAGGGGTCGTCACGGCGGGCCTCCTAGACTGGGTGGGAAAGGACAGCGCCAGAGGTATACAGATCGGTAACCGCAAGCCCTGTCAGACTAGGTATACAGACCTGTTAAGTCAAGGAGTCCACGTGGCCATCGAGACCGCCCCGATCGAGAACCTGACCCCAGGAGCCCACCGCATCCTGGACGTGGCCTCGCGGCTGTTCTACGAACAGGGAATCCACTCGGTGGGCGTCGACACCATCGCCGCCGAGGCGGAGGTGACCAAGCCGATCCTGTACAAGAACTTCGGCAATAAGGACGGCCTGGTCCAGGCCTATCTGACCCAGCGGCACCACAGCTGGTGGCCCACGCTGGAGGCCGCCGTCGAGGCAGCGGAGGCGCCGCGGGCGCTCTCGTTCTTCGACGTCTATACGGAGGACGCGAAGACGATCACGCGTGGCTGCGCCTATCTGAATGCGGCCGCAGAGCTGAGCGAGGACCACCCCGCCTACCCGATCATCCACGAGCATAAGCACGCGATCTGCCAGCGGCTGCGCGAGCTGATCGAGGAGGACTGCCCGCAGATCTCCGATCCCCAGCGCACCGCCGACCACCTCTTTCTCCTATTGGAAGGCGCCTTCACCCACCACCGCATCTACGGCGGACAGCTTCTGACCGAGGCCCGCGAGATCGCAGAGGGCATCCTGCGCGCCTGAGGCAAGCTCGACGCAGACAGGATCCGACTTCACCCTCCGAGACTCGCGCGGACAGCAGGAGGCCCCGCAGGATCTCCTGCGGGGCCTCCTGTGTCGACTGAGACTGAGCCTGCCGCTCAGATCACTCGCCGGTCAGCTCCTCGATGATCTCAGGGTGAGCCTCGGCCCACTCCACGGCACCCTCGGCGTCACCGTCGTGCTCCTCCACGACCAGACGCTCCAGCTCAGCGTACTCATCATCGCTGAGCTCGAGAGCACTCATCCACTCGGCGACATCCGGGAACTCCTCCGAGAAGTCCGCGCTGGCCACGAGGTTCAGCGTCTCCTCCTCGCCGTAGAGGCCCTCCGGATCCTCGAGATCCTTCAGGTCCCAGGAACCGTAGGCCCAGAAAGGACGCCACAGGGTGACCACGATGTCCTCTTCGGCCTCGATCGCGTTGTCCAGCTCAGAGAGCATGGCCGCGGTGGAGGACTCCACCAGATCGAAGTCGTCCAGACCATAGCCCGGCATGACGTCATTCTCCGTAGTGGCCATGTGACCGGCGCCGGCCTCGATACCCACGATCTGGCTGTCGAAGTCGGCGGCGTTCTCGCTGAGCTCCTCGATGGAGTCGATCTCGGTGTACTCCGGCACCGCCAGCGTCAGCACAGCACCCTCGTAGTAGGCGCCGAGGTCCTCGAGGTCGTCTCCGTGGGAGTCCATGTACTCGGCGTGGGTTCCGGGCAGCCACGCCGAGGGGTAGACGTCGATATCTCCGTCGGCCAGACCCTGGTAGACCGGGGCGGCGTCGCCGAGCGCCTCGATCTCGACGTCGTAGCCCTGCTCCTCCAGGATGTGCTGCCACAGGAACGTGGTCGAGGAACCGTCGGTCCATCCGTCGATGTAGCCGAGGGTGATGGTGCCGCCGTCACCGTTTCCGCCGTTGTCGTCACCGTTGCCGTCGTCCCCGCCGTCGCCGCAGGCGCTCAGCGCCAAGATGGCGGCGGCCGAGAGTCCGGTGAGGGTGGTGAGCCTTCCGTTGCGTACTGCCATTGTTCTGTTCCTTCTCTCCTCTGGTGCGTTGTGTACTGCCTGTAGGTCTGTGTGGTGCCTATAGGTCTAGACGGAGGCCGGCCCGGCGGCCTTGCGGAAGCCCATGCCCTTGGTGCGGAGAAGGCGTCCCGCCAGGCTTCCCCCGGAGCCGATGGAGGCGGTGACGCGGTCGAGATAGATGGCCAGCATGACCACGCAGAGGCCGGCTTCCAGCCCGAGGCCGAGGTCCAGGGTGTTGATCGCTCGGCTGACCTCATTGCCCAGCCCGCCGGCGCCGACGAACCCGCCGAAGACCGCCATGGACAGGGCGAGCATGATCACCTGGTTGACTCCAGCCATGATGGTCTTGGTGGCCAGGGGAAGCTGGATGCGCATCAGGATCTGCCAGGGTGTGGAGCCGAAGGCATGGCCGGCCTCCACGACTTCCTGGTCCACTTGGCGGATCGCCAATTCGGTGAGGCGCACCCCCGGAGGCAGCGCGAAGATGACCGTGGCGAAGATGCCGGCTGCCATGCCGAGGCCGAACATGGCCATGGCCGGGATCAGCCAGACCAGAGCGGGCATAGTCTGCATCAGGTCCATCACCGGTCTGACGGCGTTGGAGACCACGCTGTTCTTCGCCGCGAGCACGCCCAGAGGGATGCCTATGATCAGCGCGACGACGGCGGCCACCGCCACCAGCGCCAGGGTCTCCATGGTGTTCTCCCACTGGTCCGCACTGATGATGAAGAACATCAGCGGGGCGGTCAGCAGGGCCATCTTCCAGTCGCGCAGGAGCCAGCCGACCAGTACGAAGATCAGTGCCAGCACCAGCGCATCAGGTCCGGCCAACAGGTCGGCCAGGCTGCCGGAGACCGTGCTGAGGGCGGCGTCGGCACCATCGACCACTGCACTGAACGTGCCGGTGAGCCAGTTGAAGCCGTCCTCCAACCAGGTGTCGTATGGGATCCGCGGGACTCCGGTGCCCTCGGTCTCCTCGGCCAGGATCACGCCCTCATTCATGCCGCACCTCCCGGAGCCGGAATGCTCGCCGGATCGATCTCCTCGACGAACCGTGCCACGTAGTCATCGGCCGGCTGGGTCACCAGCTCGTAGGCGGTGCCCTGCTGAACGATCCGCCCGTCCTTCATCATCGCGATCCTGTCCCCCAGACGGATGGCCTCATTGAGGTCGTGGGTGATGAAGACGATGGTCTTTCCCAAGTCCTTCTGCAGCTCCAACAGCTGGGTCTGCATATCGCGACGGATCAGCGGATCCAAGGCGGAGAAGGCCTCATCCATGAGCATGATGTCGGTGTCGGCGGCCAAGGCACGGGCGAGTCCCACGCGCTGGCGCATGCCGCCGGAGAGCTCATCGGGACGGTGGTCGCCCCACCCGTCCAGGCCGACCATGGCCAGAGCCTCCTCGGCTCGCTGCCGCTGCGCCTCTTTGGACTCGCCCCGGACCTCCAGGGCGTAGGCGGCGTTCTGGGCGACTGTGCGGTGCGGAAGCAGTGCGAAGTGCTGGAAGACCATCGCAAGGTGTTCGCGTCGGATGGCGCGCAGCTCAGCCGGGGAGGCCGCGGTGATGTCCTGGCCCATGATCTCCACGACGCCGTCGGTGGGCGGCTGGAGCCCGTTGAGCGTACGGATGAGCGTGGACTTGCCGGAGCCGGAGAGGCCCATCACCACGTAGATCTGTCCGGGTGGAATGTCGAAGCTGGCGTCGATCACCGCTGCCGTGCCGAGGTGGGTGAGGTCAGAGCGCTCAGCACCCTCCTTCACCTGGCGCACGATCTCCTGAGGCCGCTTTCCGAAGGCCTTATACACATTCCGAACACTCACTGCCGGTTCGGCGGTGCTGGAGGTCACGTCATTTCCTTCGTCGAGGCTGAGAACTCTAGTGACCTTACCAAAACCTGGGAATCATCGTTTTACATGCTAGTAACAATAAATGCGTGTGATGCCGCTGTCGCGCTCTGACCTGCGACGACGCACCAGAAGTCACACAGAGAGCCGCACGGATCCACGCTCCCACCGCGCAGAGATGAGCCCTCAGCACGCACAGAGGCCCCAGGATCTCCTGCGGGGCCTCTGTGCGTGCTGATGTCCCGCGTCAAGTAGTTGGCAGGATTTCCTTGGTTTTGAATGTCGGGGTGGTGGGGTCGGCCAGGCCCAGGTGCACCTCCTTGGGCCGGTTCCATGAGATGGCCTCGTGGGGCCGGAGCTCGTTGTACTCGATCCGGTAGTCCTCGGCCCGCTCGGCGAGCACGATCGCGTCGTCGATCTCGTCCAGGTAGAGCCGTTCGTACTTCAGCGTGCCGAAGCCGCGTTCACGGGACCCGTTCTGCCCCGGGGTCTTCACTCGGGTGCGCACGTGGTGTAGCTCGGGGTGGGCGGCGATGAAGGACTCGAAGCGGAAGGACCGGAACGGCCCGCCGTTGTCCGTCACGATGGTCACCACGGGCAACAGCTCACCGGTCTCGGGATCGACCGGGCAGGCCTCGACCAGCGGGTGACCGAACATGGCCTCGTAGTCGGCCAGGGCCAACTCGATCGCGTCGATCGCGTCGTGCTGGTTCCCGGTGGGCGAAACGTGGAAGGGGTGCTCGTACTTGGACCAGTAGTCCCGGCACCCGGCCAGCCGCCAGGTCCCTCCGGTGGTGGTCTCGAACTCGCTGAAGTCCAGCTGCCAGACTTGGTTCGGGCCTGAGGGCTCGGTGGCGAACGCGGCCTTGCGCCGCTCGGCCAGCTTCCGTCGCTCCCGTTGGTACTGCGCGGGCAGAATCAGCCCCTCGTCGCGCAGGATTCGCAGCACGGTCGCCTCGGAAACCACATGCCCGTCGTGGCGGACCATTGCCCAGATCTTCCGATGCCCCCACGCCGGATGGGCCAGCGCGTGCTTGACCACCAGTTCCCTGGCGGCCTGCCGTCCCGGTTGCGGCCACGGTCCCTTCACCGCCGTCCCGGTGCGGGCCTTGGCCTGCCAGCGGCGCCAGGTCCGCTCGGGCATGTCGAAGAGCTGGCAGAACCTCGCGGTCGACATGCCCGCTTCCACGCGGATCACCTCGAGGTCCTCGAAGGGCCCAGCCGGCCCTCCGCGGACTTCTTCCACACCCTGGCTTCCAGGTGTGCCTCGCCCAAGGCCTGGGTCAGCTCGGCGACCTCGGCCTCCAGCTGTTCCTCTCGGGAGGATGGTCCGGACCTGCCGGCCACCAGGGCGGTCTTGCCGGCTTCCAGGAACTCGGCCTTCCACCGTCCGATGGACTGCTCACTGACTTTCTCCTTGCGTGCCGCTTCGGCGATGGACATCTCGCCGGCCAGCACGCTCAGCACTATCCGGGTCTTCTTCTCCGCCGGAATCGAGGGTGGTCTACCCATGACTGACTCTCCTTCAGGACCTACATAACGGCCCTGCCACTAAGTCTGACGCGCGACACTGACCAGGCGGAACTAATGGATGGAGAAGATCCCCAGAGCCAGAGCGGCGAGCATCATCAGGATCGAGAAGCCCCAGATGATGAAGAACGAGTAGCGCAGATGAGAGCCCAGGTTTGCTCCGGAGAGCCCCAGAGCCAGCCACAGCGCCGGCGAGAACGGGCTGACGAAGGTGCCGATGATGTTGCCGACCAGCATGCCGTGGGCGATCTCCATGGGGCCGGTGCCGAACTGACCGGCCGTGGCGTCCACCAGGGGCAGCACGGAGAAGTAGTACGCATCGGTGGAGGTGAGCAGGTCCATCGGAACACCCAGGACTCCCATGGCCAGATGCAGGTTGGGGCCCAGCCCCTCGGGCAGCACGGCCAGGGTGGACAGAGCGACCGATTCGAGCATCTCGGACTCATTGAGCACGCCCAGGAAGACCGCGGCGGCCAGGATGACGGCGCCCATCATCAGAGCATTGGGAGCATGGGCGCGGATGCGCTCCATCTGCAGGTTCGATCCCTTGAAGTTCAGCGGAAGGGCGATGGCCACACCGAGCATGAAGGCGAACTGCGGCGGCAGGATGTCAGCAAGCATGAGCGCGATGACACCCAGTGCCAGCACCACGTTGGCCCAGTAGACCCACCGCGCCGAGTTCATCTTCTCGACGATGTCGGCCCGCTCCTCGCGCTGACGGCGGCTGAAGTCATCGGCGATGCCGCGGACGTCCACGTCCTCGGGAACCTCGATCTCGCCGGCGGCGACCCGCCGGTTGATGCGCCGGGTCTCACGCAGACCCAGCAGCACCGCGAATATCAGGATCAGCACGATGCCCACGATCTGCAGCGGGATCAGCGGACGGTACAGCTCCACCGGATCGATGCCCTGCACGGAGGCGGCGCGGCCCAGCGGCCCGCCCCAGGGGATCATGTTCACGATGCCGGCAGAGATGGCCAACAGCAGGAGCAGCAGGTACCGGCTCATGTGCAGCGCCTGATACAGCGGCAGCAGAGCCGGCACGGTGAGCAGGAAGGTGGTCGCTCCGGCACCGTCGACATGCGCCACCACGCCGATCAGCGCAGTGCCCACGGTCACCAGCACGACTTTTCCGCGTGTGGCCAGGATCAGCGCCCGGACCACAGGGTCGAAGAGCCCGGCGTCGGTGAGGATCCCGAAGAAGAGGATCGCAAAGATGAACATCACGACGACGTTCATCACCTGGGAGACGCCGGCGTCGAAGAACTCCGTGATCTCGCTCAGGCCGAAGCCGACCAGCAGCGCTCCCACGATGGGGGTGACCACCATGGCCACCACCGGGGAGACTTTGTTCCACATCAGCAGGCCGACGGTGACGGCGATGATTCCCAGACCACCGAGGGTCAGCAGTGTTGACGGCTCGTCCATGAGCGGGCGCTCCCTTACGTCCATTTGCCAGATCGTGCGGCTCATCAGCACGGGGTGACGGGACACTCCGGCCTGCGAGCCGCATCACACCTTATATACTGGATCACATTCGTGCACATTTCGATCATCATATGAGGGGCGTCACAGGGCGGGCGGACTGTCCTAGAATGGAGGACTATGCGGACGGCACAGGCGCTCCCGGCGGAGGACTCTGAGGACGAGATCGACCTCATCGCTCTGGGCCGCAGGGTCAGACACCTGCGCAAGCGCGCCGGCATGACACTGGACGACCTGGCCGCCGCCCTGGAGACCGCCCCCTCCCAGCTGTCCCTGCTGGAGAACGGCAAGCGCGAACCCAAGCTCTCTCAGCTCAATCAGCTGGCGAAGACCTTCGGCGTCACCTTGGACGATCTCTTCGGCGCAGAGCCTCCGTCCAGGCGGGCCGCCCTGGAGATCGAGCTGGAGAAGGCCCAGCGCGGTCCCCTCTACGCCGCCCTGGGGCTGCCCGCTGTGCGCATCAGCAACCGCCTGCCCATGGACGTCTTGGAATCTCTGGTCTCGCTGCAGCGGGAGCTGCGCCGCCGCCTCGAGGAGCAGGCGGCCACTCCGGAGGAGGCCCGGCGGGCCAACACGGAGCTGCGCGAGGAGATGCGTCAGAAGAACAACTACTATCCGGAGATCGAGGCGGCCGCCCAGGAGCTGCTCGACGCCGTCGGGCACACCTCCGGACCGCTCTCCCACCATGTGGCCGCCGATATCGCCGAACATCTGGGGTACTCACTGCGGTTCGTGCCGAACCTGCCCAACTCCACCCGATCGGTGACCGATCAGCGCAACAGAATCATCTACCTGACCCAAGGGCGCTCCCGAGACTGGGACGCACGCTCCGTTCTGCTCCAGGCCCTGGGCCACGAGGTCCTGGGCCACACCGAGCCGGAGGACTACTCCGCGTTCCTGCGCCAACGGGTCTCCTCCAACTACTTCGCCGCCTCGCTGCTGATGCCCGAGCGCACCACGGTGGAGTTCCTCCGCCAGGCCAAGCAGCGCAAGGAGCTGGCCATCGAGGACCTGCGCGATGCCTTCGCCGTCTCCTACGAGTCGGCTGCCCATCGGTTCACGAATCTGGCCACTGAACACCTGGGCATCACCTGCCACTTCCAGAAGGTGCACGAGTCCGGGATCATCCATAAGGCCTATGAGAACGACGGCGTAAACTTCCCGGCTGATCATTCCGGGGCCATCGAGGGTCAGACCATCTGCCGGGAGTGGACCTCTCGGCAGGTGTTCGATGTGGAGGACAAGTTCCGTTCCTTCCACCAATACACCGACACCGCCGTCGGGACCTTCTGGTGCACGGCGCGGACGGAGGCGCACTCCTCAGGGATCTATTCGCTGAGCATCGGGGTGCCCTTTGACCATGTGAAGTGGTTCCGCGGGCGGGACACGCCCGCGCGGTCGAAGTCGGGCTGCCCGGAGGATCCCACCTGCTGCCGGCAGCCCCCGCCCGAGCTGGCCTCAGCCTGGGACGGCAACGCCTGGCCGGCCGCGCGGGCCAACACGCACCTTCTGGCCGCCATGCCCCAGGGAGCATTCCCCGGTGTGGACACCCGCGAGGTCTACGAGTTCCTCCAACGCCACTCCGGCTGAACGCCTCCTCCCCGTGGATGAGTGCGGAACGCAGAAGACCGCCGCCCAGGGGACCTCGAACCCTGGGCGGCGGTGGTCTGCGGAGTGAATCCGGGTCAGGCAGCGGCACTCATGCGGCGACTGGCTCCGGTCAGCACCGCTGCGCTGCTGGCATCGCCGTCCTCGTCATCGTCCTGATCCGGCTCCCCCGGGCCCAGATGGATGGCCCGGATCGTGCCGTCGGGAAGACCCGCCAGCTCCTCAGCCCGGATGAAGAGGTCCTGCCAGAGCTGCAGCTCCTCCTCCGACTCCAGGCCCAGCAGGGAGATGAACGGCGCCCTGCCATCTGCTATCAGGGTGCGCGCGTTGCGGAAGATGTGCAGACCGAAGTCCACCACGCCGGCCGAGAGCGGCTGACCTTCACAGAGGATGCGGCCTTCCGGCCGAGCCAGGCCGCGCGGGGTGATGAAGGTGCACGGCGGCTCGGACAGCTGCTTATCGATCAGCGCGTACCAGGAGGCGGCCACCTCTTCAGCTTCTCCCAGCGCCTCGTCGGAGGCACCGTCGACGGCGTCGAGCGCCTCGATCCGGGGTCCGAACTCACGGTGCAGCGTGGCCAGGAAGCTCAGCACATCTGCGGTGAGGACCTCGTTCTGGCGCGGGGCCTGCGGTCCGGTCAGTGTGATGCCGTTGATGGTGATCGAGCTGGGGGTGTTCATCTCTCCGACTCCTTTGTCAGATTCCGTCCACCTGAGTCATCGACTCAGTGGAACTGTCCTTCTTCGGTGGAGCCCTTCAGCGCAGTGGTGGAGGACTCGGGGTTCAGCGTGGTGGAGATGGCGTCGAAGTAGCCGGTGCCGACCTCACGCTGGTGCTTGGTGGAGGTGTAGCCGTCGGACTCGGCGGCGAACTCGGCCTCCTGCAGCTCCACATAGGCCTTCATCTGCTCCTCCTTGTAACCCTTGGCCAGGTTGAAGGCGGAGTAGTTGAGGCTGTGGAAGCCTGCCAAGGTGATGAACTGGAAGGTGAAGCCCATCTTGCCCAGCTCGTTCTGGAACTTGGCGATGGTCTCGTCGTCGAGGTGCTTCTTCCAGTTGAAGGAGGGCGAGCAGTTGTAGGCCAACATCTGGTCCGGGTACTCGGCCTTCACCGCCTCGGCGAACTGACGTGCCGCCTCCAGGTCCGGGGTGCCGGTCTCCATCCAGATCAGATCCGAGTACGGAGCGTAGGCCTTGGCGCGCTCGATGCAGGGCTCGATGCCGTTGGTGACCTTGTAGAAGCCCTCAGCGGTGCGCTCACCGGTGATGAAGGGCCGATCGCGCTCATCCACGTCTGAGGTGATCAGCGTGGCGGCCTCGGCATCGGTGCGGGCGATGATCAGGCTCTCGACGTCGTGGACGTCGGCGGCCAGACGTGCTGCCTGCAGCGTGCGGATGTGCTGACTGGTGGGGATGAGCACCTTGCCGCCCAGATGCCCGCACTTCTTCTCTGAGGCCAGCTGGTCCTCCCAGTGCACCCCGGCGGCGCCGGCGTCGATCATGGCCTTCATGAGCTCGTAGGCGTTGAGAGGACCGCCGAAGCCGGCCTCGGCGTCGGCGACGATCGGGACCACATAGTCATCCACGGAGCGGATGCCTTCGAGGTATTCGATCTGATCAGCACGCATCAGGGCGTTGTTGATGCGCCGGACCACGGTGGGCACCGAGTTGGCCGGATACAGCGACTGATCCGGGTAGGTGTGGCCGGAGTTGTTCGCGTCGCCGGCGACCTGCCAGCCCGAGAGGTAGATGGCACGCAGGCCACCTTTGACGTAGTTCACGGCCTGGTTGCCGGAGAGTGCGCCCAGCGAGTTGGTGTAGCGCCCTGCGGCGTGCTCCTCGGTCAGCTGCTTCCACAGCTTCTGCGCACCGCGCTTGGCCAGGGTCTTCTCCTCCTGCACCGTGCCGCGCAGCTTGATGACCTCGGCAGCGGAGTAGTCGCGGGTGATGTTCTTCCAGCGGGGGCTGGTCTCCCAGTCCTTCTGGAGAGCATCCACCTTCCTGCGGAACTCCGACTGAGGCTCCGGCTGGGGAGCGGTGCCGTTCTGTTCAGCGGCGGGGCGGGCGATCGTCTCGGTCATGAGAATCTCCTTCGAATCGTGGACCGTGCGGTTGGCGCTCTTCCAGTTTTGCGCCCTCTTCAACCCCTGATCCACATCAATCCAAAGAAAGATCTGCATTTCTTCGCTTTTTCGAAGAAACCCCGGATGCATCAGCTGATCTCGCGATACCACGTAGTGTTGAATGTTCACCAGAGAGCGACGGATACTTACCTGAAAGGGACCGACGGTGACCCAGCACCCGCCTGAGAACGAGGACAGTCCCACGAACTCCGGGGACATGCCCTCCCCTGACGGGCAGCCGGAACAGCAGCTGCCCGTCGGCGAGCAGCCCACCCAGGCGATGCCCCCACAGCACGACGTCGGCGCTCAGCCCACTCAGGCGCTTCCGCCCCAAGGACCGGGCTCACCGCAGGACGCGCCCTTCAGCGCAGGCTCGGCCCACGAGCCCGGCCACAGCGTCCCCACCTTCGGCACTGCGCCGCAGCCCGGCAGCCCCAGCTATCCCGGCACCCCGCACGGCGGTCCCGGCCACCCCGGAGCACCTCAGCAGCCCGGCGGTCCCAGCTTCCATCCTGAGGGGCCCGGCCACCCCGGCGGACCCGGCTACCCCGGCGGACCACAGGGCCCGGGCGGCCCCGGTCACCCCGGCGGACCGCAGAGTCCCGGCGGCGACGACCCGCAGGAGAAGGGCTTCTTCGCACGCTTCTGGTGGGCTCTCGTGCTGCTCGGCGTGCTCTTCGCCGCACTGGTCGCACTCGTGATCGTCCTGCTCACCATGGGTGATGGAGAGGATGAGGACCAGCAGACCGAGACCAGCGCGCAGGACGAGACCGTCACCGAGGACGCCGACACCGACGCCGAAGAGGAGGCCCGTCAGGACGAGGACAGCGGAGAGCTCCCTGAGGCCGGCGAGGGCTTCGGCGACGGTGAGGACATGGTCGTGGGCGAGGACATCGAGCCCGGCGTCTACCGCCAGGTCGAGGGCGAAGAGGACCCCGACTTCGGCTGCTCCTACTCCGTCTACGAGAACGAGGATGACATCCTCCTCTTCGAGCGCGTCCCCGGCGGCGTGGTCGAGCTGGAGGACGGCTTCCTCATGAGCTCCCGCGACTGCGGCGAGTGGGAGCCCATCCAGGACAGCTATCCGGACAGCCCCGCAGACACCTTCGGCGACGGCGTCCACGAGATCGGCCAGCATGTCGAAGAGGGTACCTATGAGCTGAGTTGGGATGAGGACGCAGAAACCTGCCACTTCGCCATCTACACCAGCTTCACCGAGTTCGGCGACTACGAGGTCTACGAGTTCTACCTCGAGGACGACGATGTGTGGGGCGGCGAGATGGACCTGGGCATCGGCGGCCCCCGCGACACCTACGTGATCAGCGAGGGCTGCGGCGAGTGGGAGCTTGTGGAATGACCACCGCTGCCTGATCCGCCCTCCGGCGGCACACACCCATATCGACAAGGGGTGGGTTTCTTCTACACTGTGTAGAAGAAACCCACCCGTCGTCGCCCCCTTCAGGAGAAGCCCTATGTCGAACACACCCGCACCTGCCAGCCCGATGCCGAAGCTGACCCTGGGAGTCGGCGGAATCCTCGTAGCCGTTGGCATCATCGGCTACGTGGTGTCCATGGCCAACGACACCCAGCACTTCACCGCCCTCATCCCGGGGGCTCTGGGCGTCCTGCTGCTGATCAGCGGCTTCATCGCGCTGAAGAACACCAAGCTGGGCGTCCACATCGGCATGGTCATCGCCCTGCTGGGCGCACTGTCCATGGGGATGCCGCTCAGCGGACTGGGCGAACTCTTCGCCGGTGAGGCAGAGCGGCCCGCCGCCGTCGTCTCGGCCCTGGTGACCGCGATCGTGCTGGTGGTCTACATCGTGCTGGGCGTGCGCTCCTTCATCGCGGCCAAGCGCTGGAAGGACTCAGGTTCCGCCTGAGCTCACTGCCCGGCTGAGCAGCTGATGCGGCCTGGAGCGATCTCCACCTCGTGGGGATCCTCCAGGCCGTCATAGTCTGCGCCGAGGACCAGATCGACGCTGAAGTCATCGCGGCCGTCGATGTCGACCAGCGTGCTCGGCAGATGCTGCTGCAGGGTGTAGGCCTGACGCAGGCCCCGCTCCCCCACACGGATGATGCCTTCGAAGTCCGTGTCGGCGAGGTAGTCGTTGTCCACCTCGTCCACCCGGAAGCTGCGCTCCTCGAGATCTGCAGCGACGTCGCCCGCTAAGCCCGGTTCATTGGTGGTGTTATAGACGCTGACCTCCACCCGCTCAGCCACCACCGGCTGCTGGATTCCGGAGGGGCAGTCCCCCTCCGGCACGCCGGAGGCACCGGTGAGCGAGCTGGTGTCGATGGCCCCGGAGACCATCAGCCAGCTGCCCAGGGTCACCGCCGCCAGCGCGCCGGCGGTCCCCACAGTGATCAGGAGACGTTCCCGGCGGGTGCTGCGTTCGGTCATGAGGAGATTCTAGAAGGTCAGCGCGGACGCCACCTACGGCAGCTCCGGCTCGCAGTCCAGGTCATCGGCGAAGACACCCACGCCCTCGGCCTCTGCCTGGTTCCAGGCCTCCTCGATCTGGTCGAGGAAGCGGTCATTCGGCGCGTAGTAGACCGGCGCCCCGAAACCATCGCGGGCCATCTGTTCGTTGATGAAGACCTCGTCGAGGAAGACCCCGGCCAGCAGCCGGTCGTAATGGTCGGTGCGTTCTTCATCGAACTCCAAGACCAGCTGATCGCCCGGACTGACCAGCTCCTCCATCCGCTCCGTGGACTCGGGCCCCATACACTGAACCGGCTCCTGCGGATGCACCGTCTCCGGAGTGTCGATGTTGAGCAGCCGGACCCGCTCCTCCTCGCCGTCCAGGTCCACCAGCAGGGTGTCGCCGTCGATCACTCGGACCAGCGTGGCGGCTTCCCCGTCGCCGTCGGGGGCTGCGCCGCCCTGTTGGAACCAGCTGACCACCGCACCTGCCAGCACCACGAGGAGCACGATGCCCAGCCAGCCGAATATTCCCTGGCTGGACTGCCGACGACGGCCTCGCCCTCCGACTGCGCGCTGATTGCGCCGGATGCCGCGACGAGCCGCCCGCCGGACATGCCGCTGGAGGTTCCGATCGAAGTATCTGCTGCTCACCGGACCAGCCTATCGAGGGCCACAGACACAGAGCCGCGCCGCCGCCGAGAATCGCGCCAGCCGGCCAGCAGCTGCCCCGCGACCGCACACCCATACCCATACCCGCGAGTAGTTTGAACACTGTTCAAAAATCCGGTTGGATACCCTTTATGACCGCCTCTACCCTGCGCCGCCACAACGCTCAGAGCGCGCACCGGACTGTAGACATCGCCCTGACCGGAGTCTTCGCCGCGCTGATCGCCGTGCTGGCCTTCGCTCCGCCCATCCCAGTGGGAGGGGCGGGAGTGCCGATCACCCTGCAGACTCTCGGCGTGGCACTGGCCGGCCTGGCCCTGGGCCCCTGGCGCGGAATGGCGGCAGCCGGGCTCTACGTCTCCCTGGGCCTGCTGGGCCTGCCGATCTTCGCCGGCTTCTCCGGGGGCCTCGGCGTATTGGCCGGCCCCTCAGCCGGCTACCTGCTCTCCTTCCCGCTGACCGCACTGATCACCGGGCTGCTGGCTCGTGCCGTTCTGCGCCGATCCCCGCCCCGCTGGTGGATCCCGCTGCTGTTCTGCGCAGCGGCCGCGGGCAGCGTCTTCGCCACCCACCCGCTGGGCATCCTGGGCATGAGCTTCACCTTGGACGTCAGCCTGCAGGAGGCCTTCCTCATGGACATCGTGTTCTGGCCCGGCGATCTGGCCAAATCCTTGGCAGGCGCCGGAGCGGCCGCCCTGCTCCATCGCACCTACCCCACTCTGCTGGCACGCCGGTGACACGCCCCGCCCCAGGGATCCAGCTCGAGTCGGTGCGCGTCCGCGCCGGGGAGCGCGAGCTGCTGACGGTCCCCGCCCTGGAGCTCCCGGAGCGCCGGATCAGCGTCATCGGCCCCAACGGCGGCGGCAAGTCCACCCTGCTGCAGCTGTTCAACGGGCTGGTCGAACCCACCGAAGGCTGGGTGACCGTCGGCGGCATGGACACCATCGAGCAGGGCCGCGAGGTGCGGCGGCAGGTGGGCTTCGTCTTCTCCAATCCGGCCGCCCAGCTGGTCATGCCCACTCCGCAGGAGGATGTGGAGCTCTCTCTGCAGCGCACCGTCCGCGATCGGGCACGACGACGCCGACTGGCCGCCTCCTGCTTGGCAGAGCTGGGGATCGGGGAGCTGGCCGACCGCAGCTCCCACGAGCTCTCCGGAGGTCAGCAGCAGCTGGTGGCCCTGGCCACTGTGCTGGTGCTGGAGCCGGCGATCGTGGTGCTGGACGAGCCCACCACACTGTTGGACCTGGTCAACGCCCAGCGCTTCACCGGGATCCTGGACCAGCTGGCCACTCAGAAGGGCCTGCAGATCATCACGGCGACCCATGATCTTCAGCTGGCCGCCCAAGCTGACCGCTGCCTGCTCATCGACGACGGCGGACTCCGGACCGACGGCGCCCCACAGTCGGTGATCGAGACCTATCGCAGCATGGCCCGAGAGCGAGCCGCCGGATGAGCCGACGCCGCCCCCGGCCGCTGCGCCCCCGGGACCAGGTCTTCGGCCGCACCGCCGTCGGCGACGGATTCCTCCATCGCACCCCGGCTTGGGCGAAGGTGGCTGTGCTGGCGGCGGTGACGGTGACGGTGCTGTTCCTACGCTCGCCCACGGTGAGCCTCGGCGTCGCCGTCGGGGTGCTGGCCCTGGGCGCGACCGCGGGCGTCCCCGCCTCCCGCATGCTGCGGCTGCTGCGCAGGATCTGGCTGCTGCTGGCCGCCGTACTGGCCGCCCAGCTGGTCTTCAACGATCTGGCCGGCGCCGGGGAGGTGCTCAGCCGGATCATCGCCTGCCTGCTGGGAGCCCAGCTGCTGATCCTGACCACCCGCCCGCACGACCTGCTCGGAGTCTTCCGGACGCTGGTGCTGCCGCTGCGCTGGGTGGGTCTGTCCCCGGGGCGCATCGCGCTGGCCGGACTGGTCATGCTGCGAGCGATCCCCTATCTGGCAGATCTGGCGCATCTGGCCCACCGTCAGACGCAGGCCCGAGGGCTGGAGCGCAGCATCCGCGCCCGGACCGTCCCCCTGCTGACCGGCTCTGTGGACTACGCCCGGGACACCGGACGAGCATTGGCCGCCCGAGGCATCGATGAGGTCCGGCGATGAGCACGCACCTGACGGACGACGGCCCGACGGCGGACCTGTGCGTGACCCGCCTGGGGCTCTCTCCGATGAAAGGCACTCGGCACCTGCCCCATGAGCGCGTCACCGTAGACGCCCGGGGTCCGGTGGGCGATCGGCAATTCTGCCTGGTGGACCCGCAGACCGGCCGTGTCCTGCGCACGGTGCAGCACCCGCAGCTGCTGGAGATCGCCGCAGAGCTCACGCCGGTCGGGCTGCGGGTGACAGCCCCCTGCGGGGCGCAGGCCATCGCTGCTGACCCCGCTCCCGACGCCGGCGCGGCGGCCCACACCGCCGCCGAGCCCCACATGAGGGTGGACTACTGGGGCCGGGAGGTCACTGTCCGGACCCTGCCCGGTCAGGTCTCGGAGCTGTTCTCCGAGCACCTGGGCCGCGAGGTCCTGCTGGCCCGCGCCCCGCGGGGCGAGGTGGTCTACGGCGGGCAGGTCACCCTGCTGCATGAAGCCTCCCTCCAGGCTCTCCAGGCAGCTTCTGAACTGCCGCAGGAGGATCACCTGTGGCACCGGTTCCGCCCCACGGCAGTGCTCGGCGCGGGCGCTGACTCCGCCTCTGCGTTCGCCGAGGAGTCCTGGCAGGGGCGGGAGGTCGACGTCGGGACGGCTCGGCTTCTGCTGGGCGCCCCGGTGCCGCGGTGTGCAGTGATCGACATCGATCCGGTGACCGGCCGGCGCGACGGCGATCTGCTGCGGACGCTGGCCGCGGAGCGACCGCTCAATGAGCGCGGAGAACCCTCCTTCGGGCTGTTCGCCACGGTGCTGAGCCCCGGCACCATGGGGCTGGGCGACCAGTTCGCCTTCTGACCGGGGCACACGATACGATGGTCTGCGGCCCCACGTGTGGTGTCATCCTGCTGAACTCCCCCAGGACCGGAAGGTAGCAAGGGTAGGTGGGCTCTGGCAGGTGCACGTGGGGCTCTTAATATCTCCAGAAGGACCGGTGGGGCTCAGATCACGCCTTGTGCGATCATCGCGTCGGCCACCTGGGTGAAACCGGCGATGTTCGCCCCGGAGACGTAGTCTCCCGGCACCCCGTACTCCTCAGCCGTCGCGGCACAGCGATCATGCACGTTCTCCATGATCTCCGCCAGCCGCTGCTCGGTGTACTCGAATGACCACGTGTCCCGGGTGGCGTTCTGCTGCATCTCCAGGGCCGACGTGGCCACACCTCCGGCGTTGGCCGCTTTGCCCGGGCCGAAGAGCACCCCGGCCTCACGCAGCAGACGGATCGCTTCCGGAGTGGTGGGCATATTCGCGCCTTCGGCCACCGCCGCAGTTCCGGCTCGAACCAGCAGCTCAGCGTCTTCCGTGGTCAGCTCGTTCTGAGTGGCGCAGGGAAGCGCCACGTCCACCGCGGTCTTCTCCGCGACGGCCCACACCCGTTGGTCCGGGATGAACTCCGCCTGGGGGCGCGCCTCGGCGTACTCAGTGATCCGCGCCCGGCGGACCTCCTTGACCTCTCGGAGAAGGTTGATGTCGACGCCGTGAGGATCGTAGACCGAGCCTGAGGAGTCCGAGGCACCTACGACTGTGCCGCCGAGCTCCTGGACCTTTTCGATCGCATACAGAGCCACGTTGCCGGATCCGGAGACCAGCACCTTCGCACCGTCGAGGGACCGCTCCCGGGTGCGGAGCATGTGTTCGGTGAAGTAGACCGTGCCGTAGCCGGTGGCCTCGGTGCGGACCAACGATCCGCCCCAGGTGATGCCCTTACCGGTGAGGACGCCGGACTCGTAACGGTTGCTGATCCGCTTGTACTGCCCGAAGAGATAACCGATCTCGCGCCGGCCCACCCCGATGTCACCTGCCGGGACGTCGACGCGATCGCCCAGATGGCGGTATGCCTCTGTCATGAAGGACTGGCAGAAACGCATGATCTCTCCGTCGCTGCGTCCCTTGGGATCGAAGTCGCTGCCGCCCTTTCCGCCGCCGATGGGCAGGCCGGTCAGGGCATTCTTGAAGATCTGTTCGAAGCCCAGGAACTTCACAGTCCCCGCCAACACGGTCGGGTGGAAGCGCAGGCCTCCCTTATAGGGACCCAGCGCCGAATTGAACTGCACTCGGAACCCGCGATTGATCTGGACTCTGCCCTGGTCATCGGTCCACGGGACGCGGAAGATGATCTGGCGCTCCGGCTCGCAGATGCGCTCCAGGATCGATTCGTCGGTGTACTCGGGAAACTTCGTCAGCACCGGCCCCAGAGAGTCGAAGACCTCCTTGACCGCCTGGTGAAACTCCGTCTCCCCGGGGTTGCGGTCGATGACCTGCTGAAACACGCTGCTGATCCGTCTGTTGGTCGGGCTCAAACTGCCACCTATCGTGAGTTTTCGTTCACATCCGTGGAACAGGTTAGTCCATCATGGACCCCGGCCCCGGCCCCGGTAGAGTCGTCCCCATGAGCATCACCGTCCTGGCCATCGGCAAGAAGCACGAGAAATGGGCCGTGGACGGCATCGACCGCTACACCCAGCGCCTGCGCAAGCCCTATGACCTGCAGTGGAAGCTCCTCCCCCACTCTTCCCGCGAAGGCGAGGCCGCCCGTGACGAGGAGTCCGGACGCATCCTGGGCGCCGTCAAGGCTGATGAGCATGTGGTGCTGCTGGATGAGCGTGGGAAGAACATCAGCTCCCCCGCCCTGGCCACGCACCTGCAGGGCCAGTTCGACTCGGGCCGCTCCGTGACCGTGGTGATCGGCGGAGCCTACGGTGTCAACGCCGAGATGCACGCCCGGGCGGACTTCACCTGGTCGCTCTCCCAGCTGGTCTTCCCGCATCAGTTGGTGCGGATGATCCTGGCCGAACAGGTCTACCGAGCCCAGGAGATCAGCGCAGGAAGGCCCTACCACCATGTCTGAGCAGAACACCGCACCGCGCACCGCCTCCCCGCCCGTCGTCGGGATCCTCGGGGCCGGCCGGGCAGGCACCGCCTTCGCCCGCACTCTGCTGGCCGCCGACGTCGGCGTCGACATCTGTTCCACCCGCCCGCCGAAGGCGCTGCAGCACCACCTGAAGATCTACGCCCCGGGGGCCGAGCCGGTGGCGCCGGAGCAGATCGCAGAGCGCACCCGGCGCAACGGTCCCGGGATCGTGATCCTCGCGGTGCCGCAGGAGGAGCTGGACGAGGTGGATCCGGCGTGGATCGGCGAGTCCATTCTGATCGATGCCACCAACACCTGGACCTACTCCGGCGAGCGCGAGCCGCTGCCGGGCTGGCTGGAGGCGGCGGTCACCGAACAGCTGCCCAGCTCCATGGCCATCGCCGGGCACTTCAGCCCGGCCCGGACGGTGAAGGCGCTGAACCACATCGCCCACTCGGACCTCGACGACGCCGCCGGCCGGGACCTGCCCATGACACAGCGCCGAGCCCTGGCAGTGGCGGCCGATGACGACCAGGCCCGCGGGCTGGTCATGGGGCTGCTGGTGCGCATGGGCTTCGACCCGGTCTCGCTGGGGCCGTTGGCCGCCGGACGGGTGATGGAGCCTGACGGCCCGCTGTTCAATCGGCCGCTGCGGCGTGAGGACCTGCTGCCCTACGCCCGCTGAGCTCCGCCCGCTGAACCCGGCGGCTGTGCTGTCACCGGAGCGTGGGTCGTGCGGTCACAGGAGCGTGTCCGGACAGCCGACTAGAGTGGGAATGTGACCGGACTCGACCAGTTCTCTGAGGCGACGCGCGAGTGGTTCCGGGCCTCCTTCGGCTCCCCCACCGACGCTCAGGAGGGCGCCTGGCATGCCGTCGCCCAGGGGAAGAACGCCCTGGTGATCGCTCCCACCGGCTCCGGCAAGACGCTCTCGGCCTTCCTCTGGTCCATCGACCGGCTCTTCTCCTGCCCTCCGGAGGCCGCAAAGACCACAGTCCTCTACATCTCCCCGCTGAAGGCCCTGGGTGTGGACATCGAGCGCAATCTGCGCAGCCCTCTGGTCGGCATCGGGCACACGGTTCGGCGGTTTGCCGGCGAGCGCGGGCACACCGACGACGCCGGCTCGCTCCCTGAGCCCCCGCATATCAGCGTAGGGGTGCGCACCGGAGACACCAGCGCCAAGCAGCGGCGCGACCTGGTGCGGACACCGCCCCATATCCTGATCACCACGCCGGAGTCGCTGTATCTGATGCTGACCTCTCAGGCCCGGGAGACTCTGGCTGAGGTGGAGACGGTGATCGTCGATGAGGTCCATGCCCTGGCCGGCACCAAACGCGGCGCGCATCTGGCAGTCTCCCTGGAACGGCTGGACTCCATGCTGCGCGACGCCGGGAACCCCACGGCTCAACGGATCGGGCTCTCGGCCACGGTGGAGCCCCGGGACGAGGTGGCCAGGTTCCTGGGCGGACGACAGCCGGTGGAGGTCGTCGCGCCGGAGTCCCAGAAGGAATGGGACATCACCGTCTCCGTCCCGGTGGAGGACCTCGCCTCCCCGACAGCCGTTGCGGGACCGATTGAGCCGAGCGGAGACCCGGAGCTTGCGCAGAGGTCTCCCGAGGCGATTGAAGGGCCGGACACCGAAGGTGTCCAGCCCTCGATCTGGCCCCATGTGGAGCACAAAGTGGTGGATCTGGTGGCCCAGCGGCGCTCCACGATCGTGTTTGTGAACTCCCGACGCCTGGCGGAGAAGCTCACCGGCCGGCTCAACGAGATCTGGGCGGAGAAGACCGGCAGTGCTGCTGAGCCCGACGCCGCCCACGCCGGGGAGGCCGATCCTGCAGAGCCCGCTGAGCTCGCCCGCGCCCATCACGGCTCCGTGTCCAAGGAGCAGCGCGCGCTGATCGAAGAGGATCTCAAGTCAGGGCGGCTGAGATGCGTGGTCGCCACCTCCTCGCTGGAGCTGGGCATCGACATGGGCGCGGTGGACCTCGTCGTCCAGGTGGAGGCCCCACACGCCGTCTCGGCGGGCCTGCAGAGGATCGGCCGCGCCGGGCACCAGGTGGGCGAGGTCTCCGTGGGCTGGTTCTTCCCCAAGCACCGCGGGGATCTGGTGAGCACCGCCGTCGTGGTGGAACGCATGCTCTCCGGGCACATCGAAGCCCTGCACATCCCCAAGAACCCGTTGGACATCCTGGCCCAGCAGACCATCGCCGCCTCGGCTCTGGAGTGTCTGGACGTCGAGGAGTGGTTCGAGACGCTGCGCCGTTCGGCCCCCTTCGCCTCGCTGCCGCGCTCAGCCTATGAGTCGGTCTTGGACCTGCTGGCCGGGAAGTACCCCTCCGACCGTTTCGCCGATCTGCGGCCCCGGATCATCTGGGACCGCGACGCCGGCACCCTGAGCGGACGCCCCGGGGCCCAGCGCCTGGCCGTCACCTCCGGAGGGACCATCCCGGACCGAGGGCTCTTCGGGGTCTACCTGGTGGGCTCAGAGGAGAGCGGGGAAGGCACCGGGGCCGTGTCAGGCTCTGCCCGCACCGGAGGCCGCCGTGTGGGCGAGCTGGATGAGGAGATGGTCTACGAGTCCCGGGTGGGCGATGTCTTCGCGCTGGGCACCAGCAGCTGGCGGATCGAGGAGATCACCTTCGATCGTGTGCTGGTCTCCCCTGCCTTCGGTCAGCCGGCCAGCCTGCCGTTCTGGCGCGGCGACGGGCTGGGCCGTCCCGCCGAACTGGGCCGTGCCCTGGGCGCCTTTGTCCGCGAAGTCCACGCCGGCGGGCAGGAGGAGGCCGTCCAGCAGCGGCTGCAGCGCCTGGGCATGGACCAGTGGGCCCGGGAGAACCTGGTCCGGTACCTGGCCGATCAGCAGGAGGCCACCGGGGCGCTGCCCACGGACCGCCGTCTGGTCGTGGAGCGGACCCGCGATGAGCTGGGCGACTGGCGGATCATCCTGCACTCCCCCTACGGTCTGCAGGTCCACGCGCCCTGGGCACTGGCCGTGGGTGAACGCCTGCATGAGCGCTATGGGCTCGACGGGGCTGCCATGGCCAGCGACGACGGGATCGTGCTGCGGGTCCCCATGATGGATGAGGAGCCGCCCGGGGCCGAGCTGTTCCGCTTTGAGCCGGAGGAGCTGGAGGAGCTGGTGACCTCACAGGTCAGCGCCAGCGCGCTCTTCTCCGGACGATTCCGCGAGGCCTCGGCGCGGGCCCTGCTGCTGCCGCGGCAGAACCCTGGCCAGCGCACTCCGCTGTGGCAGCAGCGTCAGCGGTCCTCCCAGCTGTTGGAGGTCGCCGCGGGCTACCCCGACTTCCCCATGATCATGGAGGCTATGCGCGAGGTCCTCCAGGACGTCTATGACATGGACGCGCTGCTGGAGCTGACCCGCGGGATCTCTCAGCGGCAGATCACCCTGGTGGAGGCGACCACGCACCGGCCCTCCCCCTTCGCCCAGTCCATCCTCTTCGGCTACATCGCCCAGTACCTCTACGAGGGCGATTCTCCGTTGGCCGAGCGCCGGGCCGCCGCCCTGTCGGTGGACCCGGAGCTGCTGGGCGAGCTTTTGGGCCGAGTGGAGCTGCGCGAGTTCCTGGACCAGCAGATCATCGACGAGGCCGAGGCTCACGTCCAGCGGCTGAGCCCCGCCCGGCGGCTTCCCACCTCCCCCGGGGCTCGTGGGGAGGACCGCGCCGCAGAATCGGTGGCGGATCTGCTGCGGCTGCTGGGCCCACTGACATCTGAACAGCTGGCACAGCGTCTGGAGTCTCCGCACAGTCCTGCTCACGAGGCCGAGGCCGAGGAGATCGACGGCGGGGAGGCGGGCAGCCAAGAGGCCGACGGCCAGGCCGCTGACGCTGAGGCAGCAGCCCATGCGTCTGTGCCGGAGGCGGAGGCCTGGGCCGAGCAGCTGGTCTCCTCCCAGCGCGCGTTCCGAGTCTCCTGGCAGGGACAGCCGGCCTATGCCGCGGTGGAGGATGCAGCTCGTCTCCGCGATGGGCTCGGCGTGCCGCTTCCTCCCGGGATCCCGCAGACCTTCCTGGACCCGGTGGCCGATCCGCTGGGCGATCTGGTGGGCCGCTTCGCCCGCACCCACGGGCCTTTCACCATAGGGGCTGCCGCCCGCGCCCTGGGGCTGGGCCGGGCCGTGGTGGCCGATGCGCTGCGCCGCCTGACCGAGGAGCACCGGGTGGTGGAGGGCCTCTTCCGCCCTGAGGGTCTGCCGGCGGGCGAGGAGACCGAATGGTGCGAGGTGGAGATGCTGCGTCGGATCCGGCGTCGCTCGCTGGCCGCCCTGCGAGCCGAGGTGGAGCCGGTCCCGGTGCGGGCCTACGCCCAGTTCCTGCTGCAGTGGCAGGGAGTGGCTGAAGCAGACGACGACGCCGGTTCCGCTGATCTGCGTGCGGCCGATCTGAGTGCGGTGCTCTCCCAGCTCTCCGGGGCGGCGGCACCGGCCAGTGCCTGGGAGTCCTTCATCCTTCCGGCACGGCTTCCCGACTATCGGCCCGGCATGTTGGATGAGCTGTTGGCCTCCGGTGAGGTGGTGGCTTTGGGCCGTGGTGCGCTCACCGGCCATGACGGCTGGGTGGCCTTCGCCCCGCGGGAGGATGCGGAGACGCTGCTGAGACCTGCTCCCGCCCAGGGCGAGGAGGAGGGTTCGCTGCGCCAGGCCGTCGTGGAGACGTTGGGGCGCGGAGGTGCCTGGTTCGCCGACGCTCTGCATGACCAGCTGGTCCGCGACGGTGTGAGCACCTCAGCTCAGCAGACTGCTGATGCTCTGTGGGAGCTGTTCTGGGAGGGCCGGGTCATCCCGGACAGCTTCGCCCCGGTGCGCAGCTTCCTGGCCTCCGGCAGCACGGCGCACCGGCAGAAGCCCAGGCCGTCGCGCAGCCGGCATGCCTCACGTCGGATGGCGCTGCGGCAGTCGGTGCAGGCCCACCGGGGACGGCTCGGCGCTGAGGCCTCGAGCACAGGCGCCGAAGTCGGCGTCGGAGGCCGCTGGTCGCTGCCGCCTGCTGCGGAGACGGCTCCCACAGTGGCGTCCCATACCCAGGCGGAGATCCTGCTGGACCGCTACGGAGTGGTCACCCGCGGCTCGGTGATCAGTGAGCAGCGGACCGGCCGCAGCCCCAAGGAAGCCGCTGGCGAGGGGCCGCTGGCCGGTGGTTTCGCCGCGGTCTATAAGGTCCTGGCCGCGGCGGAGGAGGCCGGACAGATCCGGCGGGGCCATTTCATCGAACAGCTGGGCGCCGCTCAATTCACCAGTTCGGCCACCATCGATCAGCTGCGCGCGATCTCCGAGCGCCTGGAGGACGCCTCCGGTGAGCAGCGGTCAGCTGGAAACGGTTCCC